>JAFYWI010000008.1 GCA_017558105.1 Clostridia bacterium | reverse complement strand
TGCCACCAGTATTTAAGCCAGTATCAAAATCTCCAATTCTTTTATGGTCCATTGATGAAACCATAGGAATAATTGTTTTACCATCTGTAAAAGCTAAAACAGAAACTTCTGGGCCTTCTAAAAATTCTTCAATAACGATATTGTTTCCACTAGCACCAAAAACCTTGTTTTCCATTATTGAGTTTATTGCATTAACAGCTTCTTCCCTTGTAAAAGCAATAATAACACCTTTACCTAGAGCCAAGCCATCTGCCTTAATTACTATAGGAATTTTGCAATTTTTAACGTATTCTAACGCTTCATTAGAATTACTAAACGTTTCATATGAAGCAGTTGGAATATTATATTTTTTCATTAAATTTTTAGAAAAAACTTTACTTCCTTCAATTATTGCAGCGTTAGCTTTAGGGCCAAAAGCCTTAATTCCAACTTTTTCTAATTCGTCTACCATACCTAAAACAAGTGGGTCATCTGGTGCAACAACGCAATAATCAATTTTATTTTCTACGGCAAAATTAACAACCTTTTCTATTTCTTTTGCCCCAATTGGAACACAGGTTGCATCATAAGAAATACCACCGTTACCAGGTAAAGCATAAATTTGTTCTACGTTTTTATTAAGTTTAATTTTTTTAATAATAGCGTGTTCTCTGCCACCGCCACCTACAACTAAAACTTTCATTTTTTACTCTCTATATAACTTTTATTTTAGTGATGGAATAATCTCATACCGGTAAATGCCATTACCATACCATATTTGTCGCATGCTTCAATAACAAGGTCGTCTCTAACAGAGCCACCAGGTTCTGCCACAAAAGAAACACCACTTAATTTTGCCCTTTCAATGTTGTCGCTAAATGGGAAAAATGCATCTGATGCAAGAGCAACACCTTTTATTTTAGAAAGATATTCTTTAATTTCTTCCGTTGTAAATGGTTGTGGTTGATATTCAAAATACTTTTGCCAGTTACCATCTGCGCAAACGTCTTCTTCGTTTTTATTAATGTAGCCGTCTATAACGTTATCTCTTTCTGGTCTGCCTAACGTTTTTAAGAAAGGTAAGTTAAGCACTTTTTCATGTTGGCGTAAAAACCAAGTATCTGCCTTGCCACCAGCAAGCCTTGTGCAGTGAATTCTACTTTGTTGCCCTGCACCAACGCCAATTGCTTGACCACCAAAAGCATAACAAACAGAGTTAGATTGTGTATATTTTAATGTAATAAGCGCAATAATTAAGTCGTTTTTAGCGCTTTTAGGTAATTCTTTATTTTTTGTAACAATATTTTCTAACAAAGAAGAATCTATTTTAAAATTATTTCTACCTTGTTCAAAAGTAATGCCATAAACTTGCTTTCTTTCTTTTTCTTCTGGAACGTAATTAGGGTCAATTTGAACAACGTTATACGTGCCTTTACGTTTTTTTCTTAAAATTTCTAACGCTTTTTCGCTATAAGATGGAGCAATAACACCATCTGAAACTTCCCTTGAAATAAGTTTTGCAGTAATTTCATCGCATTCATCTGAAAGAGCAATAAAGTCGCCAAAAGAACATTGCCTATCTGTACCCCTTGCCCTAGCATAAGCACAAGCAAGTGGAGAATTATCTAACCCTTCAATATCGTTAACAAAATATGCTCTTTTTAACGTATCGCTTAAAGGTAAACCTATTGCCGCCGAAGTAGGACTAACGTGCTTAAATGAAGTTGCAGATGCATAACCAGTTGCTTCTTTAAGTTCTTTAACTAATTGATAAGCGTTAAAAGCATCTAAAAAATTAATATAACCAGGTTTGCCATTTAATATAGTTATAGGTAAATCACTTCCATCTTGCATAAAAATTTTAGATGGTTTTTGGTTAGGGTTACAACCATATTTTAATTCAAATTCTTTCATAATTTTCTCCTACTTGTTTTTGTTAATAATAATACTAGTTGGTTTACTTCCATCTAAAGGTATGCACCTACAATAAAGCGAAACTTTATTATCTTCGTTAAGATTTTCCCAAACTAAAAAAGAAAGTTCTTCTAAAGTATTTGGCATTTCAATTTCTTCTGGTTCACCATAAAAAGATGGAATTGGGTTGCCGTCTTTAGCGTAGGTATGTATAAAATGCCCTCTGCCATTTAACGCAGTATAACCAAAGAAAAACCTATCGCAAACACTAGGGTTACCATTTGCACTTTTTAATATAGATAGTCTATAATCAAAATTATTTATTTCAAAATTATAATTTAATATTGCAGAAATTCTTGGTGTAAAGTTTGGTTCATCCGGCTCAAATTCTCTTGTATAAAGTGCTTTATCAAAAGCAAAACCATCATCACCATTTTTTAGAATATAGTTATAAACGGTATCTGTTTGGTCGCCATTTGTAACAATATCTGTATTTTTTAAACTTCTATATGGATTATATATAATTAAACTTGGGTCAGAAAGTTTACTTTCATCAAAAGCTTTGGTGCGCATACCACCGTCAAATTCTTCAAATATACGGTTTCTACTATTAACGCTTCTGCCCATAATAAAATAAGCGATTAAAGCATTTTTTCCATCTTTACTTTTCCCAACGACAATACCCCTACCAGGATAAGTGTTTTCTTTTAATAATTTTTTTAAATCAAACCTTGCCATTACATTTCTTCCTTTAATAAATTTTCGCATATCATTTGAACAGCTTGTGGTAAAATTTTCCATTCGGCTTGTTCCATAACTCTTTTTTGTAAAATTTCCGGTGTGTCGCCATCTAAAATTTCAACGGCTTTTTGTAAAATTATTTTGCCACCATCGGCAATTTCGTTTACGTAATGAACCGTTGCACCGGTTACTTTTACACCATACTTTAAGGCTTGTTCATGAACTTTTAAGCCGTAATAACCTTCGCCACAAAAAGATGGTATTAACGATGGATGAACGTTAATAATTCTATTTTCATATTTTTTTGTGAAGTTTTCGGTTAAAATACACATAAAACCAGCCAGAACTATTAAAGATATATTGTTTTCTTCTAAAATTTTAATAATTCTATTTTCAAAATCTAGTTTATCTTTGCATAGTTTTTTAATAACTGTTTCAGTTTTAATGCCGTTTTCTTTTGCGCGAACTAACGCATATGCAGAAGCATTATTAGAAATAACTACTTTAATTTCGCCATCTTTAATAATGCCACTTTTTTGTGCATCAATAAGTGCTTGCAAATTAGTTCCACCACCAGAAACCAAAACGGCAACGTTAACTTTTTTCATTTACTCACCAATTACGTTAGTTAAAAATAACGCCTTTTTCACCTTTAACAATTTCACCAATTATATAAGCGTATTCACCGTTATCTTTTAATATTTTAAGTGCTTTTTCTTCTTCGCCTTTTTTAACAACAACACTCATACCAACACCCATATTAAAAGTGTTAAACATATCTCTTTCAGGAATATTACCAACTTTTGCAATTAGGTTAAATATTGGTAATATTTTTAATGAATCTTTGTTAATTTTAGCGGCAAAACCTTCTGGTAAACTTCTTGGAATATTTTCGTAAAAACCACCACCAGTAATATGTGAAATTGAACGAACTGAAACTTCTTCAATTAATTTTAATATAGATTTAACGTAAATTTTAGTTGGGGTTAATAAAGTTTCGCCAATAGATTTACCACCTAATTCTTCCATAGGTTTAGTAATATCGCTATTTCCAATATCAAAAACTTTTCTAACTAATGAAAAACCATTACTATGAACACCACTAGATGCTAAACCGATAATAACATCTCCTTCTTCCATACTTTTTGGGTTTAGAATTTTATTTTTATCTACAACGCCAACGGAAAAACCGGCTAAATCGTATTCATCAATTGGGTAAAAGCCTGGCATTTCAGCAGTTTCGCCACCAATAAGTGCGCTATCACTTTGAACGCAACCTTCACAAATACCACTAACAATAGATGCAATTTTTTCTGGAACGTTTTTGCCACAAGCAATATAATCTAAAAAGAATAAAGGTTTTGCACCACAACAAATAACGTCGTTAACGCACATAGCAACACAGTCTATACCAACGGTATCGTGCTTGTCTAAAATAAAAGCAAGTTTTAGTTTTGTACCAACACCATCTGTACCACTAACTAAAACTGGTTTAGCATAGCCTTCTGGTAATTCAAACAAACCACCAAAACCACCAACGTCGCTACAAACTCCACTAGTAAGTGTTCTTGCTATATGTTTTTTCATTAATTCAACAGCTTTATAACCGGCAGTAATATCTACACCAGCCTTTGCATAACTTTCTGATTTAGAATTTTTCATAATTTTACTCCTTTCCGTTCCAACAATAAGTACAAATTTTACATTTATCTATGCCAATTGCTTCAATCATACCATCTAAGGTTTGAAATTCAAGCGAATCAAATTTCATTTTTTCACAAATGGTTTGCCTAAATTTTTTACCCCTTTCCGTATCTGGATTAGCATATTCATCTATATATTTAAGCCCTTCTTCGCCTTCTATTTCTAATATAATTCTTCTAGATAATAATTCCATATCACTATTATTTCTAGAGAAATTTAAGTATTTACAAGCGTGCATTATAGGTGGACAAGCCGAACGCATATGAACTGCTTTTGCTCCGTTATTAAACAAGAAATCTATTGTTTCATTTAACTGCGTGCCCCTAACAATACTATCGTCTATAAACATTAAACTTTTACCTTTAATTAATTCAACAATAGGAATTTGTTTCATTCTGGCAACCTTTTTACGTTCACTTGGGTTTGTTGGAATAAAACTTCTTGCCCAAGCAGGCGTATATTTAATAAAAGGCCTTGCAAATGGAATATTAGAACCTTGTGCATAACCAATAGCGTGTGGTGTGCCTGAATCTGGAACGCCACTAACGTAGTCAACTTTAGGCATCGTACCCTTATTTATTTCTGTTTGCGCCATAATTCTGCCATTATTCATACGTGTAAGTTCAACGTTTTTGCCTTCGTAAGTTGCATTAGGAAAGCCGTAATATGTCCAAAGGAAAGCACAAATTTTCATTTCATCTCTACCTTCAAACATTACTTCGCAACTTTCTGGAGTTAATTTAACAATTTCACCAGACTTTAATTCTTTATGTTTAGAATAGCCAAGTTTTTCAAACGCAAATGATTCAAAGGAAACGCAATAACCGTTTTTGTTTTTACCAACGTTAACAGGAAGTCTGCCAAAATAATCTCTTGCAGTGTAAATAGAGCCATCTTCTAACAAAATTACAATAGATAACGAACCTTTAACAACGCTTTGGGCATATTTAATGCCATCTAACAAATTATCTTTTCGTTCCATTAAAGCGGCAACTAATTCAGTAGAGTTAACCTTGTTGCCAGACCTTGCTTGAAAAATACCACAAGTTTCTTTTAAATATTCGTTTGTTAATTCTATTACGTTTGAAATATAACCAACGATACAAATAGCATACAACCCAAATTTAGACTTAATTAATAAAGGTTGTGGGTCTGCATCACTAATACAACCAATACAAGCATTACCTTTTAACCTTTCACCAATATTATCAAACTTAGTTCTAAATGGTGAGTTTTCTATGTTATGAATTTCCCTTTCAAACGCACCAAATTCGTCTACAACAGCCATACCTGCCCTAAACTTACCAAGATGTGAGTGATAGTCAACTCCAAAGAAAACGTCTTGTACACAAGGTTTTTTACTTGTTATACCAAAAAAACCGCCCATAAAAGCCCCTTATTTGTTTTCAAAGAATAATTTAGAAAGTGTCATTGGGTCAATATAATTGCCGTCTTTATAAACTCTCATATTGCCAGAAGCAATTTCATCAATTAAAATAACTTCTTTGCCGTTATAACCAAATTCAAATTTAATATCGTATAAATCTAAACCTTTTTCTTTTAGGTCGTCTGCAACGATTCTGGTAATTTTTTGAGTCATTAATTTTGTATCTTCAAATTGTTTATCAGTCATAACCCCTAAAGCAACTAAACCTTCCTTAGTAACAAGTGGGTCACCTTTTTCGTCGTTTTTAAAAGTCATTTCAACGTATTCTGGTAGGTCTGCGCCTTCTTCAATATAGTCGCCGTATCTTCTAATAAAACTACCAACAGCTTTATATCTGCAAATTACTTCTAAACCTTTACCAAAAGGCTTTGCAGGAATAACTTCCATAGTAGTATTTTTTAGGTCTGCACTAATATAGTGAGTTTTAATGCCTGCTTGATTTAATTTTTCAAAGAAATAAATACTCATACGAAGGTTAACGTCGCCAACACCTTCAATGGTTAAACCAACAGAGTTTTCACCTGGGTCAAACTTGCCGTCTTTACCAGTGCAATCATCTTTGAACTTTAATAAAAAGTTACCGTTTTCTAATTCAAATACGTCTTTTGTTTTTCCCTTATAAACTTGTTTCATAATAATATCTCCAAAAATAAAAATTATTTATTATATTTTTCTTCTGCAATAGCGCTTTTTTCTAAAACTTTTTTAGTATCTGCAATCCTTTTTGCATCTAATTTTTCTGCTAAAACTTTGTCTTCAACTGCAATAATTTGTATTGCTAATAATGCAGCGTTACCAGCCCCGTTTACTGCAACAGTTGCAACTGGAATACCCGTTGGCATTTGCACGGTAGAAAGAAGTGCGTCTAACCCACTAAATTTACCACAATCTATTGGAATTCCAATAACAGGTATTGTTGTATTAGCGGCAATAGCACCAGCTAAGTGTGCTGCCATACCTGCAGCACAAATTATAACACCAAAGCCATTTTTTCTTGCGTTTTGGCTAAATTCTTTTGCTTGTTCTGGAGTTCTGTGCGCAGAATAAATATGTAGTTCATATTTAACTTCAAATTCATTAAGAATAGCAATTGCTTTTTCAACAATAGGCAAATCGCTATCGCTACCTAAAATAATGCCAACTTTTTTCATAATTTTAATCTCCTTAAATAAAAAAAGTACACTTTTATTGCGAAAAATAAGTGTACCCAGACGGTCGGTTTCAAGAACCCTTTGTTTCTTTGTGGTGCTCCACTTAAATCCGTCAGTCGCAAAGGCTCTATTAAGCTAATATTATTTTAACAAAACCTAAAATTTTTGTCAATTAATAAAACATATAAAAAGAATAAAAATATATTTTAATATAAAAATATATTAACCCCCAAACAATTGGGGGTTAATAACGGAATTAATTTTCTAATTCTTTAATTTGATTTTTAATTTTTTCAACTATGGTTAAATATTTATCTCTCTTTTCTCTTTCTGCGTCTACAAGAGCCTTAGGTGCTTTTTCTAAGAAGCCTGAATTAGAAAGTTTGCCACTTGCCCTTTTAACTTCGTTTTCTGCAGTTAAAAGTTCTTTCTTTAACCTAATTAGTTCTTGTTCAAAGTCTACAAGTTCACCAAGTGGAACAAAAATTTCTGCGCCGTCTAGTACTTGGGAAATAACTTTTTCGTTAATTTCTGCTTTATCTTTAACAGAATAAACGTTATCTACACCTGCAAGTTTGCAAATATAAACGGAGTTTTTGTTTATAACCCTAAACTTTTCAGATTTAACGTATAAATTAACCTTTTTAGAAGGTGCAGCACCCGTTTTAGCCTTAATGTTTCTAATACATTTAATAATTTCTTTAATAAGTTCTATTTCATTAAAACTTGCAGTGTAATTAAATTTAGTATTATACCTTGGGTAACAAGCAAGCATTAAAGGTTCTTTTACGTTTGGCATACTCTTATAAATCTTTTCCGTTACAAAAGGAATAAAAGGATGTAATAACTTTAATATTTCGCCTAAAACGTAAACTAAAACGCTTATTGTAGATTCTCTTTTATTATTATCTTCGCCATAAAGAACTGGTTTTGTTAATTCTATGTACCAGTCGCAGAAGTCGTTCCAAACAAAATCGTAAAGGTTAGCAAGCGCAACACCCATTTCGTATTTTTCCATATTAATGGTAACGTCTTTAATAATTTTATTAAGTTTTAATAAAATCCATTTATCTGCACTATCTAACTTGCAGTCTTTAATATCTCGAATATTTTTATCTTCTGCGTTTAATAGCACGAACCTAGAAGCGTTCCAAACTTTGTTCATAAAGTTTTTAGCACCTTCTACTTTTTCATCAGAAAAACGCATATCGCTACCTGCTGCAACGCCGTTTATTAAAGAAAACCTTAAAGTATCTGCGCCGTATTTAGCAATAATTTCAGTTGGGTCTATGCCGTTGCCTAAAGATTTACTCATTTTTCTACCTTCGGCATCACGAACTAACCCGTGGATCAAAACTTCCTTAAATGGAATTCTGTTCATATGTTCTAAGCCAGAGAAAATCATTCTAGCAACCCAGAAGAAAATTATGTCGTAACCAGTAACTAAAACGTCCGTTGGATAGAAATATTTTAAGTCTTCTGTAATTTCTGGGTAACCTAAAGTAGAAAATGGCCATAATGCAGAAGAAAACCAAGTATCTAAAACGTCTTCGTCTTGTTTAATATTTTTACTTGCGCATTTCGTACATACTTTAACTTCTTCTTTAGAAATTATCATCTCGCCACAATCTTGGCAGTAGTATGCTGGTATTCTATGCCCCCACCAAAGTTGACGTGAAATACACCAGTCTTTAATATTTTCCATCCAGTTAAAATAGATTTTACTAAACCTATCTGGAATAAATTTAACGCTTTTATTTCTAACTACTTTTATTGCAGGGTCTGCTAAAGGTTGCATTTTTACAAACCATTGTTTAGAAACAATTGGTTCAACGGTATGTTTACACCTATAACAATGCCCTACGTTATGGTGTAATGGTTCAATTTTATCTAACGCACCAATTAATTTTAGTTCTTCAACAACTTTTTCTCTGCACGCTAAAGCATCTAAGCCGTTAAATTTGCCGGTATAATCGTTCATAGTGCCATCGTCGTTAATAACTTTAATTACTGGTAAATTATGCCTTAAACCTACTTCAAAGTCGTTAGGGTCGTGGGCTGGAGTAATTTTAACAGCACCAGTACCAAATTCTAATTCAACGTATTCGTCGCTAATTACAGGAATTTCTTTATTAACTATAGGTAAAATTAAAGTTTTACCAATTAAATTAGCATACCTTTCGTCTCTTGGGTTAACTGCAACGGCAGTATCTCCAAACATAGTTTCAGGTCTTGAAGTAGCAACGGTTAAATAACCATCGCCATCTTTAACAGGGTACTTAATATACCAAAGTGAACTATCTTCTTCAACGTAATCTACTTCTGCATCGCTTAACGCGGTTTTACAATCTGGACACCAGTTAATAATTCTGTCGCCACGGTAAATTAAGCCTTTTTCGTATAAATTAACAAAAACTTCTTTTACTGCTTTAGAGCATTTTTCATCCATTGTAAAAGCAAGCCTAGACCAATCGCAAGAAGAACCTAACGTTTTTAATTGTTCAATAATTCTTCCACCATATTTTTCTTTCCAAGCCCAAGCCCTTTCTAAAAAGCCTTCTCTACCAATATCTTTTTTGGTTAAGCCTTCTTTTTGCATTTGTTCAACAATTTTAACTTCTGTTGCAATAGAAGCATGGTCTGTACCAGGTAGCCATAAAGCACTATAGCCTTGCATTCTTTTAAATCTAATTAAAGTATCTTGCAAGGTTTCATCTAACGCGTGGCCCATATGTAATTGGCCAGTAATATTTGGTGGTGGAATAACAATTGTAAAAGGCAATTTGTTGGCATCTACTTCTGCCCTAAAATACCCTTTGCTTTCCCACTCTTCGTATATTTCTTTTTCAAATGACGACGGGTTATACGTCTTTTCCATTTCCATAGCAAAAATGCTCCTTAAAAAATAGTTAATAAACAAAAAATAATCTTTAAAGATTATATAAAAATTTTAACGTATTGTCAAATATAATTAACACAACATAGAATAATTATTATAAGCAAAACAAAATAATTAAAAATGGAGATTTAAAATGAAAAAATTTTTAGCAATTACACTTTCACTTTTATTTTTAGTTTTCCCAACGGCTTGTGCTAACGAAAACGGAGTTAAAACAATTAACGTTAACGAAGTAACGCACTCTGTATTTTACGCTCCGTTATACTTAGCAATGGAAAACGGGTATTTTGAAGAAGAAAATATTAAAATTAACCTAACTAATGGTGGTGGTGCAGATAACTCTATGACGGCATTACTTTCTGGCTCTGCTCAAATAGGCTTAATGGGGCCAGAAACGGTTATTTACGTGTATGCACAAAATAAAGTAGATTACCCTAAAGTTTTTGGGCAATTAACGCAAAAAGACGGTGCATTTTTAGTTTCTAGGAAAGCAGAACCTAATTTTAGTTGGGAAAATCTTCGTGGTAAAGAAATTTTAGCAGGTAGAAAAGGTGGAGTTCCTGCAATGACTTTTGAATATATTATGAAAGAACAAAATATGGTTAACGGCATAGATTATAACTTAAATTTTGGCGTTCAGTTTAACTTAATGACAAGTGCCTTTTTAGGTGGAACGGCAGATTACTGCACGGTTTTTGAACCAACAGCAAGCGAATATCAAGCAAGTGGTAAATGGCACGTCGTTGCAAGTGTTGGTGAACAAGGTGGCGAAATACCTTACACTTCTTTTATTGCGTTAGGAAGTTATATTAAAAACAACCAAGAAACTCTAAAAGGTTTTTTAAGAGCTATTAAAAAAGCCCACGAATTTTTAGCAAGTAAAACTGAAAAGGAAGTTGCAGAAGCAATAGTAAAACAATTCCCTAACACAACAATAGCATCATTAGAAACGTCTATTAAAAGTTATAAACAAATTGACGCTTGGAAATTAGACCTTCAAGCCACGGAACAAAGTTTTACAAGACTTCAAAACATTATGGAAAATGCTAACGAATTGCCTATGAGAGTTCCTTTTGAAAAAATTGTAGATAACTCTTTAGCAAAGGCAGTATTTGGCTAAAAAAATTAAATATTAACGGCAGAAAAATATTATGAATAAACTATTAGAA
The DNA here is from genome assembly GCA_017558105.1 of Clostridia bacterium. GTDB lineage: Bacteria > Bacillota > Clostridia > Christensenellales > Borkfalkiaceae > UBA1259. The sequence continues at coordinate 5,390 of JAFYWI010000008.1, read as the reverse complement.
TTAAAAAACGTATCGTTAACTTATTACACACTAACAGATGAAATTAAAGCAATAGAAAGTTTAAGTTTTTACGTTAACGAAGGTGAATTTGTTTCTATAATTGGGCCGTCTGGTTGCGGTAAAACAACAGTATTATCTTTAATAGCAGGCATTTTAACACCTACTAATGGTAAAATAATTTTCGATGGTAACCAACATAACGTTAACAAAGAACAACTTGGTTATATGCTTCAAAAAGACCAGCTTTTTCCTTGGCGAACAATAGAAAAAAATATTTTATTACCTTTAGAAATTAAGAAAAAAGTAAATAAAAATTCTATTGATTATGCAAATTCATTATTAGATAAATATGGATTAAGTGGCTTTAAAAAAAAGTATCCAGACCAACTTTCTGGTGGTATGCGCCAACGTGTTGCATTAATTAGAACTTTAGTATTTAACCCTAGACTTTTATTGTTAGACGAACCTTTTTCTGCATTAGATTCACAAACAAGACTACAAGTTTGCGACGACGTTTATAACATTATAAAAGAACAGAATAAAACAACCATTTTAGTTACTCACGATATATCAGAAGCCATTTCTATGTCTGACAAAATTATAGTGCTAACCGAAAGGCCAGCACAAGTGAAATCTATATATAAACCAGTACTAGATGGCGCTACCCCACTAAAACGTAGAGAGAGCAAAAATTTTGGTGTTTATTTTGAAAAAATATGGAAGGATTTACACAAATGAAAAAAGAAAACGTTTCTAAACAACATTTGTTGTATATAAAAAAACTAAAAAAAGAAAACTTATTAGTTTGGATACTAAGAAGTTTAATATTAGTGTTATTTTTAGGCGTTTGGGAATTACTTGCAAGACTTAACGTAATAGATAGTTTTATTACAAGTTGCCCTTCTAAAATAGCAGTTACTATATATACCCTATTTGCAGAAAATTCGCTCTTATATCATATATCCGTTACACTTTATGAAACGTTATTAGGTTTTTTAATAGCAGTAGTTTTAGGCTATGGAATTGCGCTTTTATTATGGTGGTCAAATAGAGCAAAAAGAGTTTTAGAACCATATATTGTTGTGCTAAATAGCTTACCTAAAATTGCACTTGGTCCAATAATTATAGTATGGTGTGGAAGTGGCACAAAAGCAATAGTATTTATGACTATATTGATTAGCATTATTGTGGCAATAATTACAATGCTAAACGGCTTTTTAGCAATAGATAAAGATAAAATTTTACTATTAGAAACAATGGGTGCAAACAAATTACAAATAATGCAAAAACTTGTTATTCCAGGAAGTTTGCCAACGTTAATTAGCATGCTTAAAATAAGCGTCGGTATGGCGTGGATTGGCTCTATTATGGGCGAATACCTTGTTTCTCGCGCTGGTTTAGGTTATTTAATAGTTTATGGTGGGCAAGTGTTTAAGTTAGATTTAGTTATGGCATCTACCATAATTTTATGTTTACTTGCAACTTTAATGTACGCATTAGTTACACTTTTAGAAAGAATTGTAATAAAATACAAACAATAATGTAGTTGACAATTTAATATTAAAGTCGTATTATAGGCTTATGGAAATTATTTTAGCAAGTAAATCGCCAAGGCGTAATGAAATACTAAAAAAAGCAGGCTATGAATTTAAGATTATAGAAAGTAGTTTTAATGAAAGCACTACCCTTTCTTCGCCAATAGAAACTTGTAAATATTTTGCATTAGAAAAAGCAAAAGACGTTTTTAATGGCCTACAAAATAAAGAAAACGTTTTAGTTTTAGGTGCAGATACAATAGTTTATTTAGATGGTAAAATTTTAGGCAAACCAAAAAACGAAGAAGATGCAAAGAAAATGCTTCAAACATTATCTGGTAAAGCACATTACGTTTATACTGGTTATGCAATAGTATATAAAGACAAAATTATTAACGATTACGACCAAACGGAAGTTATATTTAATACTCTAAATGAAGAAATAATTAATGAATACGTTAAAACTGGTTCACCTTTAGATAAGGCTGGCGCATACGGTATTCAAGACGATTTTAACCTTGTTAAAGAAATTAAAGGTAGCCTAAATAACGTAATAGGTCTACCAATAGAAAAAATAAATATTGAACTTAATAAAATAATTAAAAAAGGCTTGTAAATAACAAGCCTTTTTTATTTATTTACCTTTCCAAACTCTTGGAGAAAATAGTATAAACATAGGGAAAATTTCTAACCTACCAATTAGCATTTCAAAAGATAAAATAAGTTTAGAAAACCAAGAATAATTAGCAAAATTACTCATAGGTCCTACCCCGTTAAAACCCGGACCTACGTTACCTATACAAGTTAAACTTGCAGAAAAATGTGTAAAAAAATCTGCCCCGTAAAAACTATCAATTGAAATCATTAAGGTTACTATAAATAATATTACTGCCCAAAAAATTATATAATTTTTTACGTTGTTAACTATTTCATTAGAAAGTTTTTCGTTTTCTAATCTAATTGTTAAAACTTGCCTTGGAGACGTTAAATTTTTAAAGTTAGCATAAGAAGATTTACCTAATATAAGCATTCTTGAAACTTTAACGCCACCACCTGTAGAGCCACCACATGCGCCCATAATCATTAAAAAAATAATAATAATTTGAGAAAATACCGGCCAAGTATTAAAATCTGCAGTAGCAAATCCCGTTGTAGAACTAATTGAAACTACTTGAAAAGAAGAATACCTTAAAGCCGTCCAAAAGTCATTATAAACCGAAAGCAAATTAATAGCAATTGCAATTATAGCAAATAAAAGAACTATTAAATAAGTAATAAATTCTTCACTCTTAATCGCCTTAACTACTTGCCCACATAAAATTAGGTAAAAAACGTTAAAATTAACGCCGAATATAAACATAAATAAAGTTATAATAACTTCTATTGCAACACTATTATAATATGATATTCCTGCTTGTTTAACGCTAAAACCACCTGTTCCAGCCGTTGCTAAAGAGTGTACAACACTATCGTATAAACCCATTCCTGCAATTAAAAGAGCAATTATTTCTAAAATTGTTAAAGCTATATAAATTGAATACAATATTCTTGCCGTATGCTTTAGTTTGGAAACAAATTTACCAACAGATGGACCTGGAGATTCTGCCTTAAAAATGTGCATAGCACCGTTATCTGAAGGAATTAATGCAAGTATGAAAACTAAAACGCCCATACCACCTATCCAATGTGTAAAAGAACGCCAAAACAATATACTTTTTGGTAAAGCTTCTATATCGTTTAATATAGTTGCACCAGTTGTAGTTAAACCAGAAGTTGCTTCAAAAAACGCATTGAAAAAGTTAGGTATATGCCCACCAATAAAAAATGGAAAACTTGCAAACAAAGAAAGTATTATCCAAACGAGCGCAACAATAACAAACCCTTCTTTTGCTCTAATATTGTTAGAGTTATATTTTAAAAAAGCAAAAGGAACACCTATTGCTAATAAAATTGCAATAGGAATTAAAAAAGATATAAAAGTTTGTTCGCCATAGTAAAACCCAACGCACATAGAAAGAAACATAAAAAATGCTTCTATTATCATTGTTTTTGCTAAAACGTTTATTACTGCCTTATAATTCATATAACCTTAGTTAAATATTTTAGATAATTCTAAAATTTGTTCTTTTGCAACGATAATTACTCTGTCGCCAATAGATAAACAAGTATCACCTTTAGGTAAAATAAACTCGTTATTTCTAAAAATACCACCAATTAAAACTTCTTCTTTAATATGAAGGTCTTTAATAGGAATATTAGTTTTAGTAAACGTTTCATTAATAGAAAACTCTAACGCTTCAATTTCTTCATCTATTTTATATAAAGATTTAACCATAGAAGTATGGTCGCCAAGTTTTCCTCTAACGTACTTTAAAATATGGTTAGATATTGCAATTCGTGGAGATAAAACTGTATCTAGCCCTATTTTTTCTGCAATATCTAATAACGCAGGCTTATCTATTCTTGTAATAATTTTATTATTGCAAATACTTCTTGCAAATAAAGATAAAACTATATTTTCTTCATCTACTCCCATTAAAGAAACTATTGCATCAGATAAAGAAACGTCTTCTTCTTCTAAAACGTTGTGGTCTGTAGCATCGCCTTGTAATATGGTAACGTTAGGCAATTCTTCGCTTAAAATTTCGCAACGTTGAGCATTTTTTTCAATAAGTTTAACGGAAACTTCGTCTTTAGAAAGAATATCTGCTAAATAATATGCAACCTTTCCACCACCAATTATAAAAACAGACCTTGCTTTTTGCTTATAAATATTTAATTTTTTTGTAAAGTTTGCTATTTCTTTTTCTGGTGCAATTATAAAAATATTATCTTCTTCTTCAATAACGAAATCACCTTTAGGAATAAAAGTTTTTCCTCCCCTTTTAACAAGGGCAAAAAGTACTTTAAGTTTAAACTTTTTAATAATTTCCATAATAGAAGAATTTACTATAGGATTATTTTTAGTAACGTTATATTCTGCTAAAATTATTTTACCTTTAGCAAAGGTTTCAACCATTACGGCAGATGGAAATTTTAATATTTTTTGAATTTCTTCTGCAATTTCTAATTCAGGGTTAAAAACTAAATCTAATTTAAGAGTTTCTTTTAAATTATCTATTTCACTATAATATTCTGGTGCTCTAACCCTTGCAATAGTGTTTTTTGCACCTAAATTTTTTGCTAATACACAACAAAGAATATTTAATTCGTCGTGAGAAGTAGAAGCAATAAAAAAATCTGCATTAGAAACTTCACAATTTTCTAACACTTCCCTTTCACAGCCACTACCAATTACACCTTTAATATCGTATTTATTAACAAGAGAGTTAACGATATTCTCGTTTGTGTCTATAATAGTAACGTTACAATTTTCCTTAACGAAATCTTGCACCAAGGTTTCGCCAATCTTACCAATACCAACTATAATTATATTCATATATTAAATAATATACTTTTTTTAGAAAAAGTCAAGTAAATATTAATTATATAAATTTAAGTTACGTTTTAGAAATTTAATTGTATATTTTGAATATACTAAAAATAAAGTGAAAAATATTTTTAAGAAAATAAATTTAAAAATTGTTTATAAGGTATTAACTTATTTATTAATAACATTTTATATAATATTTAGCATATTATTCGTTTTTGAATACGTAAGCAAAAAATATTTATACCCCTTAAAACATACTGAAAGCATAACTTATTACGCAACGGAATATAACCTAAACGTATATACCCTTTTTGCACTAATTAAAACAGAAAGTAATTTTAACGAAACTTCAGTAAGTAATAAAGGAGCAATTGGGGTTATGCAAATTACGCCAACTACTGCAAACTATATTGCAAATTTTC
>JAFYWI010000007.1 GCA_017558105.1 Clostridia bacterium | reverse complement strand
TAAAAACGTTATAGAGTGCGATAGAGTAACTGGGGAATATTCCTTAATAGCAAAAGTTATATTTAAAAATACTTTAGAAATGGATAGGTTTATTAATAAAATTCAGTATTACGGAAAAACAAGAACGCAAATTATTTTCTCTACGTTAATTAATAGAAGGGGTGTTGACTATAGATAAAGAAAAAAGATGATTTTTTAATCATCTTTTTTTTGTATAGAAAGGTTAAATGCCGCTTTTTTTCTGTTTTCTTCGTTTATTGCAGCATAATGTCGTTTGGTTGTGTTAACGTCTTTATGACCTAAGCAATCGGCTACAATATAAATATCTCCAGTTTGCCTATATAAGTTAGTACCAAAAGTGCTTCTTAATTTGTGTGGAGTAATTTTTTTTAGCGGAGAGATAATTTTTGCATATTTTTTAACTAAATCTTCAACACTTCTAATAGAAATGCGTTTATTTTGAAGTGAAAGGAAAAATGCCTTTTCTTCTGGGTTTACCTTGTTATTATCTATTCTAACGTTATAATAAGCAAATAGGGCAGACCTAACTTGTTCGTTAAAATATAAAACTGTTCTATTTCCACCTTTTCTTGTTACAATAAAACTATTAGAATTAAAGTCAATATCTTCAATATTAATTCCAACTAATTCACTTATACGAATTCCCGTTCCTAAAAATAGGGTAACGATAGCCGTATCTCTTAATTTTGTGTTTTTATGGTATGCATATTGTTGTTTTGTCAGCCCCGTGCCGTTTTCTACAACGTAAAGCATATCGCCAACTTCGTCAACTTTTTCGTTGGTTTCAAGCCTAATAATCTCTTTTTCTCTAATTTTAGGCATATTTACCTTTGCTGGAACGTTAGCAGGGAGCATATTTTTATTAAAAAAGTGCTTAAAAAACGCCCTTAAGGTAGAAAGTTTTCTTGCTTTTCCGGTTAAACTGCAAGTTTCTTCTTTGCCGTTTATTTCATAATTACTTAAATAACTTATGTAATATTCTATTTCAGTAGATTGTAGTTTAGCAAGGTCGTTTAACTCAATTAAGGTAATTTTTTTATCTCTAAATATCTTTTTTGCTAAAAAATCAAAGAAAATTCTTAAATCGTAAGCATAATTTAGTCTAGTTAGGGCTGTAGTGCGCTGTTCTATTCCAATAAAAAAATCTTCAACGAAAAATGGTAAATCTTTTAGTATTTCGTTTATTTTTTTAATGCAGGAAATTTCTCTGTTTTCAAAATAACTTTTTGTTTTCATAATAATTCCTTATAAAATTTGTAAGATTTTTAGTAGGGTAACGTAGTAATTGTTAAAATTGTTAAAAAATTACATACTTTTTTATTGTTTTTGTTGTGTAGGGTAATATACACATCTCTGCGCAAAACACGGCTTTTACGCAGAGTTTTATGCTATATTGATATAATAGCACCACAAATATTAAATGTCAATACTTTCTATAAAAATTATTAAAATTATTTTTTTGTTTTACTAACTAATATAATTTTGTATTTTTTTGTAGAATTCATAATTAAAATCCTTTTTATAAACCTAACGATTTTTATATTTATTTTATCTAACATAATTTATAAATTTAATAAATTATCTTGACTTGGTATAAAGTTTATTGTATAATTTAAAAAAATGTTAAATGGTGTTAATTTATGGAAAAAAGCATTAGTTCTGATTTAATTCGTGGTCATATAGACACAATTATATTATATTCGTTAATCAGTTCAGACAAATTTGCTGGGCAAATTAGCGAGTATATTGCAGAAAAAAGCCAAAACGAATACGAAATTAACCAAGCAACTTTATATAGTTCTTTAAAAAGATTAGAAAATTTAAAGTATATTACCGCTTATAGAAACGATTCTGCTAGTGGCAGACGTCAATTTTTCAAAATTACGGAACTTGGCAAAAATTTTGTTGAAAAAAACCTTAATAATTGGCAATATTCTAAAGAAATTATAGATAAATTGGTTAATATTACACCAGTCAAAACGGAAATTTCCAACAATAATACTCTCAATGAAGTATGCCCTACAATAGACGAACCTATAGAAAATAACGTTAAAAAAGAGCCAGAAATTATTAAGAAAGAAGAAATTGTTGAAAATAACAACGTTTTAGAGCCAAAAATTGAACAAAATAACGTAAATAATGCCGAAAATAATGAAGATGCATCTAATTTTAGGGCTATTTTAAAAAGTTTAATTAAATATACTATAAAAGAAGAACCCGTTAAAAAAGAAAAAATGGAAACTTGCAACGTAGTAGATAGACCTACGGAAGAAAAAGTGGAAAATAACATTGAAATAGACAAAGAAATGCTTAAATTTAACGAAAAAATTCACGCTTCAGACGTTAAAAATAAAAATTATGGCAAAATAGATTATAGCGATTTAACTGCTCAAGCCGAAGCCGATGGATATAAATTAAGGGTTTCTTCTAAAATTAAAAAAATTGAAAACGGACCACTTTTTATTAATAAATTAACGTTATATTCTTCATTAATTACGTTTATATTGTTAACACTTCAATTAATTGTTTTAACAATTGTTGACTTTGACGGAAACGTTGGCTTAAACAAAAGTGAATTACTAATTTTTACGCTAATTTCTGCAATATTCCCTATAATTACTTCTATAATTTATTATAAAAAACCAGAAAAAACGGGTAAAAAAATTAGCGCAGATATAATATTAACGTATGGAATTATTGTATTTAACTTAATTTTAATAACTTTTGCGTTGAATTTAGTGTTTGAAGTTAACTTATTTGTAACGTATAATTTATATTATTACTTTTTAATGCCAATAGTTTTTTATATTAATACGTTTATTTATTCTATAATCAAATATAGACTTTCTAAAAATAAAACGTTTATTAAAAACTAATAAAAAAATTACAATAAAAAAACAGAAGTTTTTTGCTTCTGTTTTTTGTTTTTTATAAATTTAACAAATAATCTATTTCAATTGGAGATAAACTTCTAACTTCGCCACGATTTAAGCCACGTAAAGTTAAATCGCCAATTTTTATTCTTTTTAAGAAATCTACAGAATTATTAACGGCTTCTATCATTTTTCTAATTTGCCTATTTCTTCCTTCTGTAATTGTAATATGTAATTTTGTATATTTACTATTACTTTCAACTAACTTTACGTTACACTTTTTAGTTTTAACACCATCTACGTAAACACCATTTCTAAGCTTTCTAATATCTTCTTCAGAAACAGATTTTTCAGTTTTAACTAAGTAAGTTTTAGGAACTTCGTTTTTAGGATGTGTTAATTTATAAGTTAGTTCGCCATCATTTGTTAAAATTAGCAAACCTTCTGTATCGTAGTCTAATCTACCAACTGGAAAAAGCCTTTTTAGATTATTTGGCAATAAATCCATTACGGTTTTCCTGTCTTTATCGTCTTTAACAGTTGTAACGTAGCCTTTTGGTTTATTCATTATATAATATTCTTTCTTTTCCGTAAGTCTAATAGGCTTATTATTAACGGTTACAATATCGCTAGATGGGTCTACGTCGTCTCCAAGTTTGGCAATTTTATTATTTATTTTAACAACACCATCTGCAATAAGTTTATCTGATGCCCTTCTAGATGCAACACCGCATTCGCCTAAAAATTTATTGATTCTCATAATTTCACCTTAAAAATTTTCTACACTATTAATAGTATATACTTTTTCGGTAAAAATCAAGTTATTTTCAATAAAAAATTTAATTGAGCCAATTTCTTCGTCTTTATTATAATTTTTTTCTAAAATGTTAGGAAAATCGTATACAATTTTTAAATTTTCTTTTTCTTTTTCTGTTAAAGCAAGTTTAACGTTGCTTTTAATATAAATTGGGCATTTTTCTTTGCAATTTTTAACTTCTAAAAAATCTATAATATTGTTTTTATTAAATATTTTATATGAATTATAATTGCTAAATGCATCTAAAAGCAAATATTCTGTATGTTCAAACATATTTTGACAATTAAGAACTACACAAATTAATTCTAAACCATTTCTTTTGCAACTTGTAACCAAACATCTGCCTGCTTTTTTAGTAAAACCCGTTTTAACACCAATGCAACCGTCTAATCTATTTAGTAATTTGTTTTTGTTTATTAAAACTCTGTTAAAATCTCTTGTACTAAATGGTATAGAAATTTTTTTAGTAGAAACAATTTCTCTAAAAACTTGGTTTTTCATCGCATAGCGCGAAATTAATGCTAAATCGTAAGCAGTTGTATAATGATTTTCGTTGTGAAGTCCGTGTGGATTAACGAAATTACTATTAGTTGCACCGATTTTTTTAGCCATTTCATTCATTAATTTAACAAATTCTTCAATTGAATTAGAGCAATCTACTGCTAAAGTTTCTGCGCAGTCGTTACCAGAACGCAACATCAATCCATATAATAATTCTTTTCTTGTTAATACTTCGCCTGGTTCTAAATATATACTAGAACCTTCTACACTACAAGTTTCTTTTTTAACAATAACTTTAGAGTTTATATCAAAATTTTCAATAACAGTTATTGCAGTTAAAATTTTTGTAGTACTAGCCATAAACATTTTTTGGTTAACATTATTGCCATATAAAACTCTGCCAGAACTTTGGTCCATTACAATTTCTGCAGAACCATTATATGCTTTTGTATTTTTTATGTCTAGCATAATTACACTTAATATCACTTGTAATATACAAGCAATTATAAAAATAGACTTTTTAATTGTTTTCATTTTTTACCTTTAAATTTTTAATTAAATCTGTAGCGTTTTCTATTAATTTTTCATAAGAATTTTCGCTAACAGAAACAATTTTATAAGCACCAATTTCATCTTTTACTAAAAAGCCACAAGGTTTAATAGATACAATAGAGCCGTTCCCAACAGAAAAAGGTAAATTATCGTTTTTATTAAAAATACCTAATTTGCCATATTCTCCCCCACCTGAAAGAACTCCAAAAGTTACTTTTGAAATTGGTATTATAATATCTTTATCAACGTTAATAGGTTGCCCTATTATTATATTTACGTCTATAATTTCACTTAAATTTTTAAGCGCAATATCTACTACGTTTTTAATTTTGTTTTGTTTTTCTTCCATATAAAACTTTCTCCAATAACATTTTTACTAAATTTATTAAAATTGTTAAAATATTAAAAACAACGTTTGTTTTTACGTAAAAGTTAAGCAAATTATTGTTTATAAATATATTAACTTCATTATTAATTTTTAAATATGGTTTATTATGATGAAAATACCAACCGAAATTATTATTAATAAGGTTATAAATCATTGAAAAAGTTAGCAAATTAATAGAAAAATTTTCTTTTCCAACGTCTAAAACAGAGCTAAAACTTGTTAAATTATAATCTTGTATTGGCTTGAATTTATTTCTTAACCCAAAAACTTTATTAAAATATATTAAAACCGCCTTATTATTTTTATAATGAATTAAAACGCCTTCATTACATAATTCAATATAGCCACTTACAATTTTAAAAAATGAAAATAAATAAATCGCAAAATATAACTTTTTACTTTTTTTTGAAAAATAACCATAAAAATTTACAAAGAAAGGAAAAATTATTAATAAAATAATTGAGAGCAATATTATATACACTACTTTTATTATTAGTAAAAATTATTGAATTATTCTTATGTTTTATTATTTTTTTATTTACATCTGTTTTTTTGTGTGATAAAATATACTAAAAACTTATTTAGGAGAAATCTATGGCATTTTTTAGTTCAAAATCCAAATGGATTGGTATAAATGAAGGTGACAAAAAAATAATAGAAAAAAGCCCTGCAATGCAACTTAGAAAAGAATTTAATTACAAAAAAAATGGCAAGGTTGAATGTTTAATTTGTGGCTTAGGCGCTTTTAATTTATATATAAATGGCAAAAAAGTTAATGAAGACGTTTTATCACCTGCTTTTACTGCATACGATATTCGTTCTTTATATTTACGCTATGACGTTACTAATTTTTTACAAGATGGTAAAAACGTAATAGCAATAAAACTTGGCAACGGCTTTTTTAATAACACAACAGATGAAACTTGGGGCTTTTATTTATCTACTTGGAGAAACACTCCAAGATTAAGATTTGAATTATTTGAAAACGAAAATAGTATTTTAGTTTCAGATAAATCTTGGAAAGCAACCTATAACGGCGCAACCATACATAACGCAATTCGTGAAGGCGAATATTACGATGCAAGACTTTACGATAATTGGGAAAGTTTAGATTATAACGATGAAAATTGGAATAATGCAAATATCGTGCGCTCCCCTGGTGGCGAACTTTACGAACAAACAATGCCATCTATAAAAGAGTGTGAAACTTTTTCTCCTATAAATATGTGGCAAAGCAAAAATGGTTATATTTTAGATTTTGGTCAAAATATTGCCGGCTACGTTGGTTTTACTTTAAGTGAAAAAGAAGGTACAGAATTAACCATAACCTACTCTGAAAAAGTTAAAGATGGCGAATTAGACAGAGAAAGCAATTCTATGTACATTTACTCTGGCACGTACCAACAAGACCAATATATTTTTAGCGGAAATGGTAAAGAAAGTTGGAAGGCAGAATTTGTTTACCACGGCTTTAGATACGTAGAAATTAAAGGCTTAAACAACGAGCCAAGCCCTAACGATTTTATGGCTTATTTCGTTCATACAGACCTTAAAAGACTTGGTACTTTTAATTGCTCGAACGAACTACTAAATTGGGTATTTAAGGCTGGCATATATTCTTTCTTAAGCAATTACCACGGTATTCCTACAGACTGCCCTCACCGTGAAAAACATGGCTGGACTGGAGACGCAGTTAACTCTAGCAACTATTCAACTTTGTTTTTTGACATGACGGAAGCGTATAAAAAATGGCTTGTTGACGTATGCGACACACAAAGACCTAGCGGGCAAATTTGTTCTATTGCTCCAACAAATGGTTTTGGCTACAACTGGGGAACTGGCCCTGCTTTTGATAGTGTTTTATTTATGCTCCCTTATAACCACTACGTTGAAACTGGAAAAACAGATTGTTTAGAAGTTGTTTATAATGCTTGCAAAAAATATTTAAACTACGCTTCTATGATGGAAGACGTTGACGGCACGGTTTGGTACGGAATTGGCGACTGGAGTTGGCCTATTGAATATAGAGCAGACATAATGACTGGTAAATTTTTAGATACAACATTTTATTATGCAATTACAAACGTATTTTCTAAAATAGCAAACGCTTTAAATAAAAAAGAAGATTATTTAACTTGTAGCAAAAAAGCAGAAGAAATTAAAAAAGTTATTTTAGAAAAATTTATTAACGGCGATAACGTTGATAATAATACTCAAGGCGCGCTTGCCCTTCCTTTATATTTTGACCTTGTACCTATGGAGCAAGCAAAAAGTATTGCAAAAAAATTAGTAGAAAAAGTTATTTCAGATGAATATAAATTTAAGGTTGGCATATTTGGAATAAAGGCGCTATTAAACGGGCTTTCTAAATATGGTTATACAGATATTGCATATAAAATGGTTAATAGGTACGACTACCCTTCTTATGGATTTTGGAAAGAACAAGGTTTAACAACTTTAAGTGAACGTTGGCACGTAGCACTTTCTCAAAATCACCATATGTATGGCGACGTACTAAACTGGATGGCAAGAAATATTGCTGGATTAAAAAACACTTCAATAAATTACGAAACTTGCGAAATTAGCCCTTATTTCTACGATGAAAATTGTTCTGCAACTATTAGTAAAGAATTAGATAATGGCAAAATTGAAGTAGATTGGCAAAAAGAAGGTAATTTATTTACTGCAAAAATTAATATTCCAAAAGGTGTTAATGCAAAACTTGTTCTTATTAAAGAATACGCATTAAAACAAGGCTTAAACGAAATTAATATTGAATTATAAATAAACAAAAAAACAGGTTCTTATTGAACCTGTTTTTTTATGCCGACTATTTTATAAAAATACTCTGTTATTGTTTCAGGAGATTCTATCATTCCGTTATCTATCCACCATTTAATAGTTTCTATAAACGTATTCGTTAAATGATTTAACCAAAACTCTTCTGGTATAAACTTTGGTTTTTCATTAGAAAAGTTGTTTTTATTGGCTAAAATTAATTTTTTAACTTCTACCTTAAAATATTCTAAAAACAATTCGTTATTTTTACAAGATAATAATTTAGCAATATTATTATCGTTTTTCTTAATATGTTTAATTAAATGTAAAAACATTGTGTCTTTTTCTTTGCAAGTGAAAATATAAGCATCTACCAAACAATTTTCAACAGAAAAAACGTGTTCAAAAAGTTCGTTGCACAACTCTTTTAATAAATAGTCTTTCGTTTCAAAATGCGAGTAAAAAGTTGCTCTGCCAACGTTTGCTAATTCAATAACGTCTGCAACGGTTATATTATTGTAATTTTTAGTAGATAACAAATTTATAAACGCATTAAAAATAGCCGTTCTTGTTCTTTTTTGCCTTCTATCCATAATTTCTCCGTACATTTTTATTATTTTGTTCAGTAATAGATAGATAATTAATATTGTATATTATATTTTTTATTAAGTATGTTAGAATTATACCGAACAATGTGTTTATTATTAAACATATTATACTATAAAATTAGGAGAAAATAAAGAAAATGAAAACAGAAAAGAAAATTTTTATTGTATTTATATTAAATTTACTTTTTTCTATATTTGAATTTGTTGGTGGCGTTTTAACGGGAAGTATTGCAATTCTTTCAGATGCTATTCACGATTTTGGCGATGCTTCTACAATAGGTCTTTCTTACTTTTTTGAAAAAAAGAGCAAAAAACAACCAGATAACGTTTACACTTACGGCTACGCAAGATTTTCTGTTTTAAGTGCAACAATTACCACGTTTATATTAATTATCGGCTCTACATTAGTAATTTATCATGCAATTTTAAGGTTTATTAATCCTATTAAAATAAATTACGATTATTTGCTAATTTTGGCTATAATAGGGCTAATTATTAACTCTTTAGCAACCTATTTTACGCATGGTGGACATTCAATAAACCAAAAAGCCGTTAACTTACATATGCTTGAAGACGTATTAGGTTGGGTGGTAATTGTAGTTGGTGCAATTGTTATGCGTTTTACAAACTTTTATTATTTAGACCCAATTCTTTCTATTATTGTTGCAATTTTTATTTTAATAAATGCATTTAAGAATTTAAAAGACGTTACAAACATATTTTTAATTAAAACACCTAAAAATATAAACTTAGATTCATTAAAACAACACGTTTTAGAAATAGAAGGTATTTTAGACGTTCATCACTTACATTTTTGGACGTTAGACGGGGAAAGAATTTATTCTACCCTACACGTTGTTGTTAATGAATATTCTGCAAAAATTAAAAATGCCGTTAAAGACGAACTAAAAGAACACGAAATTTTTCACGCTACGATTGAAATGGAAACACTTAACGAAAATTGCCAAGAAAAAGAATGTATTATAAAGGAAAATAAACACCAAAAAGGTTGTTGTAATCATAACCATCATCATTAATAATAAATTACAAAATTTAAAAAAGGTGGCTAAATTTAGCCACCTTAATTTAATATTTTATGTAATATTAGAACTTTTCAATTTCTTCATCTTTTAAGAAATCTGGAATTTCTTCTTCTGAAATATCTGGTAGTTCAAAATCGTCGTCAGTAACGGCAACTTCTTGTATATTTATATTTTCTTCAACGTATACGTCTTTCTTATATAAATATTCGTCAGTATTGTCAGTTCCACGAATAACGCTAATTTTATTTATTAGTTCTTCGTAATCTGGCAACTCGTCTAAAGAAGAAATTTGAAACCTTTTTAAGAATTCGTCGGTTGTGCCAAATAAAACAGGTTTACCAACAGCATCTTTTCTACCAACGGGCTCTATTACTTTTAGTTCTAAAAGTTTTTGTATTGCGTATTCAGAGTTAACTCCCCTAATTTCTTCTAAGTCTATTCTAGTAACCGGTTGTTTATATGCAATAATTGCTGCAACTTCTAGCATACTTTTAGAAAGTTCTTTTTCTTTTATTGGGTTAAGCACGGAAGAAACTTCTTCAGCATTATTTGGGTTAGATGCAAATTGAAGTTTTTTATTAAATATTAAAAGTTGTATTCCGCTTTCTTTTGAATACTTTTCTTGCAAATTTTTTGCACATTTAAGCACTTCATCATCGGTAACTTCTAGTTTTTCAGCAATATCGCTAATTTTAACTTGCGTACCCGACACAAATACTACAGATTCAATTATACTCGTCAATTTCTCCAAGTTCTTCATTTCTGTCTTCCCTTAATTTTAATGTAATATCATCGAAAACACCATTTTGTTCTGCTGTTAAATATTGTAATTTTAATAATTCAAGCATTGCTTGAAAGGTTGTTATTAGTTCGCTTCTAGAATAAATTGAAGAAAATAATTCAAAGAAACTCATTTCTTTTTTATCTAAAATAGCACTACGAATTTCATAAACCTTATCTTTTACAGTATAAACTTCCTTAGGTATTTCTTTAAGTATGTTTTCTTGCCTTTTTTTATCGTCTATTCTCATTAATAATTTAGAAAAAGCATTAATAAGTCCATCTAAATTAAAATCGTTATAAACAACTTTAACGTTGCCAACGTTTTTGTCTGGTTCTTTATAAAACCTATCTACGTTTTCTTGTTCTTTTAGTTTAACACTTGCTTCTTTTAGAAGCTTATATTCTTCTAACGCCCTAATTAACGCACGTTCTTCATCTTCAATATCTTCAGTAAAGTCCTCAACTTTTGGTAAAATAGATTTAGATTTTATTTCCAATAAAGTAGCCGCCATATTTAAATATTCGCTTGCTTTATCTACGTCTAATTTTTCTAAACCATTTATGTATTCTAAAAATTGTTCGGTAACTTGCGAAACAAAAACGTCTTTAATTTCTATTTTTGCTTCTTTAATTAAGTGTAATAAAAGGTCTAAAGGGCCATCAAAATTGTCTAATTTAGTAGAATAATCTACAACTGATTCAAATTCTGCCATATTACCTCCTTTTACTTAATTTTTTAATAAATTTAATATTTTTAATTATTTATACGTCGTTTCTAATTAAATCGTCTAAAGATTGTGGTTTGACAATATATTTAGCTTTGCCTTTTTCTACCATAACTACTGGTGGAACTAAATTTCTGTTGTAATTACTTGCCATTGAATAATTATAAGCGCCGGTTGAAAATACAGCCAAAATATCGCCACTATTAACTTCTGGCAACATACAATCTTCTGCAATAACGTCTCCACTTTCGCAACATTTACCAGCAACGGTATACTTTTTAACAGGTTCTAAATTAGCCTTGTCGCACAATGCAACGGTATATTTTGCTTGGTATAATGCAAACCTTGGGTTGTCGAACATACCACCATCTATTGCTATATAATTTTTTAAATCTTTAATAGTTTTAGTTGCACCAACAGTATATAAAGTTATACCTGCTTCACCTATAATAGATCTACCTGGTTCTAAAATTAAAAATGGTTGAGTTAAACCTTTTGCTTTAACGTTTTCTTTTAACGTTTTAGCAATTATTTTAACAAAGTTGGCATAGTCTTCTAAAGTAGTTTTCTTATCTTCATCGTTATACCAAATGCCAAAACCACCACCTAAATTTATAGTTGGTAATGTTAAAGAAAGTTCTTGTTTTAATAACTTATAAAAATCAGTCATTTTTTCAACGCAAATGACATATGACTTTTCTTCAAAAATTTGTGAGCCAATATGGCAATGCAAGCCTTCTATATTAACGTTTTTCTTTGTTAAAACGTATTTAATAAATTCTAAAGCATCGCCATTAGAAATAGAAAAACCAAACTTACTATCTTGTTTAGCAGTTTGAATATAGTGGTGTGTATGCGCTTCAATACCAGGGTTAACCCTAATTAAAACGTTTTGTTTTATACCGCGTTCTACACAGATTTCTTCAAGTAAATCTACTTCGTAATAAGAGTCTAAAACAACGTATTTAACGCCGTTTGTAACTGCAGTAATAAGTTCGTTAGCAGTTTTATTATTACCGTGAAAAATTGCTTTATTCATAGGAAAATCAACAGATTTTGCCGTATATAGTTCGCCGTTAGAAACAACGTCTATACCAAGCTTTTTGCTGTTGATAATACGGTAAATTTCTTTGCAAGAAAAGGCTTTAGATGCGTAGCAAACTAAACTTTTTGGATATTCTTTAGAAAGTGTTTTTATAAACACGTCACACATATTTTCAACGTGCTTTTTATCTAAAACATAAAGAGGAGTGCCGAACTGTTTTGCTAAAACAGAAGCCTGTACTCCCCCGATTATTAATTTACCATTTTCATTGACGTAAAGTGTATCTCTAAAATTCATTACTTATCCCTCGTTTTTTATATTGTACCAAAACAAAGGACTTTTGTCAAAGATAATTTATAATTTTATTATTTAATAATAAATAATAACTTTTTTAATTAAATTTTTTATATTTGCCAATTTTCTACAACGTCATAAACGTTATCAAAATAACTTTTTCTATCTACGCTTTCATTTGCTAAAACGTTTACTTCATAAATGCAAACACTATTTTCATAGATATAAAGTTTACCAACAACTTGCCCTTTTTCTACCGGAGATAATATTACGTTATTTTGTATAAATTGCAACTCAAAACTGCGTTTTTGGTTCTTTTTTGAAAAAATATAAACAGGTTTTTCTGCTACTATTTCTAAATTTTCTTTTTTGCCGTTTTTAACGTAGCAACTTTCTTCTAAAGGTTTAGTATTATCTACAATAGTTTTTGTTATAAAATTTGCAAAAGCATAGTTAAACATGTTTGAAACTTCCTTAAACCTTGTTTTACTATCTGGTGCAGAAATTACAACGCTAACTATTCTAGTGCCGTCTCTAACGGCAGATGAACATAAACAATGCCCTGCTTCGGCAGTATAACCAGTTTTACCGCTATCGCAACCATTATAAAATTTAATAAGTTTGTTGGTATTTGAAATTTGTGTAATTCTATTGTTAGGGTGAGAAATTTCGTCCATCCAAATTGTAGAATATTTAAAATAATTTTTGTGCTTTATAAGTTCCCTAAACATTGTTGAAACGTCTTTAGCGCAACTATACTGCCCTAATCTTGGTAAACCAGTACAATTTACAAAGTTTGTATCTTTCATTTGTAATTCTTCTGCTTTTTTATTCATTAAGTCAACGAAAGCACTTTCGCTACCTGCAATTTTTTCTGCAAATGCAACGCAAGCATCGTTTGCAGAAGCAATTACAATACCTTTTATAAGTTCTTCTGCTTTATAACTTACGTTTGGTTCTAAAAAAATTTGAGAACCACCCATACCGCTAGCATTACAAGAAACTTCAATATCATCTTCTAAACTAATATTACCACAATCTATTTCTTCAAAAATTAACAACAACGTCATTATTTTACACATACTTGCAATTGGTAAATGCATATTTTCGTTTTTACTATAAATTACCGTGCCTGTATTTGCATCGCATAAATATGCCGATTTAGATAAACATTCTATATTATTTTCATTATTTTTAGCTAAAACCTTACTAAAAGTAATTTTACTAAAACAACTTATCGTAATAATAAATGCTAATAAAATAAACACAATACTATTTTTGCTTTTCATATTTAACTCCTTTTTTAATAATATTATTTGTAAAAAAGTTGTTAATATACAAAAAAGCCTATAAAATCATAGGCTTTTAATATTATGTCACACATAATTTATTTAATTTTACATTTAGTTTTCAAGCATTTTATTTATATCTATTCCAAATCCCCTTGTTGGGTCGTTAATAAAAACGTGGGTTACTGCACCAACTAATTTTCCATTTTGAACTATTGGGCTACCACTCATTCCTTGAACTATTCCACCTGTTTTTTCTATTAATTCTTCGTCGTCAATTCTAATTACAAAATTTCTGTTGTTAAGATTAAACTCATCGTATTTTATTATACTTATATTATACTCTTTTGTTTTGTTATTTTCTATAGTAGTAAAAATCGTGGCTGGTCCTATAGTTGCAGTTCCTATTTCTATAGGTGTTAATTTAAAGTTTTTTGTAAAATCTTCGTTAATTTCACCATAAACGCCACACTCTGTATTTTTTATTATAGGGCAATTTATTTTATCTTTAGTAAAAACACCCTTTAATCCACCTGCTTTACCCCTTACACCTTTAATAACACCAGAAATTTCACATTTTTTTAAAGTTCCGCCAATAATATTAACCATTGTTCCATTTTCGTTTATAATTGGGTGCCCTAACGAAGCAAATTTATTGTTAGAAATATACGTTATAGTACCTATACCATTAATATTATCTCTAATAAATACACCTATTTTTATTTGTTTATTCAAATCTTCTTCAGGTTTAATATTTAACGTTAAAGTAACGTTGTTTCTTAAAATTTTTAATATTTTAGTTAAGGTGTTTTTCATTTCTTTTTCAATGTCTAATGCATTATTAACTTCTACACCATCTATACTTAAAATATAATCTCCAACCCTTAAATTTGCATCTTTAGAAGGGCTTTTTACACCTTTTTCTGTTATAACGTCACATAAACCTATAACGTATGCGCCCCTTGTACTAACAGAAAAACCTGCAGGCATACCTCCTAAATAAACAATTCTATTAGCACTTGCTAAATTAATAGTAATATTGTTAAATAATAATGCTATAAATAAAAAAGAAATAAAAAAAATCCGTTTAATTTTCATAAAACACCCTAAAATTTATGTTGGGTAATTAAATAAAAATTATACGGAAAAAAATTAATTTTTAATTTCTTGTTTTATATAGACTTCTTAAATATATTTGCTTTTTCTATAATATCTATTGCATGGTTTTTAGAAACTTGGCTATTAACGTCTCCACCAGCAAGCCTTATAATTTCGTTAACTTTTTCTTCTTCGGTTAAAGAAACAACGTTAGTTTGCGCTCTTTCATTAACTTCGTTTTTATAAATTAATAAATTATTATCTGCCATAGCAGAAATTTGTGGCAAATGTGAAACGGCAATAACTTGGGTATTTTTTGCTATTTTTATAAACTTTTCTGCAACTATTTTTGCAATATTACCACTGATGCCAGCATCTATTTCATCAAAAACAAAGGTTGAAATATTGTTGTATTTAGAAACCTTTGTTTTAATAGCAAGCATAAATCTGCTCATTTCACCACCACTTATTACACTAGATAAACTTTTTAGTGGTTCACCAAGGTTAGAAGAAAATAAAAATTCAATTTTATCTATGCCGTTAGAAGAATCAAAAGCGCAATCTTCAAAAGATGGTAAATCTTCAAACTTAACAACAAAATTACCCTTTGAAATTCCAAGTTCTTTTAACTCTAAAACAACGTCTTTTTCAATGCCGTTACTTATATTTCTTCTTAAATTGCTTAATAAAACGTACTTTTTATATAAAGATTGTTTTAATTTTTCTATTAATTTAAGTTTATCGTTATAAATCGTAGTAAAATTTTCTAAAGTTTCTTTTTCGTTTACGGCATTTTGCAAAAAGTTATTAATTTCTTCTAAAGTATTACCATATTTTTGTTTAATTTTTTTAATAAAAGATAACCTTTCTTCTAAAACGTCTAAATTATCTTCACTATCGGTAAAATTATCTGCTAAATTAGTTACAACGTCGCTTATATCAGAAAGTTCTATGCTAACAGAAGCAAGCCTTGAATATAATTCTTTATAATCGTTTGAAAAATCTGCAATACTGCTACAATATTTTTCTGCAACAGAAACTAAATCTAAAGAACAATTTTCGCCATCTAATGCCTGTTTAATAGCATTTAACGAAGTAATTATTTTTTCTTGGTTTAATAACTTTTGTTTTAATGCTAATAAATTTTCTTCTTCGTTTTCTTGAACGTTAGCATTTTCAATTTCTTTAATTTGGTAATCTAAAATATCTATTTTAGTTAAACGTTCACTTTCAGTACTACCAAAAGAATTTAACTCATTTAGCAATTTTTTATAATTAAAATATTCTTCTTTAATTTCTTCTTTTAGGTTTAATACTTCTGCTTTACCAAATTTATCTATTAAATCTAATTGATTAGATGTTTTAAGCAAATAAAAATGTTCGCTTTGGCCGTGAACGTCTACTATATTTGCAGTAATTTCTTTAAGCATACCAATAGTAACGGTGCTACCATTAATTTTAGCAACGCTTTTACCATCTATATTAAATTTTCTTGAAATAATTAAAACGTCGTCATCTTCTACGTCAAATTCTTTCAAAAGTTCTTTAACAACGGAGTTTTCATTAATATCAAACTCTGCCTTAACAAAACATTCTTGCTCGCCACTACGAATAAGCGTTTTATCTGCCTTAGCCCCTAACACGAAGTTTAAGGATTCTAAAATAACAGATTTGCCCGCACCCGTTTCGCCAGAAAGAACGTTTAAGCCCTTTTTGAAAAATATTTCTGCATTATCTATTAATGCAACGTTTTTAATAAGTAAACTATTTAACATTAAAGCATCCTTAAACTTTTTGCTATTATTTCTGCATCTGCATCTGTTTTTGTAATAATAAGTAGCGTATCGTCACCGGCAACAGTACCAATAATTCTATTAAATTTCATTTGGTCTATAGCCATACCTGCTGCGCCTGCATTACCACTTAACGTTTTAACAACAATAAGATTATTTGCTTCTACAACAGATAAGGTTACGTGTTTATATAATTCAATAATTTTAGGTGAAATTTCTTCTTTTACGTTATCTGCCAACGAATATTTAAATTTCTTAACGTTACCTGCAATTTTAATGATTCCAAGTTCTTTAATATCTCTTGAAACGGTTGCTTGAGAAACGTTATACCCTAATTCGTTAAGAGCATCTGTAATTTCATCTTGAGTGTCTACTTCTTTTGTATTGATTAAATTAATTATATCTTGTAAACGTTGTTTTTTTGACATTTTATCACCTAATTACTAACCTTATTTGTTAAAACTTTATAAAAATTAAAAGATTTTTTTCTTAAAAAAGTAACTTTTAATTTGTTTTTGCAAACGTAAACGTTATCGTTTACCTTTAAGGAAATTGCAAATTTACCATCTACAACAAGTGAACAATTACCACTTAAAAGAGTAATTTTACAAGTTGAAGATGAAGAAAATACTATTGGCCTATTATTAAAAGAGTGCGCATATAACGGGGTTGCAACAAAAGAATTTATCCCCGGTGCTAAAATTGGTCCTCCTGCAGATAAAGAATATGCCGTAGACCCTGTTGGCGTAGAAACTAAAACACCATCTCCTTTAATATTTTCTATTAAATTATTATCTATTGAAACACTTACGTTAGAAATGCAAGCATCTAAACTTTCGTTATAAGTTCTTTGCACACAAACTTCGTTAAGTGCTATATATTTTTTATTGTTGTGTTTAACAGAAAGTAAAAGCCTAGAATCTTTTTGAAGTTTTTTGTTTTTAAGTTCACCAATTGCTTCTTCTAATTCAAAAATTTCAAATTCAGTTAAAAAGCCTAATTTACCTGCATTAATACCTAAAATTGGAATATTGTTTTTAGAAGCAAAATTAACTAAGTTCAAAATTGTGCCATCACCACCAAAAACCAAAATAGCGTCTGCACTTTTTTTGCCTTTTAATGAAGAATATTCTATTTTTTCCCAATCAATTTCATATTTAGTTAAAAGATTTTTAACGTCTTGGTAAATATTGTTGCCAAAATCTTTTAACGAGTTTATATATAATAATACCTTCATAAACAAACCTATAAAATGTATAATTTATATTATAATAACATAATAAATGAAAGAAAACAACAAAAATGAATAAAATTTTGAATATTTTTTTTATTTATTAAAATAATTTATCTATATTCAATGTAAAATCATTTAACAATTTTTCATCAGTTTTTGTTGCAAGTAGTAAAAATTCTTTATTTTTTCTTTTACCATTTGGTGCAAATGTAATTTTTTTTGGAATAAAACCATTTTCTACACAACAAGAAATAGTTTCGTTTAATATGTTTTTTAACAACTTTTCATCTTTAATAATGCCGTTCTTAAACTTAATTTTTTTACCAACTTCAAATTGTGGTTTTATTAGTAAAATTATATCTTTTTCTACACTAATTATGTTAGCCATAATTGGCAAAAATAACTTACTAGAAATAAAACTAAGGTCTGCAGTAATTAAATCTATATTTTCTTCAAAATCTTCTTTTACTAAATTTTTTGCATTTTTAATAATTTCTATTACCTTACTATTTTCTTTTAAGGATTTATGTAAAAGAGTGTCGTTAACGTCTACTGCATAAACCTTTTTTGCACCGAACTTAATTAAGCAATCTGTAAAACCACCCGTACTTGCGCCAAGGTCAACACAAATTAAATTATTAACGTTATAATTAAAGTCTATTAATGCTTTTTGTAATTTATATCCCCCTAGAGAAACAAATTCTATTGGGCTTTTTATTTGAATTTTATTAATATCTTCTACTTCAACGTTAAAAGAAGGCTTGTCTACCACCTTATTTTCATAGTAAACTTCTTGCCTTTTTATTGCTTGAACAGCCTTTGTTCTTGTTTCAAAAAAGCCGTTATTTGTTAAAAATTGGTCTATTCTCATATTTTTCTCATAAATTAAAAAACACAATTACTTGTGTTTTTAATTATTTCTGTTATAAATATAATCTAGTAAATCGCTTAAAAAAGCACTATTTTCAAGGTTAGCAATTAAGTTTTTGCACTTAACGTAATATTCTTTGCAAATTTCTTTTGTTTTTTCTAACCCTAAGCCTTTAATAAAGGTTAATTTGTTGGCATCCTTGTCTTTATTAGGTGTTTTACCAATAAGCTCCAAAGTGCCTTCTACGTCTAAAATATCGTCTGTAATTTGAAATAAAATTCCTAAATTACAACCAAATTCTTCTAAAATATTATAGTATTTTTCACCAGCAAAAATAGAAGAAATTAAAAGTGGTGCAGTAAGTAAATTAGACGTTTTATTCTTATACGTTTTAAGCAACCTTTCTTCGTTAAATTCGGTTAATTTTTCGTTTTCTAAGTCTAAAACTTGCCCCGCAATCATTCCGTTTATACCAGCATAATTCGCAAGCAAATAGGTGCTTTTTATTTCTTCTAAAGAAGTTGAGTCTTTTAAGCAAATTTCAAAGGCTAAATTAAGTAGCGCATCACCCGTTAAAACACCAATATCTTCGCCAAATTTTTTATGAGTAGAAAGTTGGCCGTGCCTATAATCGTCGTTGTCCATACAAGGCAAATCGTCGTGTACTAAAGAATAATTATGAACACACTCTAAAGCTAGTGCAAACTTAATTGTTTTTTCTATTGAAACACCAAGCATTTCACTAGAAGAAAGCAACAAAATTGGCCTTAAACGTTTTGCAGAACCCGTTAATGAATATTTTATACTCTCTAATAAATTAGAAGGTATACTTTTAGGTAAATTATTAATAAAATTATTTAGGTAATTATTAAAAATTTCTTTATAATAAAATAATTTTTCGTTAAAATTATTCATTATTTCTCCTAACGGCAGAAAGATAGGTGTTTTCTAATAGCATTGCAATAGTCATTGGGCCTACGCCACCTGGAACTGGGGTTATGTAAGATGCTTTTTTAGAAACGTTTTCAAAATCTACGTCGCCGTAAATTTTTCCATCTACCCTATTAATACCAACGTCTATAACAACAGCGCCGTCTTTAACCATATCTTCTGTAACGAATTTTGCCTTACCTATTGCAGCAATTAAAATATCTGCTTTATTAGTAAATTCTTTTAAGTTAGTAGTTTTACTATGGCAAATGGTAACCGTGCAATCTTCTTTAAGCAACAACATTGCCATTGGTTTACCAACGATATTACTTCTTCCTATAATAACTGCGTTTTTGCCTTTAAGTTCTACGTTATAATGTTTTAACATTTGAATAACGCCAAATGGTGTGCAAGGAATACTACTTTCTAAATTAAGGCATAAATTACCTACGTTTTCCGGCAAAAATCCATCTACGTCTTTTTCAATAGGAATTAGTTTTAATATTTTTTGTTCATCTAAGTGTTTTGGAAGTGGAAGTTGAACCAAAATACCATCTACACTATTATCTAAAGCTAAATTATTAATTTCTTTAGCCACTTCTTCGTAAGTTGCAGTTTCTGGTAAGGTAATAGATAAAGATTTCATACCAACGTATTCCGTAGCTTTAATTTTATTCCTTACGTAAACTTGAGATGCTGGGTTTTCCCCAACCAAAACAACGGCAAGTGTAATTTGCCTATTATATTTTTCTTCAAATTCGCTTACTTTTTCTTTTAAATTTTCTTTAATTAAAGAAGAAAGATTTTTTCCATCTATAATAATTGCCATTTTAACCCCTAAAACTATTTTTTAATATATTTTGCAAGAATTCCGTTAACAAAGTTAACGCTTTTTTCTGTAGAATATTTTCTAGCCAATTTAACGGCTTCGTCTATAACGACTATTTGTGGAGTTTCTTTAAAATAGTTTAACTCTGCAATACCAATAATTAAAGCACATTTGTCGGTAGAAAAAATTCTATCTATATTATATCCAATAGAAAATTTTTCTATTTCTTGCAAAATAGTTTGATAATTTGTTTGAATTACGTTTAATAAATCGTTTGCAAAAGCAGTTGCTTCGGCATTTAACTTATCGTTCTTACAAAGAACAGAAAAAAGCTCCTCATCACCTGGATTGAAGAGCTGTGAAAATAAATATTTATAAACAGTTTCTCTCGCTAAACTTCTCATACGTGAACCCTTAATTGTTTTCGTTTGTTTTTGTTAAATCTTCTTGTGGGACAGGGATTGATGGAACTTCGTTAAACATAACGCCTAAAACAGATACGTCTACACTAGCAACCTTATACTCTGTCATTGCTTCTACGTTGTGCCTAATTGCTTCTTGCACCCTAAACGCAATTTCAGAAATACTTTGAGAATAATGAACCTTAATGGCAACACTAACCTTAATACCTTCTTTTTCTAACGAAACTTTTATAGAATTACTACGCATGCTTTTTTTGTTAGAAACAGAATAAAGTTCAACGTTATCTAATTCTGCAACGGCAAGTAAAACTATTCCGTTTACAATACCGCTTCCATAAACAACTTTACCTTCTTTCTTTTTTTGTGGTAACTTCTTAAAACGAGCCATATTACACCCTTAATAAATTTTATTTATTATATTCTACCACAAAATATTTTATTTGCATAGTATTTTTTAAGAAATTGGAATAATTTTTACGTTTTCTGGTGAAACAACGTGTTCTTCTTGAATTATTGTATATATTGCAATAGCATCGTCGGTAGAAAGTTCTTCTGTTTTAGCAATAACGTTAACGTTATCTGAATCTAAGCCAATAACCACAACGAAGTCTTC
>JAFYWI010000006.1 GCA_017558105.1 Clostridia bacterium | reverse complement strand
TTTTTAAATTTTATTAAAAATTCTTTTTGCATTTATCATTACAGAATTTGCAACTTCTTCAATTTCTAAACCTTTTAATTCAGCAATTTTTGCTACTATAAAAGGTATATTCTTCGGCTCGTTAATAGTACCCCTAAATGGATGTGGCGCTAAATAAGGACTATCTGTTTCAGTTAAAATTCTGTCTAATGGAATTTCCTTGCAAACCGCTTGTAAATTTAATGCGTTTTTAAAAGTTAAAGTCCCCGCAAAAGAAATGTATAAACCTAATTTAAGCAGTTCTTTAGCAGTTTCTACACTACCCGAAAAACAATGCATAACACCACCATAAACAAGTTTATTTGCATTATCTTTTAAGGTTTTAAGCATAACTTCGGTGCAATCTCTACAATGAATAGAAACCGGAAGTTTAAGTGTTTTTGCAAGTTCTAATTGCCCTAGAAAAGTATTAATTTGAATTTCTTTATTAGGGTAATCTTCCCAATGATAATCTAAACCAATTTCACCTATCCCAACGCATTTTGGGTGTTTAGATAAATCCGTTAATAAATCTATATTACTTAAACTAAATTTATCTGCATCTGAAGGATGAAAACCACAAGAAAAATAAATTTCATTATATTTTTCTGCAAGTTCTTTGCCATTAACAGAAGATTGCATATTACAACCCATATTTATTGCATAAGAAATTTTTTCTTTTTTTAAGTTTTCAATAACTTCTTCTAAATTTTTAAATTTTTCATCGTCTAAATGACAATGTGTATCTATATACATTAGCGAATTAAACTGCCATCTGGCATATCTTTTTCAGGAGAAAGGAAAGCAATTTTGCCGTTTTCATCTTCAGCACACAAAATCATACCTTCGCTCAAAATTCCACAAAGTTTTGCAGGTTTTAGGTTTGTTACCATTGTTAATTTTTTACCAATTAATTCTTCTGGAGTGTAATGAAGCGCAATTCCACTAACAACTGTTCTTATTTCTTCGCCTAATTTAACCGTTAACTTTAATAATTTTTTGCTTTTTTCTACTTTTTCGCAAGCAACTACTAAACCTATTTTTAATTGAACTTTTGCAAATTCATCTATAGAAATTTGTTCAACTTCTTGTTTTTCTTCTTCTATTTTTTCTTCCTTAACAGCGTATTTTTCTTCCATAGCCTTTTCTATCCTTAAAGTTTCTTTTTCTTCATCTATTCTAGCAAATAAAATTTCTGGAGCACTTGTAACGTTAATATTTTCTAATTTGCCAAAAACGTTTAATTCGTTAAAGTTTCTAACTTCTGCACCAAACATTTTTGCCGTTTTATTGCAAGTTTCTGGCATAATTGGAGCAAGCATAGATATGCCAATTAAAATACTTTCTACAAGGTTATATAAAACTTTACTTAATCTACCTTGTTTTTCTATATCTTTTGCTAAAGCCCAAGGCATCGTTTCATCTATATACTTATTTGCCCTACGGAATAAGGTAAATATTTCTTCAATAGCATCTGCAACCTTAAAATCTTTCATATAAGCAGAATATTTAGTAAACGTTGAAGTTGCTAAATTAATTAGTTCGCTATCTATTTCTTCACTTTCGCCATCATTATTTATTGTGCCACCAAAATACTTGTTTATCATAGCAATAGTTCTGCTAACTAAGTTGCCAAAAACGTTTGCTAAATCTGAATTAATTTTTTCAATCATTAATTTCCAAGAAACAAGCCCGTCGTTATCAAATGGCATTGCAGTTAAAACAAAATATCTAACGGCGTCTTTACCAAAAAACTCAACGGCATCGTCTGCATAAATAACGTTGCCCTTAGATTTACTCATTTTACCACCATCTTGTAATAGCCAGCCGTGTCCGTAAACTTTTTTAGGCAACTCTATACCCAAAGCCATTAAGAAAATTGGCCAATAAATTGTATGAAACCTTATAATATCTTTACCAATAATATGGTAAGCAGGCCAATATTTATTATATTTTTCGCCATTATTACCATTTGCATCGTAACCTAAACCAGTAATATAGTTGGTTAAAGCATCTAACCAAACGTAAACAACGTGCCTACTATCAAAATCTACTGGAATACCCCACTTAAAAGAACTTCTAGAAACACAAAGGTCTTGAAGGCCTGGCTTTAAGAAGTTATTAACCATTTCGTTTTTCCTTGAAATTGGTTGAATAAAATCTGGGTGGTCTTCGTAATATTTTAACAATTTGTCTGCATACTTACTCATCTTAAAGAAATATGCTTCTTCTTTTGCTTTTGTAACAGGTCTGCCACAATCTGGGCACTTGCCGTTTACAAGTTGACTTTCCGTCCAAAAACTTTCGCAAGGGGTACAATACCAACCTTCATAAGAGCCTTTGTAAATATCGCCTTGTTCGTAAAGAATTTTAAAAATCTTTTGAACTTGTGCTTTATGATAAGGGTCGGTTGTTCTAATAAAATTGTCGTAAGAAACGCCAACTAAATCCCAAATTCTTTTAATTTCGCCCGCAACGTCATCTACAAATTGTTGTGGATTTTTATTTGCATTTTTTGCCTTTTCTTCTATTTTTTGCCCGTGTTCATCAGTACCGGTTTGAAAATAAACGTCGTAATCGCTTGCCTTAAAAAACCTAGCCAAAGTGTCTGTTAAAATGGCTTCGTAAGTGTTGCCAATGTGTGGTTTACTAGATGCGTATGCAATTGCAGTTGTTAAATAAATTTTTTCTTTCATTTTAACTCTCTTATAAATTTATATTTATAATATTTTAACATATTTATTTAGTATATTCAACAAAAAATTGGCATAAAGTTGTTATATATGAATATTATTTTTATTATTTTAATAACTTTATGCACTTTTATTCTAATATTTACTAACCCAGAAGCCGTTTTATCTTCTATGCTTAACGGCGGAGAAAAAGCACTAGATTTAACCCTAAAATTAGTTGTGATTTATGCCGTTTGGATGGGCATGACGGAACTTTTAGAAAAAACGGGTTTAGCAAATAAAATTTCTAACTTATTAAAACCAATTAATATGTTATTGTTTGGCGAATTACCTAAAAGTGCAGAAGGGTTTATTTCTACAAATATATCTGCAAACTTACTTGGTATGAGTGGTGCAACTACCCCAATGGGCATAAAGGCGGTAAATGAATTAGAAAAGCACACTAACACTAATTATGCAATTACAATGTTTTTCGTTATAAATGCAACTAGTATTCAACTAATTCCATCTTCTGTTTTAGCGCTACGAAACACTTTTTCTTCCTCCAGCCCTTCAGATATAATTTTACCAACTATTTTGGCTACTACAGTTTCAACTATTATTGGAATTTTACTTGTTAAGATTTTTGTTAAAAGGTGAAAAATGTTTAGTTATTTTATACCCGTTTTCTTTATTATTATTTTTATTTTTTGTATTATCAAAAAGGTCAAGCCATACGATTCGTTTATAAACGGAGCAAAGCAATCTATTCCTTTTGCAGTAAGCATTTTCCCTTATTTAGTAAGCATTTTTATTTTAACAGAACTTTTTGAAATAAGTGGGCTTTCTAGTCTATTAACAAGGGTTTTATCGCCCGTTTTCAACTTGTTTGGAATACCGACAGAACTAACTAAACTTGTTTTAATTAAGCCTTTTTCGGGTAGTGGCTCGCTAGCGCTACTTAGCGAAATCTTTACAAAATTCGGTGTAGATAGTTATATTTCTAGGTGTGCTTGCGTTATTTATGGAAGTAGCGAAACTGTGTTTTATATTGCAGCAGTATATTTTACGGGGGCAAAAACAAAAAACCTAACAAAACCGATTATAATATCTTTAATTGCTTCTTTTTGTTCTTGTGTGTTTGCTTGTTTTATTTGTAAAGTATTATAACGAAAACCCCAACAAATTTTTGTTGGGGTTTATTTCTATTATTATTAAAATTAATTATGATGTTTAATTAAGCCAATAGCCTTAGAAATTTCCATAACAACAAGTGGGAAAAGAATTAATCCAAGCCCAATTAAATATAGTTGCCAAGGCAACAATACAAGTCCAAAAATGCTATTTAATGGTGTAAATAATACTAACGCCATTAAAATTACAGAAATTAATGCTGCGCCGTTTAATTTTTTATTCGTAAAGAAACCAATCTTAAACAAAGAGTGCTCTGAACGCATATTAAACGCTTGCACTACTTGCGATAACGCTAGAACTAAAAACGCTAATGTTCTACCGTATAAAAGAGCATCTTGTTCTGCAATTGGCATAGTTAAATCTCCACCAGCATAAATAAAGCCAATAATAAACGCTACTAAGGTTAACACACCAAACATAATGCCTTGTAAAATAATTCTAAGCCCAAAACCATTAGCAAATAAGCCTTCTTTTTTAGGTTTAGGTGGTTTACTCATAACGTCTTTTTCAACGGCTTCCATACCTAATGCAATGGCTGGAAGGCTATCTGTAACTAAGTTAATCCATAATAATTGCATAGAAAGGAACGGAGATAAATGGAATAACAACATTGCAACGAAAACAGATACTACTTCACCAATATTTGTTCCCAACAAGAAGCCTACAACCTTTTTAATGTTAGCATAAATACCACGGCCTTCTTGAACGGCATCTACTATAGTTGCAAAGTTATCGTCGGTAAGCGTCATATCTGCAGCGCCTTTTGCAACGTCTGTACCTGTTATGCCCATAGCGCATCCAATATCTGCCGCTTTTAGTGCAGGTGCATCGTTAACACCATCGCCCGTCATTGAAACTACTTGCCCTTTTCTTTGCCAAGCCTTAACAATTCTAATTTTATTTTCTGGTGAAACACGTGCGTAAACTGAAATCTTTTCTACTTTTTCATCTAATTCTGCATCTGTCATAAGGTCTAACTGAGCGCCAGTTATAGCCATATCGCCATCTAACAAAATGCCTAATTCTCTTGCGATTGCAGATGCAGTAGTAATATGGTCACCAGTAATCATAACAGGTTTAATGCCCGCTTTTCTACAAATAGCAACTGCTTGCTTTGCTTCTGGTCTTGGTGGGTCTATCATACCAACTAAGCCCATAAAGGTTAAGCCGTTTTCAAGGTTTTCACTAGTGGGTTCATTTTCAAGTTCATCTATTTCTTTATAGCCTACAGCTAATACTCTTAGGGCATCGTTACTCATTTGTTCGTTAATTTTAGAAGCTTTTTCTATGTCGCCGGCAATACATTTTTTAGCCATAACGTCAAAAGCGCCTTTAACTATAACAACGTATTTGCCATCTATTTTATGAACGGTTGTCATTAACTTTCTGTCAGAATCAAACGGAATTGCTTGTAATCTTGGGAATTTTTCGTTTAATTCTTCTTTTATTAAGCCGTTTTTATAAGCACCTACTACTATTGCAGTTTCGGTTGGGTCGCCTATATGTTTTTCTTCTTTTCCGTTAAAAACAACGCTACCATCTGAACAAAGCGTACCAAAAGTTAAAAGTTTTTTAACTAATTCGCTATTATTGTTTGAAATATCTTCCGGTTTAACAAAAGTATCGCAATAAGCCTTTAATAAGGTCATTCTGTTTTGAGTTAACGTACCAGTTTTGTCTGAACAAATTACAGATGCACTACCCAAAGTTTCTACGGCAGGTAATTTTCTAATAATTGCATTTTTCTTAACCATACGTTGCACGCCAATAGATAAAACTATTGTTACTATTGCAGGTAAACCTTCTGGTATAGCAGAAACTGCTAAAGAAACTGAAGTCATAAAAATATCTAAAACTTCAATTTTATTTAGTAAACCAATTATAAATATAATGCCACAGCATACTAGTGCTAAAATACCTAAATATTTACCTAATTGCGCAAGTTTTTGCTGTAATGGTGTTTGACCTTCGTTTTCATTAGATAATAAATTTGCAATTTTGCCCATTTCGGTATTCATACCAGTAGCAGTAACAACTGCCAAAGCAGTACCATAAGCAACGCTACAACCAGAAAATACCATATTAGAACGGTCGCCTAAAGGGCTATTTTCATCTACGATAGCATCTGCAAATTTTTCAGATGGAACAGATTCGCCCGTTAGTGCAGATTCTTCGCACTTTAGGCTTGCACTATAGATTAGCCTTGCATCTGCAGGAATAAAATCGCCTGCTTCTAACTTAATAATATCACCCGGAACTAACAAAGAAGCATCTATTAAATCTTCTTTACCATTTCTAATTACCTTTGCATGTGGTGCAGACATATTTTTTAATGCTTCAAGCGCCTTTTCTGCCTTACTTTCTTGCATAACGCCTAAAACTGCGTTAACAACTACAATAAGCAGAATTAAAAGTGGTTCAAAAAATTCTTTTGGGTCGTGCCCAGTGCAAGCAACAACGAAAGAAATAACTGCTGCGGCAATTAAAATTAGTATCATAACGTCTTTAAATTGTTCTAAAAAACGTTGAAACATACTTTTCTTTTTCTTTTCTTTTAGTTTGTTTTCGCCGTGTTTTTGCCTTAGTTCTTCAACTTGTTCATTAGTTAAACCACTTTTTTCATTAGTGCCAAGTTGTTTAATAACTTTAGAAGTTTCTAAATTATGAAAAACCATTTTACCTCCATATAAATATTGTTTGTATATTTTTTATTTTTATAAACAAAAAAGACTTAGGTGTAAAAATACTATAAGCAAATCTACACATAAGTCTTGTCGTTTAAAATTACGCCTGGGTAAACCAGTGTTGTAGACGTAACAACTTTAATAAAGCCGACTACTCCCTTACGATTAAATTTATATTAACATTAAATACAAAAAATGTCAATTATTTAATATATTTTTCTATTGAAGACAAGTCTAACCTATCAAATTTTTTAATAAATTTGTAAATTTTATTAGCTATTATTTTAGCACCACCAATTTCATCACTTTCAACGTTAAGTGGTAAAAGTGGGTCGTGAAGTGAAAGCCTTAACAATAACCACCCGTTGCCGTTTTCTTTATTTAAATTTACCCTTACGCCTTCAAAATTGTTTGGTGCTAAAGAAAAACCTTCTTCACTTTCGGCATAAGCCTTTAATTCTTCAATAACTTGTTGACCATATTCTTTAAAATCTTCTAACTTAATATTCAAACGGAATTCTACACTTTCTTTAGGTTCTTCTAGGTCGCTAATTAAAGATTCTAAAGTATAACCTTCTTTTTTGCCCCTTGCAAGTTCTA
This sequence comes from Clostridia bacterium, assembly GCA_017558105.1. Classification (GTDB taxonomy): domain Bacteria; phylum Bacillota; class Clostridia; order Christensenellales; family Borkfalkiaceae; genus UBA1259. The sequence continues at coordinate 61,360 of JAFYWI010000006.1, read as the reverse complement.
TTAAAAGTTTTGTTACTAAATATGCGCCGTCATCTAAGAAATAGTTTTCTTTTAATGCGCCGTGGCCAGAAGTTTCTATTGCAAGTTGGCTATCTTGACCAAGGTTATTTAGCCTAATTGATTCGTTTATAACGTTTCTATAACCCCTTTTGAATCTGTGGTGAATACCACCGTTTTTAGTTATAAATTTATTTAAGCCTGTTGAAGTAATACTATCTGTAACTATTGTAGTGCCTGGGTATTCTCTTAATAAAATTTTAGCAAGCATAGCAATAATTCTGTTTCTGTTTAATTCGCTACCATCACTTAAAACTGCACCTGCTCTATCTACGTCAGTATCGAAAATAATACCAAAATCTGCATTAACACTTTTAACGGCACTAATAATGCTTTCCATTGCTTCTTTGTTTTCTGGGTTTGGTATGTGATTAGGAAAACTTCCGTCTGGGTCTAAATAACAACTACCAGTTGTATCTGCACCAAGTGGTTTAAGTACTTTTTCTACGTAAAAACCACCGGCACCATTACCAGCATCTACAACTATTTTAAAACCTAAAAGTGGCTTTTCTTCGTCTGTTGCCTTTCTAATTTTTTCTACTAAAATATTAGAATAGGTATTCATAAATTCGCCTAAAACAATTTTGCCTTTTGGTAAATTAGTTTGTTCTTCGCCACTTGCAAAAGCCAAAATTTCTTTAATATCGCTACTTTCTAACCCACCTACATTAGTAAAAAACTTAAAGCCGTTTCTATTAAATGGTAGGTGGCTTGCAGTAATCATAACAGCGCCGTCAAAATTATAACCTTCGGTTACCGTACTCATAAACATAGCAGGTGTACTTGCCATATTAAAATTAGTTACTTCTAAGCCGTTTTCTGCCATAGAATTACAAAGCCAATTACTTAAAGTTTCGCCAGAAAGCCTAGAATCTCTACCAACGGAAACCCTAATAGGTTTATTTTTGCCTAATTTTTTTACCAACCATAAAGCAAAGCCACGGCCAATATCGTAACAAACTTTTTCGGTTAAGTTTACGTGTTGACCTTCTATTCCTTCTAACGCAACGCCCCTAATATCACTTCCGTTTTGTAGTTTTTTATAATCTACCATAATTTTTCTCCCATTAAACTTTTTTAGTTACGTTTTCTTCTACTAATTTAGCAATAATTTCATCTAAAGTTAAAGCACCTAAATCGCCGTATTTTCTGCTACGAACAGAAACTTTGCCTTCTTCTTGTTCTTTATCGCCAACGATAAACATATAAGGAATTTTTTCTAACTGTGCTTCCCTAATTTTATAGCCTAATTTTTCGTTTCTAACGTCTACTTCTGCCCTTAAACCTGCTTGATGTAATTTTTCTACAATTTGTTTAGAATATTCTGCAGTTCTATCTGTTAAACTTAAAACTTTAACTTGAACTGGGCATAACCATAGTGGGAATGCACCTGCATATTTTTCTATTAACATTGCCAAAGTTCTTTCATAACAACCTATTGAACTTCTGTGAATAACGAAAGGATATTGTTTTTCGCCGTTTTCATCTATATAAGTCATATCAAAAGAGTGTGCGGCAGCAAAGTCTAATTGAATAGTAATAATTGTATCTTCTTTGCCATAAACGTTTTTAGCTTGAACGTCTAATTTAGGGCCGTAGAAAGCGGCTTCGTCGTCTGCTTCTTCATATTCAATGCCAATGCCGTCTAAAATCTTTTTCATTAGGCTTTCGGTTTCGTTCCAAGCCTTGTCGTTATCTATATATTTAGCCTTGTTAGATTTACCCCTTTTACTAAACCTAAAAGTAACGTCTTCTCTCATACCTAAACACTCTAAGAAATAATAACTTAGGTCTAAACAACGTTTAAATTCTTCTTCAATTTGTTCTGGAGTACAAACTATATGCCCGTCGCTTAAAGTAAATTGCCTTACCCTAATTAAGCCGTGCATTTCGCCACTTGCTTCGTTTCTAAATAAAGTTGCAGTTTCACTATATCTGCAAGGTAAATCTCTATAACTCTTTAAGCCGTTTTTATAAATTTGATATTGGAAAGGGCAAGTCATTGGGCGTAGAGCCATTGCTTCTGGTGAGTTTTCATCGCCAATAATAAACATTTTATCTCTATAATGGTCCCAATGCCCTGAAATTCTATAAAGGTCGTTTTTAGCCATTTGAGAAGTTCTTGTAATCATAAAACCACGTTTTTCTTCTTCATCTTCAACAAACCTTGTTAAAATTTGCATTATTTTTGCGCCTTTTGGCATTAGAAGTGGTAAACCTTGGCCAACAACTTCTTCCGTCATAAAAATACCTAATTCTCTACCAAGTTTATTGTGGTCGCGTTTTTTTGCTTCTTCTAATTTGTTAATATATTCTTCTAGTTCGCTTTTCTTTTCAAATGCAGTACCATAAATTCTGGTTAACATTTTGTTCTTTTCGTCGCCACGCCAGTAAGCACCCGTAATAGAAGTTAACTTAAACGCCTTAATTTTGCCTGTTGATGGAAGGTGTGGCCCACGGCATAAGTCCATAAAGTCGCCTTGTTTATAGAAAGATATTACGCTACCAGCAGGTAAATCGTGAATAAGCTCTACTTTATATGGTTCACTAAAACCTTTCATAACCTTTAGGGCTTCTGTTTTTTTATAAACTATTCTTTCAATAGGAAAATCGCTTTTAATAATATCTTGCATTTCCTTTTCAATCATAACCAAATCTTGTTGGTTGATTGGGGTTTTAAATTCTATATCGTAATAAAAGCCGTTTTCAATGGTTGGGCCAATAGCCAATTTACAAGTTGGGTAAATTTTCTTTACTGCTTGTGCTAAAACGTGAGAACAAGTGTGCCTTAAAACTTCTAAACCTTCTTTATCTTTTAAGGTTATAATTTGCAAATCACAATCTTTTTCAATTAAAGTAGATAAATCTACTAATTCACCGTCTACTTTACCGCAAACTGCATTTCTAAATAAACCTTCTGAAATAGACTTTGCAATTTCAGCAATAGAAATTGGGCTTTCAAACTCTAAAAAAGAGCCGTCTTTTAACGTAATTTTCATAACATATCTCCTTGTATAAAAAAATCCTTATGCATAACGCATAAGGACGAATAATTCCGTGGTTCCACCTTATTTGCCGAAAAATCGGCCACTCTTTATGGGTAAAAGTACCCTACTTTGCAAATGTTAGGTGGTTTCGTATTCTTGCTATTTGTAAGATTTCCACCACCACTTACTCTCTGTAAAAAATTACAAGATACTACTTGTCCGAACATAAATTGCTTTTAAGTTAACTTTATTTTAATCTTTTTACTTAATTTTGTCAATTGTTTTATACAATTTTTATTAGAAGAATATTTTATCTTTATAAAATTCCTTAATATACATTTCATCATCTTTAGGAATTTCGCCGTTAATTTCTATTTCTCCACAATTACTTAAAAGCACTTCTTTAACTACTTCTAACTTATCGTTTTCCATTAAATTTGCGCGTAACAGACGCTTATAATGGCTATCGTAAACTTTTCCGCCATCTATATACACCCTTTTTTTCTTATTTTCTAGTAGAAACGATATAAAATCTTTAAGTTGGCTATTTACAAAACAACTTGGCATATAAGAAACTATATCTTCCCACTTTTTTCTTAAAGGTTGAAGCCTAAAATTAAAAATTCCGTCTATTGCAATTTCAGTTTGCCCCTTGAACCTTTCGAAAGAATATCTTTTGTCTTCAAATAAATCTGCTGCGATTAAGCTTGTTAATAAAAGTTCTTTTTCTTGCGAAGAAAGCCCTGCAACTTTTACGCTATTTTGAAAATATCTGTACTTATAATTTATTGCAACTATTTCAGATATAACGTCTATTATCTCTGTAAAAATAATTTCTTCATAGCAGTCTGGAAAGTTTACTATTAGTTGACTTCTACACCCAACGTCTTGCCTACAAGAAGAACAATCTTCCCTACAAAAAAGTTGTGCTAACGTGTTTTGCAAATAGTATAAATTTTTGGAATTTTTTATATTTTCTGTTACCGTTATCGTAGCCATATAGTTTAGTTTATGCTCCTAAGTTTTTTTTATTTATGCTTTTAAAAATCTTTATAATAGTTTTTAATTCTACAGAAAAACTTAAACAATTCTGAAATTAAAATAAGGCTAAAACCACAAGTTAAAATTTTAAGCCAAGTTAAAAAGCTTAGTGGCGAAACGTTAAACAAAGAATAACCAAATTGCGTTATTATTACTTGAAGCAAAAAAGTAAAAGCAAACGTTATTAACATTACTTTATTTTTACCAATTCCGTTAAAAATACTTTTTGCACCAAGTTCTCTGCTATTAAATGCGTTAAATAGTTGAAATACAATAAATAAAGTAAATATTACGCTTATCGTTTCGCTATCGTTAACACATAAAATATTATAAAAATACTGCAAAATTAACACTAAACTTATGTAAAATGCGTTAAATAAAATTCTTAGCAACATATTTTTGCTTACAATATTATTATCTCTTTTAATAGGCTTGTTTTTTAATAAAGAATTATCGCTTTTTTCTAAGCCTAAAGTTAATGCTGGTGGTCCGTCCATAATAACGTTTATCCAAAGAAGTTGAAAGGTGTTAAACGGAGAAGGCAACCCTAAAATTGTCATAATCATTATAAAAATTAAAGCAGAAAGGTTAACAGAAAGTTGAAAAAGTATAAAACGTTGCAAATTTTTATAAACGTTTCTGCCAAAGGCTATTGCTTTTACTATTGTAGAAAAACTATCGTCTAAAAGCACTATGTCAGATGCTTCTTTGGTTATTTCACTACCAGAAATGCCCATTGAAATACCAACGTCTGCGTGTTTAATTGCTGGGGCATCGTTAATTCCATCGCCCGTTACGGCAACCACTTCGCCCATTTCTTTTAATAATTTTACAATCCTTAGTTTTAGAATAGGCGTGCTTCTTGCAATAACCTTAATTTTAGGCAACATTTTCTTTAATTCTTTATCTGTTAAACTTTCTATTTCTTTTGCTTCTACCACTTCGAAAGAACTATTTGCAATTTTTAATTTTTTTGCTATTGCCAAGGCTGTAATAGTATTATCGCCAGTAAGCATTTTTATTTTAATACCTGCGTTTTTACAATCTTCTATAGCCTTATAAACTTCTTTTCTAATGCCGTCTGAAATAGATACGAAGCCATCAAAAACAAAAGCGTTATTATTATCTTTATGGCAAAACGCAAGCACTCTGTTGGCTTGTTTTTGAAATTCTGCCATTTTTTGTAAAATTCTTTCTTTTTTTGCAAAAGAAAGCCCACACATTTCTAATATTTTTTCTGGTGCTCCTTTAACAAGCGTTCTTTTTACACCATTACTTTCAATAACGGTAATCATATATTTATTTTTACTGCTAAAAGGAGTTCTGTCTAAAAGGTTAAACCTTTTTCTATATTCAACGTAATTTATTTCTTTTTCATTTTTAAAAACGTAATCTAAAAGCGCACATTCCGTTCCATTGCCCTTGTATAAAATTTTGTTGCCTTTTTTAATTAAATCTGCCGTAGAGTTGCAAACGAAATTTTGCAGTAATTCCTCTTGTAATTTACTATTTTTTTTATTGCAAAATTCCCCTAAGCAAACAGAGTTTACGCTCATTTGGTTTAAGGTTAAAGTTCCAGTTTTATCTGAACAAATTATACTTACTGCACCCGTTGTTTCAGTGGCAATCATTTTTTTAATAAGTGCGTTTTCTTTTGCAAGTTTTATCATATTAAGTGCCAAAGAAATGGCAACTATCGTAGGCAAACCCTCAGGAACTGCCGCAATAATTAAAACTATGCAAGAAATAAAAAGTTCTTGTATAGCAAAAAAATTAACGTTACCTAAAATAGCAAGCCTAATTATAGACATAATAAAAACTAAAACGGCAGAAATAACTCCTATTATAGTAACGGTTTTGCCGAGTTTTGCAAGTTTTTGTTGTAACGGAGAAGAAATATTCTTTTCGGTAGATAACTGCCCTGCGATTTTACCAATTTCAGTATTATCTCCAATAGCTGTAACAACCATTAAGCCTTGTCCACCAGTAACGAAAGTGCCAGAATAAACCATATTTATTCGTTCTGCCAACGGAATAGATTTATTCAATATAACGGTATGTTGTTTCTTTATAGAATTACTTTCGCCAGTTAGTGCAGATTCGTCTATTTGCAAACTATTACTATCTATAATTCTTCCGTCTGCAATAATTTTATCTCCACTTTCTAAAACAACAACGTCGCCAACGACAACGTCTTTTTGAGAAATTATGGTGATTTCGCCATTTCTAATTACTTTTACACTTAAATTATCGTATATGCTATTCAAAACGTTAAAGGCTTTTTCTGAACTGCCTTCCATAATTAAAGTAATAGAAACAGATAATATTACAGCACCTAATATGCCAAAACATTCTAAAAAATCTGCACTACCACTCTTTAAGTATTTGCCTATATTAATTCCGAGAGTAATAACAAAACCAAACAATAAAATAAGTAGCATTGGCTCTAATAAAGCAGAAAGTAATTTTTGAAAAAAGTTTTTCTTTTTTGCCTTGCTTAACTTATTTTTGCCATATATTTCAGAATTTTTTATAATTTGTTTTTCAGTTAGCCCAATACTTGCTTCTACACCAAAAAAATTTAATACTTCGTTATAATTCTTTGCGTGATTGTCCATTATTCCCTCCACTAAAAATAAATTATGCTTTTATTTAGCAATATATGATTTTTAGGTATAGACATTTAAATTTTTTTGTGGTAAACTATTAAACGGAAAATCACTTTTAGGAGAAATTTTTATGAATTTTGGGTATTATGAAGTAGATATTAAAGGAAGAAAAGAGCAACTTCCTATTTTGCAACTTCCAAGCGGTATTAAAATTGCCTTTTTTAATTTACACGGCAACCAAGATTTAACCGAATATTGTGGCAAAGAACTTGCTAAACTACTAAAGAATAGCGAAGTTATTTTAACGGCAGAATCTAAGGGACTACAACTTGCACACGTTGTTGCTAGAGAGTTAAATATGCCTTTTTACGCAGTTGCAAGAAAAAGTAAAAAACTTTATATGCAAGATGGTATTAGTGTTAAATACGGCTCTTCTATAACCACGGGTAAAGACCAAGAATTTTATTTATCTAAAGTAGATACCGACCTTATTAAAGGGAAAAAAGTTACTATTGTAGACGACGTTATTTCTACCGGTGAAAGCCTAAAAGGTTTAGAAGCATTAGTAGAAAAAGCAGGCGGAATAGTAGATAAAAAGGCTTTCGTTTTAGCAGAAGGCGACGCCCAATTTAGAAAAGACGTTATATTCCTTGCACCATTAGAATTACTTTAATATTTATTTTTATTAAAAAATTATGCACTCTTTACTTAAGAGTGCATTTTTATTTTAATCTACTATTTTTAACGAGTACATATCGTCAAAAAATATTTTTATGTCTTGTATAATTATATACTTAAACGTTAGGTTTTTACAAGTGATTTCGCCTTTTAGTTTTATGGTGTGCCCTAAATGGAAAAAAACCACTTCTACAACGTCGCCTTTTCGTAGTTTTACAAGTTCAGTTGAAAGATTTTCTATTTCTTCATCTAATAATTGCCTTTTTTCTTCACGCAAAATAAGTTCTTCGCGTTTTCTCATTTCTTCGTGTAAACCTTTTAAAGCATCAAAAGGTAAAAACTGTTTTGCCCTATCTTGCCTATTCACTATTATGCCCACCTATTAGTTTATTTCTTAAAGTTGCGGTTGCGCCATCAGTTAAATCAGTACACCTTAACATAGCATTTTTACCAAACTTATCTTTGATTTCTAACACCGTTTTCTCTACTGCTTTTTCTTTTTGAATTTTATTGTAATCGCAAAACATATCGTACCCTTCTTGGCTTTCGTCTATTACGTTAAAAAAGGTTATAGAAAGTTTTCTTATAGGCGTGGTTTTATTAGCAGTTTTTTCGTATAAATCTTTAACGTAATCTTTAATAACTGAATATACGTTAGTGCGTTCTACCATTTTTATAGTGGCTTTTGTTGGTGGAATTACGTCTTTTGAATACCCCACGGCTATGCCAACGTTTTTAGCGATTATGCCCCTTTTCATTAGTTCTTGGCACCCATTTAACGTCATTTCCATTAAAACTAATAACGCTTTATCGTAAGCGTAATCGCTAAACAGAATTTGCGAAGTAGAAACCGAGTGGCTTTTGCCTTTATAAGCCTTAATATCTTTCATAAGGCAAGGTTCTTTTCCGTTTGCGTGGTCTATTAAAAGTTCTGCATTTATGCCAAATATTCTATAAAGTAGCCTTTCATCTGCCGTGGCAATACCCTTCATGTCAAATATTCCATACTTAGCAAGCCTTTTTGCCGTACCATTTGCAATTTGCCAAAAATCTGTTATAGGTTGGTGTTTCCATAAGGTTTTTTTATATAATTCTTCGTTTAAGAAGGCTATATGGCTTGCATTTTTTTTGGCGCTTATATCTAACGCAATTTTTGCTAAATACAAGTTAGTGCCTATACCAACCGTTGCTGGAATACCTTTAATAGTGGCAATTTCTTCTATTAATAATTTAGCAAAATCGTAAGCAGAAATTTTATAACATTTTAAATAATCGGTAACGTCTAAAAAGGCTTCGTCTATAGAATAAACGTGAATATCTTCTGAACTTACGTATTTTAAGTAAATGCCGTAAATATCTGCCGAATATTCTATATATTTTTTCATTTGGGGTTTTGCAGTAATATAATTTATGGTTTTGGGGATTTCAAAAAGTCTACACCTATTTTTTACCCCTTGTGCCTTTAATTTTGGCGAAATAGCAAGGCAAATGCCACCGTTTCCCCTTGAAGCATCGGCAACAACCAAATTGGTTTCAAAAGGGTTAAGCCCACGTTCAACACACTCTACGGAAGCGAAAAAACATTTCATATCTACACAAAAATAAGTTCTTTCTTTGCTTTGCATGTTTTTTACCTTTATTTTCAGTATACGAACATTTGTTCGTGTTTATATTATAGCAACAGTTTTAGTAAAAGTCAAACTTAATTTGTGGTAATTTTTCCCATTTTTTTATTAAACTTTAATATAAAAAAACTGCGCTAATTTACGAAGTTTTTAATAAAATTTCCTATAAAAAATACTTTTACTCTATGCCGATATAAATAAAACCAGCGTTTTCTATTGTAGATTTAATGGTTTCTTCTTCAATTTTTTCAGTTGTAGAAATAACAACGAATTTACCATCTAAATTAACTTCTACCCCTATTACACCATTAATTGAAGTTAGTGCTTCAGTAACCTTTTTTGCACAATGCAAACATACCATTTTATCTATATTAACTTTAATTTTTTTATTAAAGTTTTGTTTGTTTTTATCTTCCACAAAATCGGTTTGACCTTTGAAATTATTTATTCTTAAAGCATTACCAACAACAAAAAGTGAACTACAAGACATTGCTATTGAAGCCACCATTGGAGAGAAATAAATTCCAAAGAAAGAAAATAACCCACACGCTAAAGGTATTGCTAAAACGTTATAAAAGAACGCCCAAAATAAATTGCCTTTTATAATAGATAAACTTTTTTTACTTAGGTTTATTGCGTTAACTAGTGCATTTAAATTACCACCTACTAAAACGGTGTTTGCACTATCTATGGCAATATCCGTACCATTGCCCATTGCAATACCAACGTGGGCGCTTTTTATGGCAGGACTATCGTTAATGCCATCGCCAACCATTGCAACAATATAGCCTAAATTTTTATATTTTTCAACTACTTTATATTTATCTTCAGGAAGTACTTGCGCACTAAATTCATTAACGTTTAATTCTTTTGCAACGTAAGATGCGCTACTTTCATTATCGCCAGTAATCATAACGGTTTTTATGCTATTTTTATGTAAGACATAAATAACGTTTTTTGCTTCTTTTTTAATTTTATCGGCAATAATAAACACACCTAAAACGTTGTTTTCGTTTGCTAAATAAACGTAAGTTTTTCCAATTTCTTTTTCTACAAAACTTAGTTGTTTTTGGTTACAATTTTCTAAAACGAACTGCCTATTACCTATAAAATATTTAACTCCGTTAACCTTACCAATAACACCCCTACCTATTACGTTTTCAACTTCTTCTGCCGTTAAAGTTGAAGTTTTACAATATTCTTTAATGCTTTCTGCAAGTGGATGATTAGACGTATTTTCTATAGCGTAAGCAGTTTGTAGAAGTTTTGTTTCTTCTCCATTAAAAAGTATAAACTTATTTACTTCTGGCTTTCCTATAGTTAACGTTGCAGTTTTATCTAATAGTATGCAATTGACTTTACCCATAAGTTGCAAGGCTTCGGCATTTTTGAATAGAACACCAAAATTAGCACCTTTACCCATTGCAACCATTACTGCAACGGGAGTTGCAAGCCCTAATGCGCAAGGGCAAGATATTACCAATACGTTTATTGCAAAATTTATAGAATTATATAAATTTAACGTAAAAACATACCACAATGTAAAAGTTATTAAAGAAATTGCTATTACGGTTGGCACGAATATGCCTGAAATTTTATCTGCAAGGCTTTGAATTGGCGCTTTACTTGCACCTGCACTTTTAACCGTTTCTATTATTTTTGAAAATAAAGTTTCTTCACCAACTTTTTCTGCACGCACTAATAAATAGCCGTTTTTAATAATACTACCGGAAATAACTTTATTATTAACAGAAACTTCTTCTGGCAAACTTTCGCCAGTTATAGCAGATTTATCAATAATAGCAGAACCTTCAATAACAACGCCGTCTATACCAACGTAGTCGCCTACTTTAAGCACAACTATATCGGTTGGTTTTACTTGGCTTGTTAAAATTACTTTGTCTTGCCCGTCTACCCTAATTGTTGTAACCTTTGGTATTAGGTTTACAAGTTTAGAAACGGCGTTACCCGTTTTTACTTTAGAAAGTTCTTCTATCCATTTACCCAACGTTACTATGGTTAAAACCATTGCAGAGCCTTCAAAAAAGGTGTGTTCAACCTGAAAATTAGTTGCAAACGATAAAATTGTTACTACAACACTATAAATAAAAGCAGAAAACGAACCTAACGAAACCAAAGTATCCATATTAGGATTTAATTTTAATAATGCCTTAGTTCCGTTAACGAAAAATTTATAGTTTATAATAATTATGGATAAACATATTACAAATTGTATTAGAAAATTTACCCTACTAATTGGAACGGGTAAACCCAACATTTTACCCATTGAAAAATACATTAAAGGTAGCAAAAATATTAAAGAAATTAAAAACCTATTTCTTAAACTTTTTGCATAATTTAACTTATTTTCCTTTTGCGTTCCATAAATAGTTGCTTTATAGCCTATTTTATTAACCATTTCTATAATAAGCGAATTAGTAACAATGGTTTCGTTATAATCTACTACCATTACCCCTTCTAAAAGAGATACGTTAACGTTATTAACCCCTTCTAATTTGCTTATTACCTTTTCTATGCCAAGGGAACACGCAGAACACGTCATACCACTTACGTTAAATTTTTGTACCATATTTAACCTTAATTATTTAATATTTTCTAATTCTTCAAGCCATAGTTTACTAACGGCATCTGTTGGCATATTAAAATCTCCCCTTGGAGATAAACCAACACTACCTATTTTAACCCCGTCTGGCAAGCAGGTGCGCTTAAATTGTTGGTTAAAAAATCTTCTAACAAAAGTTTTTAACCATTTTAATATTGTTTCTTTATTAAATTCTGTAAAAGTTTTTAGTGCAATTTCATAAATTTTTGCTGGCGAAAAACCACTTCTAACAAAGTGATATAAATAAAAGTCGTGTAAAATATATGGCCCTACGATATCTTCGGTTTTTTGAGCAATATTATCGTTTTCGGCTGGTAAAAGTTCTGGGCTAACGGGGGTATCTAAAATATCTAATAAAACAGCCTTTAATTTGCCCTTGCTATTAATAGCATAATGCGTTACCAAATGCCTTACCAACGTTTTTGGAATAGAAGAATTTACGCCATACATACTCATATGGTCGCCATTATAAGTTGCCCAACCTAATGCTAATTCAGAAAGGTCGCCCGTACCAACAACCATTCCGTTATACATATTGGCTAAATCCATTAATACTTGCGTTCTTTCTCTTGCTTGGGCATTTTCAAACGTTACGTCTAAAGTACCTTCTTTATGTTTTATGTCTTTTAAATGCCTTGTTACACTTTTAGAAATATCTATTTTCTTTAAGTTAACTTTTAAGGCACTTGCTAACTTAATTGAATTTTGCAAAGTTCTTGAAGTTGTGCCAAAACAAGGCATAGTTACAGCCAAAATATCCGTTGTAGGTCTATTTAGCATTTTAATTGCATTTACGGCAACTAATAACGCAAGGGTTGAATCTAACCCACCAGAAAGCCCTAATACAACCGTTTTACAATTAGTGTGTTCTATGCGCTTTTTTAACCCTTTTGCTTGCATTTGCAAAATTAGTTCTGCCCTATTACAAAGTTCTTGGCTTTCAGTTGGAACAAAAGGCGTTTTTTCGTAATTTCTTTGTAGTTTTGCATTTGAATTTAACGTTTCAAATTCAATAATTTCGTAATTTTCTTTAGCATAGTTTTGATTAAACACTTTTGTTCTTTCGTAATTTATAAAGTCTACGTCTATATCTGCAAAAGTAATTTCATTTTCAAAAGGTTTACTTTCTTTTAAAATTTTGCCGTTTTCGGCTATAATATTATGCCCAGAAAATACAACGTCGGTAGAAGATTCGCCATCTCCAGCACTTGCTAAAACGTAGGCGCAAACACCACTAAACGAAGTTGCACTTACAAGGTTATTTCTTGTTTTAATATCTCCAACCTTTTCGCCACACGCATTAAGGTTTACAATAACGGTTACGCCGTTAATTGCGTGTATTTTACTTGGTGGAATTACTGAAAACAAGTCTTCGCCAAGTTCAACGGCTACTTTAAGGTTTTTATTGTTTTTATGTTGAAAAATAATATTAGTGCCAAATATAACTTCTTCACCAAACAAGTTAATTGTAATATTTTCTTCTAAAGGTGTTGAAAAATACCTTTTTTCTTTACCTTCTGCATAATTTTTTAAGTTAGTTTTTGGTATTAACCCTAAAACCTTACCTTTACAAACGCAGGCACTAACGTTATATATTTGCCCGTTATAACAATAAGGCAAACCTACGAAAATTAAACTTTCTATTTCTTTAGAAAATTTTACTATTTCTTTTAAGCCGTTAAGCGCATTTTCTAAAAGCACGTTTGAAAAAACAAGGTCAGAAATTGTTGCCCCCGTTATACATAGTTCTGGAAAAACTATTAGTTCTGCACCATTGTTTGTTGCAGTTAAAATACATTTTTCAATTTCTTTAACATTTTCGTTAACGTCTGCAACTTTTACGTTAGGAGTTGCGCTTGCACATTTTACATAACCAAAATTCATATTTTCACCTATTTTTAACAAATTTAAGTTTTTTATAATTTAATTTTATACCTTTTTTTGCAATTTTGCAAGTTTTTAGCAAAAAATAAAATGCAAAAAATTAACTTTTTTGCATTTTTAATGATTTTTTGTTATTTTATTTTTTCAGTTTTTAATTAATCTTCGTAGCCGTTTGGGTTTTTAGTTTGCCAATTCATAGCATCTCTACACATATCTTCTAAAGTTTTTTCTGCTTTGAAACCTAAAACTTCTTTTGCGAGTTTAGGGTCTGCATAACATTCATCTATATCTCCAGGACGTCTTGGCATAATTTTATAAGGAATAGGCTTGCCAGTAACTTTTTCAAACGCCTTAACCATATCTAAAACACTATAGCCTACGCCAGTACCTAAATTAACTATAATTAAGCCTGGGTTTTCAGCCAATTTATTAACTGCTAAAACGTGGCCCTTAGATAAATCTACAACGTGAATATAATCTCTCACCCCCGTGCCGTCGTGAGTGTTATAGTCGTTACCAAAAACACCCAATTCTTTTCTTTTACCTACGGCAACTTGAGTAATGTATGGGCAAAGGTTGTTTGGAATACCTTTAGGGTCTTCACCAATTAGCCCAGATGGATGTGCGCCTATTGGATTAAAATAACGTAAAATAGCAATGTTGAAAGAATTATCTGACTTGTATAAATCTTTTAACATATATTCAATAAACAATTTTGTGCTGCCGTAAGGGTTAGAAGTAGAAAGTGGAAAATCTTCTGTAATTGGCACGCTTTTTGGGTTGCCATATACGGTTGCAGAAGAAGAAAATACCAAGTTCTTTACGCCAAATTCACGCATTGTCATAACCAACACTAAAAGACCTTGAATATTGTTTTCGTAATATTCTAAAGGTTTTTGGCAAGATTCGCCAACTGCTTTATAACCAGCAAAGTTTATTACAGAATCTATTTTATGTTCTGTAAAAATTTTAGTTAAAATACCTTTATCTCTAATATCACCTTCGTAAAAACAAACGTTTTTGCCAGTGATTTTTTCTACCCTTTTAATTGATTCTACTTTGCTGTTAGATAAATTATCTATACAAACAACTTCATGCCCTGCTTCTAAAAGTTCTAAAGTAGTATGAGAACCTATATAACCTGCGCCACCCGTTACTAAAACTTTCATTTAATTTACTTCCCTTTTTTATTTTTTAATTTATTCCTATGCTATTTAAGAATTTATTGAAACCTTTTACACCTTTTTCATCATTCTTAAATACTGCAGTATTAAATAAAATGTTTTTACAAGTTACGTTAACGTAATTTGTAACTCTATTTAATGCAACTTCTTTATTTTTTGCAAAACCTTCTTTTATAAGGTTTGCAACCATATCTTTATGAACGAATAGGAAATTATCTTCTTTTGCAAGTTCCTTTTCGTTATATTCAACGTTTTTGCATAAAATATCTGCAATATCGTTTAATTGTTTCTTTAACCTGCCAGGAAGAATAAATAATCCCATTGCTTCAATTAAGCCAATACCCTCTTTTTTAATATTATGATATTCTGGGTGAGCGTGGAAAACACCTTCTGGGTATTCTTCGTTAGTAATGTTATTTCTTAAAATTATATCGAAAATATATTTATTACCTGCTTTTCTGCAAACTGGAGATAATGAATTGTGTTTTTCCCCGTTAGTTTCGGCAAAAATATAATTTTCTTCATCGGTATAATCTTTCCACGCGTTAATAATTTTTTCTACTAATAATAAAATTTCTTCTCTGTTTTCGCTTTCTAACCTAATAACGCTATTATACCAGTCAACTTTTCCAATTTTAACAGAAGAAAATTCTTTAGAAGAATATTCCTTTTCAATAGGTGCTTTATGCATTGGCATTAAGTGTTTGCCACCTTGGAAGTGCTCGTGGTTTAATATTGAACCACCAACTATTGGTAGAGATGCATTAGAACCTATCATATAATTTGGAAAAAAGTCTACGAAGTCTGCTAATTTATGCACCGTATCTTTTTCAATGTGCATTGGTGTATGTTTTTCGCTAATAGCAATCATATGTTCTTCATAATAAGCATATGGAGAATATTGCACGAACCAAGGCTCGCCACCCATAGTTAAAGAAATTGTTCTAATATTTTCTCTTGCAGGGTGAGATAATGTTCCCTTAAAACCTTCGTTTTCTTTACACAATAAACAACTTGGGTATTTTTCACCTTTAGGCGCAGTTAGTAATTTTGCAATATCTTTATTACTTTTTTCTGGCTTAGAAAGGTTAATGGTTATTTCTAACAACCTATTGCCATCTTCATATTCCCATTTAAGATTTTTATCTATGGCAGTTTTTTTAATATAATCGTTTTTAATGCCTAAATTATATAAATAAGCACAAGCCTTTTCTATACTTTCTTCTTTTAACGCCCTAAAAGTTTCATTTACCTTAGATGGCAATGGAGAAAGTAAGCCAAAAATATACGTGCTATATAAATTTTGTTCGCCATCTTCTATAAAGCCGTTTTTAAGTGCATACTCTTCTATTTCGTTAGTCAATACGTCTGGAACGGCTAAAGTATCTATAAAATCTAAATTAGGGCAATCTTTAATAGGTGCGTCTAACTTAAATTCTTTTAGTAAAATA
The DNA here is from genome assembly GCA_017558105.1 of Clostridia bacterium. Taxonomy (GTDB): domain Bacteria; phylum Bacillota; class Clostridia; order Christensenellales; family Borkfalkiaceae; genus UBA1259. Next base: position 45,221 of record JAFYWI010000006.1, on the reverse strand, counting down.
TTGCGCATATAAATAACGTCTCTTTTATTCAAATGCAAAAAATTTACTGCATATCTTAATAGTTTTTCAACTAAAATTTTTCCGTCCATTTTTATTTTCTCTCCTTATAATAATAGTAAAAATTACACTCTTTTTCAGAATTATATAACTTTCTAACCCTATCTGCCTTTTTCTTAAAGGCTTTTTCAAAAGATTTTTCTGCAGTAATTATAAATGCAGACCAGTTATTTAACCTATTTTTTAGTTCGCCTAAGTTTTTATAGCACTCTAACGCGTCTTTTTTATCGTAAACCCTTTCTCCGTATGGTGGGTTTGTTACTATAGTGCCGTTTTTTAAGGTGTTAACACAATCTTTCACGTCGCAAACGTTAAAGTTTATTCTGTTTATAACACCCGCCCTACTTGCGTGGTGTTTTGCTAAATCTATTGCCTTTTTATCTATATCTGAAGCAAAAATTTCTATTTTTCTGTTTAATTGCTCTTTATCTTTGGCTTCTTGCTTTGCTAAATTAAACAAATTTTTATCGTACCAAGACCAATGCAAAAAGTCGAAATCTCTGTTAAGATTAGGCGCAATATTTAACGCAATATTACACGCTTCTATTGGAATTGTTCCAGACCCACAAAACGGGTCTAAAAAAGGTGTTTCATGGTAAAAATCGCTCATAAGAAGTAGCGAAGACGCTAAAGTTTCTTTAATTGGAGCAATCCAAACCTTTTCTTTATAACCTCTTTTATGTAAACCAACACCACTTGTATTTAAGTATATTGTGGCTTCATCTTTGAAAATTGAAAAGAAGATTTGGTATTTTTCGCCTTTTTCTATAATTTCAACGTCTTTAGAATTGCTTAAACTAACGCAAATTGCCTTCTTTATTATGCTTTGGCAAGCAGAAATTGCATAGAGAGTACTTTTTACACACTTGCCGTTTACAACTATATTTGCATCTTGTGGCATAAACGAACTAAAGTCTATATTTTTTACTTCTTCAAAAAGCTGGTCAAAAGTTGTGGCAACGAAAGATTTTAACTTAATATACACCCTATCTGCCGTTCTTAAGTTTATATTGCACCTTGCAACGTCTATTAAGTTACCCTTAAAATCTATACAGCCGTTAACAGCAGGTAAATTCTCGCCAAAACCAAGCCTTTTTAACTCTGATTTTGTTACTTTTTCTACCCCAGATGCACAAGTTATTGTTAAATTAAGTTGTTTATTATTGCTAATTTCTTCCATAAACCCAATGTATATTTTAACCTAAATTAAAAAATAAATCAAGTGTTATTTACAAACTTTACTAATGTATTTAAAAATAAAATTTAATTTAAACTCATATCTTTTTTAGACCAATGTTGTTGACTTTTATATTAATATAATATAAAATATTTATAATAGGTGAAAATTTTGAAAAATTTTAGTTTTGATGAAATAAAGAAGTTAAAGCCTTTTATGGTTAAAGACGTTTTTTTATATTTAATTTTGGTAATTATAGTACTAACGTTGTTTGTTTTTATAGTTTTTTTACCTAAAACAACTTCTAACGGCATTAAAATTGAAAAAAACAATAACGTAGTTTTAACTTATTATTTTAAAAACTCTAACTGCATTATTAACAAAGACCACCAAAACTTAATTTTAGTTGAAAATACAGAAGATTTAGTTAAAATAACAATTTACGAAGACAAAACTTTAACAGGTTTTAACGTTGTTGAAATTAACCTAGCAAATAAATCTTTTAAGGTTACTGAAAGCAACTGCTCTTTGTCTAAAGAGTGTGTGCATACCCCAACTGCAACTAACGGAAACGGCGTTATTATTTGTGCACCAAGAAATTTGAAAATATCTTTTATTACATCTACTAATAATGGTATTGTAACGGGGTAAAAAAATGAACGTTTACTTAAAAAAAATTACAACGTGTGCAGTTCTATCTGCCCTATCTGTTTTAGCCTTTTTAATTGAAGGTTTGTTTCCACCTCTAATTATTCCGGGTGCAAGAATGGGTATTTCTAACGTATTTATTCTTTTTGCCGTTATATCACTTGGAGTTCAATATGGATTTACAGTTTTAATTGTTAAAGTTTTATTAGGAAGTTTATTTTCTGGCAACCTTTCGGCAATAATATATAGTCTACCTGCTGGCTTAATTGCTTTAACGTTAGAAGTTTTACTTATTTATTATTGCAAAAATATAAGTATTGTTGCTATTAGTGTTGTTGGCGCAACGGTTAGCATACTTTTACAGAACCTTATTTTTTGCTTAGTTACTAATAGTTTAGAATTTTTAATTTATTCACCTTACCTTGCCCTACTTGGAATTTTGGCAGGAGTTATAGTTGGTTTGGCATTATATTTTGTGGTAAAAATTTTGCCACAAAGTTTTATAAATAAATTGCAAAGATAATGGAGGAAAATACTTTTGAGTATTAGAAAAGCAAAGGGGTATCGTTACGGAATTCATATACCAGATATGAAAGACCTAACGAAAGATAAACCCATAGAACAATTTCCAGCACCTAAGAAAGTTTATATATCTTTATCTCAACACATTGGTGCTCCTGCAAATGCTTGCGTAGAAGTTGGCGAGTACGTTAAAAAAGGTCAACTTATCGGCAAAGAAAACGGCGTTGTTTCTGCAAACGTTTATTCTTCTGTTTGCGGTACTATTGTTGCCATTGAAGATATTGTAAACGACATGGGGCAAAAACAAAAATACGTTGTTATTGAAAACGATTTTTCTAACGAAGAAATTTTATTTGACAATATTAAAGATTTTGAACCTTCTACTTTAATTGCAAGAATTAGAGAAGCAGGTATTGTTGGTTTAGGTGGCGCAGGCTTCCCTACTGCCGTTAAACTAACCCCTAAAAACCAATTAGAATATTTAATAATAAACGGCGCAGAATGCGAGCCTTACCTAAACTGCGACAATAGGCTTATGCTTGAACGTACAGACGACATTTATAAAGGTATTTGCTACGTTGCAAAAGCACTTAATATTACCAAAATAATTATTGGTATTGAAGCAAATAAGCCAGAAGCAATTCACGCATTTAAGTGTTTTAACGATTTAGACGTTGCTATATTAAAAAAACAATACCCTATGGGTAGCGAAAAACATTTAATATATTGCACTACGGGAAGAAAAGTACCCGTTGGCAAAATGCCTTTTGACGTTGGTGTTTGCGTTCAAAACATTAAAACTATGATTGCTTGCTACGAGGCAATCGACCTAAATAAACCACTAACCGAAGGTGTTTTAACCGTTAGTGGCAACGGCGTTAACGAACCTAAAAATTTAAAAGTTCCTTTAGGTACTTCTTTTAACGAAATTGTAGAGTTCTGTGGTGGAGCAAAAGATAACGTTGTTAAGGTTATTGCAGGTGGCCCTATGATGGGTAGAGCCTTAATAGGCTTAAACCAATTTACTAGAAAAACAGATTCTGGTATACTACTTTTAACCAACACAGAAGCAAACACAAACGAACCTACAAACTGTATTAACTGCGCAAAATGCGCTAACAACTGCCCTATGAGATTAATGCCTATGTTTATAGAACAATTTACCTTGATAGGAGATTATAAAAGTGCAGAAAAATACGGGGCTATGAATTGTATTGAATGTGGTTCTTGTTCATTTAACTGCCCTGCTAGAAGAACTTTAGTTCAAAGCATTCAAACGGCAAAAGCAAAAATAAAGGAGATGAAACAAAATGCTAAATAATAATTTATTAAAATATTCTTCTTCTCCACACATCAAAGCCCCACACGGAACAAAATGGATTATGCTTAACGTTTGCATTGCATTACTTCCTGCTTGTATTATGGGTGTAATATATTTTGGTTTATACGCACTACTATTATTAGCCCTTTCTGTTTTAAGCGCAGTTTTAGCAGAAGTTATATTCTTACTTTGTATTGGCAAAAAGTTTAACGAAATTATTAAGAGTTTTGATTTTACTTCTTGCGTAACTGGTCTTTTAATGGGTATGACTCTTGGCACTAATTACCCTTGGTATTCGCCTATTTTTGGTAGTTTCTTTGCAATAATAGTTGTAAAAATGTTGTTTGGTGGCACGGGCAAAAACCTCGTTAACCCAGCAATTGCAGGTAGAATATTTATTTTTATTTCTTTTCAATCAGTTGTTGCAGAGTGGGTTACCCCTACCCTATTTACTACGGGAGAAATTACAACGGGTGCAACTGCATTAGTAAATTTATTAGAAAACGGCTTATTATCTATTTCTAACTTCAACCTATTTTTTGGCATTGGAGTTGCAGGTTGTATTGGAGAAACTTGTAAAATTGCACTACTTGTTGGTGCAATTTACTTGGCTATTTTAAAAATTATAGATATTCGTTACCCACTAATTTACGTTGCAGTTACTGGTTTATTTACCGTTTGCTTAAACGGGTTTAACTTTGAATATTTCTTACCATCTATATTATCTGGCGGTTTAATAATTGGTGCGTTCTTTATGGCTACCGATTACGTTACGACACCAAACACTAAACTTGGTAATTACATATATTTTATTCTTTTAGGTTTAATTACTGCAGGTTTAAGACAAGCAACAAAAATGGAAGTTATTTCGTTTGCTATTATGCTAATGAATTTAGTTATTCCACTACTAGATAAATTTATTATTCCTAAACCTTTTGGTTATAAAAAGCAAAGGGAGGTAAAGTAAAATGAGTTTCTTTAAATCCGTTGCTTTTAGGTGTATAACCGTATTATTAGCGTTAGCAGTTATTTTTGGAGGCACTCTTGCAATACTTAACGACGTTTTATACGTTTCCCCAGAAGAAAGAACAGCAAGGGCAATAAAATCTGTATACGGTGTAGAAATGAAATATCAAACCCGTTTAGACGTTGACAGTACTAATACAGAAATAAACCAAGCCTTAACTTGTGAATATGGTACAATAAATAAAATATACGAAATTAAACAAGATGGCAATAATTACGACTTATTGTTCCACACAACAGGTTTTTACGGTTATAATAATGGTAAAATTAGTCTTTGGGTTAAGGTTAGCGTTAACTTTACAACGGAACAACCTACCGAAGATGACTATAAAATAGATACCGTTATTTTAGCAAGTTTTGAAAAACAAACTTTAATGAGTAAATTTACCGGCGATTTTTATGCTAACTTTACCGTAGATTTAACACAAGAATTCATTGATGGAAAAATTTTTACTTCAGATAAATACGATACTGATAACATTAAAAACATTATTACTGGAGCAACAAAATCTGCAAACGCTGCTTGTAATGCCGTTAACTGTGTTTTAGATTACGTTTGGGGGGCTAATTAATATGAAAAACATTAAGAAAATTGCTTTAGATGGCGTTGTTACTTCTAACCCGGTATTAAAACTTGTTTTAGGCACTTGCCCTACCCTTGCTTTAACTACTTTAGCAATGAACGGTATTGGTATGGGTTTAGCAGTTACTTTTGTATTAATTTGCAGTAACGTTTTAGTTTCTTTACTAAGAAAAGTTATTCCTAGCCAAGTTAGAATACCTGCATTTATTTTAATAATTGCAACATTTGTTACGATATTAAGATTACTTTTAGATAAACTTTTACCAGACCTATATGCATCGTTAGGTTTATACTTACCACTTATAGTTGTTAACTGTATTATTTTAGCAAGAGCAGAAGGTTTTGCTTCTAAAAACCCTATATTATACTCTGCTTTAGACGGTTTGTTTATGGGTATTGGTTTTACCTTTGCTCTAACACTTATGGGTGCTTTTAGAGAACTTTTAGGTGCAGGTGCAATATTTGGCGTTATACTTTGGGATTTTAAAATTGAATTCTTTTCTTCAAGCGCAGGTGCATTCTTTACCTTTGGTTTATTTATTGCAGTATTTAGTTTAATGGAAAGCCTAATTGCCAAAAAGAAAAAAATTAACGACTATGCTAAACTTTGCAAGTTAAAAGAAAGTGCTAGCGTAGAAGAAATTAACGCAAAACTAAAGGGGGATAAATAATTATGGCAGAGTTAATTATGATTATTGTTTCGGCAGTTTTTATTAAAAACTTCGTTGTAGTTCAATTTTTAGGTATTTGCCCTTTCCTTGGCGTTTCTAAAGACTTTAGGTCTGCATTAGGTATGGGTTTGGCAGTTACTTTTGTTATGACATTAACTTGCTTAATCACCTACCCTATTTATACTTATATTTTAGTTCCGCTAAAAATTGAATTTATTGAAATTATTGTGTTTATATTCATAATTGCATCAATCGTTCAAATGATAGAAATGGCGCTAAAAAGGTTTTCTCCAACACTATATAATGCAATGGGTATTTACCTACCTTTAATTACAACAAACTGCGCCGTTTTAGGTGTTGCCGAACTTGTTATTGATACAGTACAAATCGCAGATTTAATAGGCATTACGGCCGCTCAAATGAATATGGGTTTTGCTGTTTTATACGGTTTATTTGCAGGCCTTGGCTTTACCTTTGTTATTGTTATTATGAGTGGTTTAAGAGAAAAAATTGCAAGAACACCTGTAAGCAAGCACTTAAAGGGTTTTCCTATTTCTATGATTACGGCTTGCTTTATAGCAATGGCGTTCTACGTATTTATGTTAATTTAAGGAGGGTAAAATATGGGTTCTGTAAATTGGTCAACGTTTGGAATTGTTACGTTAATCGTTGCGGTTATTGCAATAATTTTTGCCGTTTTAATTGTTATAGTTTATAAACTTTGCCACGTAGAAGAAGACAAAACCGTAGAAGTTATTAGCGAAAAACTTGCAGGTGCTAACTGTGGTGGTTGTGGTTTTACGGGCTGTAACGCTTTTGCTAAAGCCCTTGCAGAAGGTAAAGCAAACCTTTCTATGTGTGGCCCTACTGCTAACGAAAACAAAGCAGAAATTGCTAAATTATTAAACCTACCTTTCACTGCAGAAGAACAGGCTTATGCCGTTGTTAAATGCGCCGGTGGATTGAATAGTAAAAACAAATTTGAATACGTAGGCAACGAGGGTTGTATTGCCCAAATTGCTTTTATGGGTGGCAAAAAAGTTTGCCCAAACGGGTGCTTGTGTGGTGGTACTTGTGCTAGCCTTTGCCCTTACCACGCAATTACACCAAGCAAAGATGGAGTTATGGTTGTTAATAAGGCTTTATGTGAAGCGTGTGGTGTTTGTGCTAAAAAATGCCCTAAACATATTATTGAACTTATTCCAAAATCTTCTAAAGTATACGTTGCTTGCTCTACAACCTGTAAAGGCAAAGAAGTTGTAAACACTTGTAAAGTTGGTTGTATTTCTTGTGGGCTTTGCGAAAAGGCTTGTAAATACGGCGCTATAAAACTAGAAAACAACGTACCTGTAATAGATTACAAAAAATGCGTTGGTTGTAAGGCTTGCGTTTCGGCTTGTAGAAGAAAGGTTATTAAAGAAATTTAACTTTTATAATAAAACTAAAATCGGTAGCAGTTTGCTACCGATTTTTTTATTTATATTTCGTTTCTTAATATATCTCCTTCAGCTAAAGGAATATCTGTAAAAAGCTTAATTTTTTGTTGAACTAATTTAGCGTCTAAAATTTCTTTACCATCTAAATCAGTCATCTTTTCTACTTGAATAATTTTATTAAAAGTTTCGTTTGGAGATAAAATTTCTAATTTATCGCCCACCTTAAACCTATTTCTCATTTCAATAATAGCGCACTTTTCTTCACTATCATACCCTAAAACTTTTGCAATGAATTTGTGTGTTCCTTTACTTTGGCTATCGTTATAATTTACCGTTCTATCGTTTTCGCCCAACAAATATGCCGTAGTAAATTCTCTATGCGCAGTTTTCTTTAATTCAGTTTGGAAGGTTTGGTCTGTTTTATATTGCTTGCCATTAGCATAATAACTATCTATAGCACGTCTATATGCGTTAATAACCGTTGCAAGATAATATTCGCTTTTCATTCTGCCTTCTACCTTAAAAGAGCATACGCCAGCGCTATCTAACTCTGCAATATAGTCTAATAAATTAAGGTCTTTACTATTTAATATATACGTTCCACGTTCGTCTTCTTCAATTTCAACGTAGTCGCTATTAGAGCCTTTTTCTCTTATTTCATATTGCCATCTGCACGCTTGAACGCACTCACCCCTGTTGCTCTTTCTGCCCGTTCTATAATCTGAAAGCAAGCATCTTCCACTATAAGAAATACACATAGCACCATGAATAAAAGTTTCTATTTCCATATCTGGTACTTTTTTAGAAATTTCATCTATTTCTTTTAACGAAAGTTCCCTTGCTAAAATTACCCTTGTTAAGCCTTGGTTTTTCCAAAATTCAACCGTTTTATAATTTAACGTATTGGCTTGCGTAGAAAGGTTAATTTTTAGATTTGGAGCAACCGTTCTTGCTAAATAAATTAAGCCAGTATCTGAAACGATAGCGCCGTCTACGTTAATTTTTTCTAAAAATTTAAAGTATTCTTCTGCAGTTTCAATATCTTCGTTTTTGCCAAAAATATTAACCGTAACGTAAACTTTTTTGCCTAATTTATGAGCATATTCTACTGCTTCTACCAATTCTTCATTAGTAAAATTACCTGCAAGCGCCCTTAAACTCATGCTTTTGCCACCAATATAAACGGCATCTGCACCATAATAAAAAGCAGTTTTTAATTTATTCATATCGCCTGCTGGCGACAACAATTCTATTTTACTCATATTAGTTTTTCCGTTATACTTACTCCGTCTTCTAAATCTAAAACAGTTGTTTTTAAGTTTTTATCTGTAGTAATTAAGTTCAAAAACCTTTCCATACTATGTTTTGTTGTGTTATATCTTCTTGGTGTTTTAACTTTGCCGTCTACGTAGCCCCTAAACAAAACGTTATCTGCAAAAAGTATTCCACCCTTACTTAAAACACTTAATAAATGTGGCGCATATTCGTAGTAATGCCCTTTCGGTCCATCTAAGAAAATAAAATCGTAAGGACCTGTTAAAATAGGAATTATTTCTGAAGCATCACCCAAAAATATTTTTGCTCTATTTTCAACGTTAAAGTCTATGTAATTGTTTTTTGCAATTTTTACGCAATCTTCATCTATTTCAATGCCAGAAAGGTGTGCTTTAGGGCTTGTTAATAGCATTGCTATGCCAGAAAGCCCACCATTTACGCCAATTTCTAAAATAGATTTAGGTTGCTTTTCTTTTATTATATTAAGCAATAGTTCAAAAGATTTTTCTCTTAATATTGGCCTACCTTCTAAAAAGGCTTGTTTTCTTAACTTGTAAATTCTTTCCATTATACTTCCAAAACAATAGGTAAAATCATAGGGTGTTTTTTAGTTGCCTTAAAAATATTGTTTTTGATGCTTCTTTTAATAATATTATTTAAGTCTTCTTCGTTGCAAACAGTTCTTAAATCTATATATCTTAAATAGTTTTCAACGTTTAATTTTAACTCGTTAATAAATTCTTCGTTTACAACTAACCCTTTACCTACAACTTCTATTGAAGAAAGTTGTTTAGAACGTTTATCTAACGCAACAACAACTACAATTAAACCATCTTCAGAAAGATGAATTCTATCTTTTAATATAGAACTATCTAACCCGTCTATACCAATGCCGTCTACAAACCTTGAGCCTGCTTGGAATTTTTCGCCAAACTTCATTGTGTTAGAAGTAAGTTCAACGGTATCGCCAATTTCGGCAATTAAAGAATGAATATTTCCTAAACTTTCTGCTAATTTAACGTGTTTCTTTAAGTGCCTATATTCGCCGTGGACTGGTATGAAAAACTTTGGTTTTACTAAAGAGTGCAAAATGCGTAGTTCATTTTTACAAGCATGTCCAGAAACGTGTATTGGTTCTAAAGATTCGTAAACTACTTCTGCGCCCAATTTATAAAGGTTATTAATTACGTTATAAATCATTTTTTCGTTTCCAGGTATTACGGAAGCACTTATAACAACGGTGTCGTTTTCGCCAACTACAACCTTATTAAATTCGCCACTTGCCATTCTGGTTAGGGCGCTCATAGGCTCACCTTGAGTACCTGTAGAAACAATTACTATTTCTTCATTTTTATAGTTTTTAATTTTTTCTATATCAATTATTAGACCTTTTGGAATATCTAACTCTCCAATTTTGGCAGACGCTTCTGAAATATTTACCATACTTCTGCCAGAAAAAGCAACTTTTCTTTTATATTTTACTGCAAGGTCTAAAATTTGTTGTAATCTATGAACGTTACTTGCAAAGGTTGCAATTATTAGCCTTCTTTTATAATTTTCGCTAAAAAGATGGTCTAAAGTATCTTTAACAACCTTTTCGCTCATTGTAGAGCCTTCAATTTCAATGTTAGTAGAATCTGCCATAAGAAGTAAAACACCTTCTTCGCCAATTTCGGCAATTCTACTTAAATTCATTGTTTCTCCATTAACTGGGGTGTAATCTATTTTAAAATCTCCCGAGTGAAAAACTACGCCAACCGGTGTTTTAATAGAAAGTGCAACAGCTCCTGCAATAGAGTGGTTTACGTTAATAAATTCTATGGTAAATACACCTAATTTAATAATTGTATTTGGCTTAATGCAGTTTAAATTTACTTCGTTAAGTTTATGTTCTTTAATTTTATTTTCTATTAACGTTAACGTTAGTTTCGTGCCAAAAACTGGTGCGTTTATTTCTTTTAACAGATATGGCAAACCACCAATGTGGTCTTCATGCCCGTGAGTAATTACAATGCCTTTAATTTTTGCTTTGTTTTGTTCTAAAAAAGTTGTATCCGGAATAACTAAATCAACACCAGGCATATTTCCTTCTGGAAAAGTTACGCCTGCGTCTATTATAATAATATCTTTGCCATATTCTAAAGCAGTCATATTCTTTCCGATTTCACCTACACCACCAAGAAAACGAACTTTCAACACTTTATTAGAACTAACTTTTTTTGCCTTTTTTTCTACAACTTTTATACTTTTTTTAATACTTTTATTTATTGTTTTTTTGTTTTTATTAAGTTTAGATTTATTTAATTTTTTATCTTTTGAAGCAGTTGTTTTTTCTTTTTTTGCTTTCAACGTAATCTCTCCTTAAAAATAATGCTTCTATAATTTATTGTAAATATTATACACTTATTTTTGTAAAATGTAAACTGATATACAAAAAGTAAAAAGAATTTACTTATATCAAGTTAAAACACTTGCAAAAAATTATAAAAATTATTACAATATAGATATATATTTTTATTAATTATTTATTTTTGATTTTTATACATACTTGAAGGAGATTATTATGAGAGTATTTAACTTTGCAGCAGGCCCATCTACACTACCACTTCCTGTTTTAGAAAAAGCACAAAAAGAATTATTAAACTTTAATAATTCCGGTATGAGCGTTATTGAAATGAGCCACCGTGGTAAAGTGTTTATGGAAGTAAACTCAAAAGCACAAGCACTACTAAGAGAACTAATGAATATTCCAGAAAACTATTCTATATTATTCGTTCAAGGTGGCGCAACAAACCAATTCTCTGCTGTTCCACTAAACCTTTTACAAAAAGGCAAAGCAGACTATATTTTAACTGGTAATTTTGCTCAAAAAGCATACGAAGAAGGTTGTAAATATGGCGATATGGCTATTGCTGCATCTTCTAAAGAAGCTAATTATACATATATTCCAAATATGGACGAAGTTAAATTCCGTAACGATATAGATTACGTTCACTTCACCTACAACAACACCATTTTTGGTTCTCGTTTTACTTCTTTACCAAAAACAGATGCAACTTTAGTTTCCGACTTAAGTTCTTGCATTTTAAGTGAAGAAATAGACGTTTCTAAATTTGGCGTTATTTATGCTGGTGCGCAAAAGAATATTGCTCCTGCCGGTTTAACAATAGTTATAGTTAGAAAAGATTTATTAGGTAAAGCACACGAAAAGTGCCCTGTTATGCTAAACTATGCTATTCAAGATAAAAACGATAGTATGTATAACACCCCACCTTGCTTCCCTATTTATATGTCTATGCTAGTATTCGAATGGTTAAAAGAACTTGGTGGCGTAAAAGCTATGCAAAAAATTAACGAAGAAAAAGCAAATATGCTTTACGATTTTATAGATAATTCTTCTTTCTATAAAAACAACGTAAATAAAAAAGACCGTTCTTTAATGAACGTACCTTTCTTAACACCATCAGACGAATTAAACGATAAATTTGTAAAAGAAGCAACTGCAAACGGCTTAGTTTCACTAAAAGGTCATAGAATTGTTGGTGGTATGAGAGCATCTATTTACAACGCAATGCCTATTGAAGGTGTTAAAGCACTTATAGATTTTATGAAGAAATTTGAATTGGAGAACAAATAATGAAAAATATTTTAACGTTAAACTCAATTAGCCCTGTTATAAATAATATTTTCGACGCAACTTATAAAATAGACAACGACGTTACTAGCCCTATTGGTATACTACTTCGTAGTTTCAAAATGCACGACTATGAAATTCCACAAAGCGTTATAGCCGTTGCAAGAGCAGGTGCTGGCGTAAATAATATTCCTATTGAAGAATATGCAGAAAAAGGTATTGTTGTTTTTAATACCCCTGGTGCAAACGCAAACGCAGTTAAAGAACTTGTTATTACTGCCCTACTTTTAGGTTCAAGAAAAATAGTTGATGCTATTGAATGGACTAAAACCTTAAAAGGAAAAGGCGAAGAAGTTGGCAAACTTGTAGAAAAAGGCAAATCTAACTTTGTTGGCGCAGAAATTTTAGGTAAAAAACTTGGCGTTATAGGTTTAGGCGCTATTGGTGGTTTGGTTGCAAACGCTGGTGTTAACCTTGGTTTAGAAGTTTACGGCTACGACCCATTTTTATCTGTAACGGGCGCACTTAAACTTTCTAGAGCAGTTAACGTTGTTAAAAATTTAGACGATTTAATTAAAGAATGCGACTATATTACTATTCACGTTCCTTATATTCCAGCAGAAAACAAGGGCTTAATTAATAGTGGTCTAATTAGAAAAATGAAAGACGGTGTTGCTATTATTAACTGCGCAAGAGGCGAAATAGTTGACAATGCAGATATTATTAAGGCTGTGGAAACTAAAAAAGTTGGCAGATACGTTGTAGACTTCCCTGCTGATGAACTTATTGGTGTTGAAAATATTATATGTATTCCACACCTTGGCGCATCTACACCAGAAGCAGAAGACAATTGTGCTGTAATGGCTTCTAAACAACTTATTGAATACATTGAAAACGGCAACGTTATTAATAGTGTTAACTACCCTAACTGCGAAATACCAAGAACAACTGCTAACAGAATTTTAGTTTTACATAAAAACATTTCTGGTATTCTTAACGAAATTACCGGTGCTGTTGGTAGAGAAGAAATTAACATAGAAAGTTTAACAAACAAAAGTAAAGGCAACTTTGCAGTAACTATTTTAGACGTTAATAACGAAGTTTCTAACGAAGCAATTAACCATATTTCTAACGTAGATGGCATTATTAAAGTTAGAGTTATTAAATAAATTTTGTTTTTGATTAATAAAAAATCCTATGAAATTTTCATAGGATTTTTTTTAATAATTATAATTTTATTTCGGCACTGCAACAACGTTAGATATATAATAATTAATAGATGAACAACCAGTTGCATCGCTTGATGAGAAATACATATATATTGGGAATGTGCTTTCTATTTCAATATTTTCTGCCCTTAAATAATTGTCGTAATACATATCGAATAAGCCATTTGAGTTTTTATAAACTAACCTAATTTTAACCCATTTAACCGTGGAATTACGATATAATTGACAACCATAATGCCCAAGTGTGTTGTTTTTATCCCAAATACTCTTTGATAAATCTGCACATAAGAACCTTGCAGAATGCCCCACTGACGAGTGCGTAATATAGAAAGAAACTTCTTTACATTGTTCCCAAATTGTGCTATCTAAATAAGTATAAACACTTACGTTAACAGGCACTTGTACTTTTAACGATTTTGTTTCTGTTCCATATGTCAAGTCTGAAGACGATACAAGAGAAACAGGAGTTTCATCTTTTAAGGTAGCAGATACCATATTTAAAGAATTTGCTTTAGAAAAATCTATTAATACTGGAGAAGCATTAGCGTCTACTTCATAATAAGCTTCTAAATTAAGGTTATTTGTAATTTTTTTAGTAAAATCATATCTTTCGCCATTATATTTCCAATATTTAAATACGTATCCATATCTTTTTGGCGCAGTTGGTTCGGTTAAAACTTTATTATGAGGAACGTAAGCAGTATCTATTGAAGTACCACCATTAGAGTTAAAAATAACTTCATGGTAACCCGTAAACTGACTTAAACGGAAACCTTGCACTACGGAACTTTTTTCTACCCCCAAAACTATATAGAAATATTTTTCAGAAGAAAAATCTATTTTTTCTATCTTTTTATCTATGCTCTTTCTAGTATTAATAACTTGGAATGAAAATTGATTTTCAGCTTCCTTAGTAATAATAACTTCATAGTATAAATGGTCCCAAATAGGTGTAAAAGTTTCACCACCAAAAAGAACTTTAATGTGTGGATAAGAATAGTTGTCTAAATTAAGAGCACGGAAAGAAAATTTAATTTGTTTATAATTATTCCAAGAAGTTGTATCTATTTTAACGTACTTTGTAGTAGCAAAGTTTTTTTCAAAGTTAAAACCAATAGTGTATTCTTGGCCTGAAATTTTCTCATTTGTGTCGTAAATCAACTCATCTCTATAATTAGTTTCATAATCATCTAAATCTCTCATAAAAGTTGAATTATCGCCGTATTTTGCCTTTAAGGTAACGTTATTAAACAACTTTTTAGAAAAATCAAATTTTTTACCATCAACCAACCAAGTTTCAAACATTAAATCTTTATTTGCTAAAAGTTGAGGGGTTGGAATTGTATCTATAAGTGTAATAACAGAAGCAAAAGGCACGTAGCAAGAATAAATATTTTCATCGTTATCGTTAACGTAAGAAACTTTCAAATCAGATCTATTTAAATATTCTTCTTGCAATAGAAGTTTTCTTTCGTCTGTAGGTGGTTCTTCTCTATTAGTAATTTCTTTATATGCAAGATAAGCAGGAGTAATAGAAAAACTACTATCTATTTTTTTAGTTTTTAAGGCTTTAAACTCTTCATAAAGTAATTGTTCTGAAAACTTATAATTTGTTATAGTTGAGTCTACTTCTTTATAACTAATAAAGGAAATAGCCGTAAAATTCCTTGTAAGGTTGTTAGTATTAGTTTCGTTCTCGCCATTTTTAATATTAATAACAGAACCATAAAAACCTACTACTGGCTTACTAAACTCTTTTAATTGAGCCAACTTATCAGATTGAAATAAAATAATTCTTCTTAAACCTTGGTTTTCTAAAGATAAATCTTCTTCGCCCCAATAATATGCCTTTTCTCCTAAAGAACCAAATAAAGATTCAGCAGTAATAGGTGTTTCATTAACGTAATCTTCAGGAATTATTATAAGACCAAAAGAAAGTTCTGAATATAAACCTAATGGATTTTTTGCAGTAGTTTGTTCTATTAAATTATCGTAATTGTTTTTAGGCATAGCCAAACTATATCTAATACCAATTTCTTTTGCAGTTGAACCTTTTTTTATTGAAATATAATTAGAAACGTAAACGTTTGCATCTTCAACAGTAAAATTAGCTGCATAAACCTTTATGCATATTAAAGAAGATATGCACAACATTAATAAAGAAAAAAGTGTTAATATAGCAATATTTTTAAATGTTTTTAAGGTTTTCATAAAAATTTATTCCTTATCTAACAATACTCTTCTATAAAAGAAGAGTATTGAAAGAATTTTTATTTAATTATTAGTTTTCACTAGTTGCTTTAGGAACAGCAATTACGTTAGAAACTATAATGTTGTGAGGGTCAGAAACTTGTTCGTTATAGCCTTTTATAGCAAACGTACTATTTAAGGTTAGGTTTTCGCCCCTTAAAACATCGTTATAATATAAATTGTAGGTACCATCTGTGTTAAATACTAATTTAACTTCTAACCAACGACCTTTTTGTCCCCACATTTGGAAACCATAATGCCCTACTACGCTATCTATGTTGAAAACACTATTGTCTTTATCTACAGTTGCAAAATAAGCAGAGTGATTATAACAATCGTGAGTAATACGGAATATAACTTCGGCGTAATTAGACCAGCCTGTTGTATCTAGTAAAACATATTTAGAAGTTTCAGCATCAACACCAAACCTTAATGAAGAAGTTTCACCAGTAAAAGCTACGTCTGTTGTTACAGAATAATCTGTATAACCACTTTCACTTGATACTTTAGATAAAGCATCTGGTTTAGCAAAGTTTATAAGAACAGGTGTTTCTTCCCAACTTGCATTAAAGGTTGTTGCTTCTGTGAATTTAGCATTTGTAAAATCAAATAGTTCAGTTTCACCTTGTTTAATCCAACCAAGGAACTTATAGCCTTCTCTTGTTGGAGCAGGTATTTGAGATGCCCCAACAGTAAGACCATTAGTAACTTTTACTACAGAAGTTTTACTATCGTAACCTTCGTTATAGGTTAATGTAACAGAATCTTCAACACCAACTATATTAGAAATATAGAAGTTATGTGCTGCTGTAGTATTGTTGAAAACTATAATACCAAATGCGTTACCAATAGAAACGTTTTCTGCCCTTAAGAAGTTGTTATAATACATATCGTATAAACCACCATCTTTAGCAACAAGTTTAATCGTTGCCCAGTTGCCAACCCTACCATAATGTTGCAAGCCATAATTACCTAATACGTTAGTGTGGTTCCAAATACTCTTAGAAGTATCTGCAAAACAGAAATATGCACTATTGTTTAAACCATCGTGGGCAACTCTAAACATAATTTCTTTATAGCCACCCCATTTAGAAATATCTAATTTAATTTCACCTGTTTTTTGAGAATCTACAGCAAGTTTTAACGATGCCGTTTCTAAGCCATAATTGTAGCTAGCCGCAGTTGATATAGAATAACCCTTATAACCACTAACACCAGTTACGCTATTAATAGCGCCTTGTTCAGAGAAGTTTATAATAGCAGGAGTTGCAACCCATTGTGCAACAAAAGTTGTATCTTCGGTAAATACAGCATTTGTAAACGTATAAACTTCAGTTTCGCCTTGTTTTACCCAACCTAAGAATTGATAACCTTCTCTTTGTGGTTGTGGGACAATGCTTGTAGCAATCTTTAACCCTTTAGTTACGTATACTTCTGAAGCTTTAGAAGCATAATTTTCATCAAAGGTTAATGTTGCATAATCTTCAATACCAATAACGTTAGAAACGTAGAAGTTACTTTCTACTAATTGGTCATTATAGAATTGTACTGGGAATTCATAAACGTTAGTTGCAGAATTCTTCTTAATTGCAACATCTTGCGCTCTTAATACGTTGTTATAATACAAGTCGTATTTAGCATTATCTTTAGCAACTAACTTAACTTCTACCCAACTACCTAGTCTGCCATAATGTTGATAGCCGTAGTTGTCTAGTTCATTTTTGTAATGCCAAATACTCTTAGAAGTATCTGCCGTTAAGAACCAGTTAGAAGCATTCATTGAATCATGAGAGATTCTAAATATAATAGTATTATATTTGCTCCAATCGTTAGCATTTAACTTAAACGTTAAGTCTTTTCTGCTTTCTACAGCAACTTTTAACGAAGCACCATCTGTAACAAACTTAAAGTCTGTAGAAGTTACAGGGTTTGCAATATCTATTATAGAATTTGCGTAAGATGAACTTGCGAAATCAATAACAGTTGCACATTCTTGCCATTTAGCAGTAAATGAAGCATCGTCTGTAAATGCTCTTGTAGTGAAATCGTATAATTCGGTTTCGCCATCAAGAACCCAACCTAACAAGATATAGCCTGCTCTAGTTGGAGAAGGAACACGACTTGCAGCTAAGGTTAAGTTTTTACCTACTTGTAAGTCGTTAACACTACCTGCACCATTAGAATTAAACTTCAACGTAACGTTAGGTGTCCATGCGGCTTGTAACTTAATAGGTTCAGTAATAACCGTGCTTAAATCGAATACTTCTTCTGCTACAATAGTAACTTCTTGGCCATTTTCATCTAAAACTGGATTACCTTCTACATCTTTTAGAACAGAAACAAGGTGCCAGCCAATAAATGTATAACCATCTCTTGAAGCAGTTGGCATGTTCTTTTCTTTTATAGTTAAACCTTTACCAACGTTAATAGCTGAAACAGGGCTTCCACCATTAGCATCGAAAGAAACTTTAACAACGTCTACCCAATGTGCAATTAAATTATAATCTTTTTCAAATGCAGTAGAAAAACTGAACGTTGGGAAAGTAAATGAAACTTTTAACTTTTTAGACGTACATGAAACAGTATCTTTTTCTGCAGTTGCAACCGTTGCATTTTTGCAATCAACCGCAGTACAAGCTGTATTACTATCTGTAATAGTAAACGTTTTATTAGTTAAATTAATTTCAATAACATTGTAATCTTCTTTATTTTTATCTACATAAAGTTTAACTTTTAAGATAGAACAATCTATTTCATCTACTATAGCTGTAACAATTTCTTGTTCAACTAAATCTTTAAATTCTTCTTCAATAGTTAAAACTTCTGTTTCGAAATTATAAGTACAAACAAGTTTGTTCTCTTTTTCTACCTTAACACCATCTTTAACAAGTTCTTGCCAACAACAAAAAGCTTTATCTTTTAAGGTTGGTTCAGGAATTCTTGTAACACCATCTGCTGTTAATGTTTTTCCATTTTCAACACGTATTGGGTCTACTAAAGAACCACCATTAGAATCGAACGTAGCAAACCAAACTCTTGCCCAGTTAGCAACGTAGGTTAAATTTTGAGTAATTTTATCGCCAATAGCAGCAGTTTTACCTTCAGTAATATTAGTCCAAGTTTTTAAAATGTGGTCTTCTTTACTTGCTTCTGGAAGAGATTCAATAGTAGAATTAGGGGAATAGTAAATTGTGTTAATATAATTTTTTTCTAAAAGTGAACCAGCCGTACCTTCTGAATATAACTTAATTTCTAATAAACCTTCTGGTAAATCTAATGCTTCTAAACCATTTTTTAATAATGGCTTATTATCTGCACCAATATACCACATTTGTGTATCTACGTTTGAATAATAGTTGTCTACGAAGTTCTTTTCTGTACCAACGGAGAAGAAACCATTATTAATAACGTTATATGAAGTATACGTGGTAGATTGCTTTGCTTTAGAAACAACGTAAACATTATCGTAATTTAAGGTACCAGCACCGTGGGTAATTCTTAAATCGTCTGAATCGTCGTCACGTTCAATGTCAATATAAATATTCTTAACAGTAGCATTATTTGAGGACTTCATTAGGTAACCACCTGTCGCACCAGACCAAGTTGTATAAGCAGTACCATTATAGTCTATAGCAACTCTACCTTCAATGAAACCATCGAAAATAACGTTTTCAACCGTACCAGAAGCGTTAGCCATCAATGCAGATGCACCACACATAGCATCCCAGAATTTTTTAACTTTGAAGTTATGAACTTCTAAGTTTTTAATTTCACCAGTTACTTTACCAAACAATTGCTTACCAGTAATTGATTCGTAATCATTAGGAACTAAAGTAATATTATTTAATGAATAACCATTACCATTGAATAAACCATCAATTACAATACCACCTGCAACAGATTGTTTAGTAAAATCTAAGTCGTTCATAAGTAATGAATAGTCTGATGGTTGAATTTTAATAAAGTCGTCTTTAGAATAGATTAGTTTGTTATAAACTAATAAATCTATAAATCTATAATCGTAATCGTTATAGCTAACTAAAACTCTAGTTCTACCACCCTTTTTAGGTGTAATTGTGCCATCGTATGAAATTTGTGCAATAGAATTATCTTCAACGGCAAAAATAAAGTTGTCGTTACTGATTACGTGCCCTGAATTTAATTCAGAACTATCGATTTCAGCAGTTAAAGCTAATTTATACTCGCCAAAACCGGTGTATAAAACTAATTCTTCACATTGTTCTTCAAGTTGAATATTAACATTCAAAATAACGTTTACTTTACAAGTAAAAGTATAAACGTTATCGCCTGAAGTGTGTATAGCAGTAATTACAACAGGTTCATTTACAGGGTTTAAGGCTAATGCCTTAACAACACCCGTGTTAGAAACCGTAACTAGATTTTCGTTACTTGAAGACCAAGTGGTAGTACCACCATCTACACTATCTTCGCCAACATTTTTAACTACTTTTAATTGATATTCATCTTGACGATATAAAACAAGGCTAGAAGAATTTAACTTTGCTTGTTCTACAGGTGTTTTCATTTCAACAACGTTAACATAACAAAGTAAGAAACCATCATCGTAATAACAAATAATTTGTGATTCACCAATGTTATCAGCAGTAATTTTACCTTCTTCATCTACGGTACAAATATTCTTATCTGTAGAAGTCCAATAACGTTCACCTTCGTAGTTTTCAACTAATAACGTATGCGTATCGCAAACGCGTAGTTCTAAGTTGGTTTGTGATAATGCTACCCTAGGAACTTCTGGTTCTACTGGGTCTGGTTGGCTACAATTACAACCAACCATAGCAAACATAGAGAAGGAAAGAAAAGCAATAGCACTTAAAATAGCAATTAAAATTTTACGCATAAATATAATCCCTCCATTCATCTAAATAGAAAGTTATTGATACTATCATTTCACCAAGGTTGGTCATACCAAACTTGTTGGTAACGTATTCTAACATTTCAAACCTTTCTTTTGCTTGTTCTTTATTAAACGATTCTAAATGGTTTCTAAAGTACAAGAAAGTAATAGTTGCTCTGTTTTGTTCAATTCTATCACGATATAAAATCTTTTCAGTTGCATCGTAATTCTTGCTAGACATTACAGCATCTACTGCATCTTGATAAAAACTATCTAAATAATTTAGAGCTTCTAAAGGCCAGAATTTACCATCGTCTGCATCGTAATAAACGGTAGAAGTAAATCCAAGTTCGTTTTGAAGATATTCGTACCAGTTATTGTGTGCAATTAAATATTGATACATTGCTGGGCCACCTTCACCATACCATGCCATCATAAAGTTTTTACATAATTCCATGGTATCATATTTGTCTGGATCCCATAATAATTTAGATTGGAAATAAGTTCTCATTTCGTCAAACGCAGGAGTTGGTGTAGAACCATTAACTTGGTCGTTATAAGCATAAACGCCTAATTCTTTATAGTATTGTATTTGTGCTTTATAAACACTTATATTACCATGGTTAACCCAGAATAATTTACAGTTACCACCATATTGCCAAACTGAAAAACGTGGTTTAGCATTAACGAATAAAGATTGCCATCTTTCAATAATACCAACTTCAGTAGCATTTGCACTACAATCAGGGTCGTTCATAGCATAACCAAAGTCAGCATTGATTGGGGCCCAATCTACACCTAAACCATCTGTTAAAATTACTTCATCACAGAATGGACCAATTGCGCCAGTTTCTTTGTCAATTTTTACTGGTGGGTTAAGTGTTACAGCATAAGCACCAATTTCGTGCGTAACTTTTCTGCCTGGTTGATTTTCATCTATCCATTCTTGAACTTTAGCTGCAATTTGCTTCATGTAAACTATGTTTAAACCTGTGAAGTTGCCATATTCTGCAATTTTAGCAGTACAATTTAAACAAGGACATATTACATAGTTATCTGCAGCACCCCAAGAGAACATATCGCCAATTGGGTTATATTTTAATTTGTTAATAGCGTATTCTACGTGGTAAGCAAATAATTCATCATTACTATAACAGATAGACTTTTTATCTGGGGTAAACCAACCTTGACAATCTGGATTATCAACTAAACCTTGTACTGATTCCCAGAACGTATGAGAGTGGGTTAAATACATAACAGATGAAGAAGATTTAATTGGTTGTAAACGTAACCTATGTAAATTTTCTTGACTTGTTCTCATACAGTTAAAACCAGGTTGTCTTCTATCGATTGCTGGAATATCTGTAAAATCGTATTCAATTAAAGATACTTCTGAAACGCTTTTATCTAATTCATATACATCTTCTGCATAATATTCAAAACCTAAAAGATCTGAAAGCAAGGTGTACATTGCATAGATAGAACCATAAGAAATATTTTGCATTCTACCGCATACGTAAAGGTTGTTATCGATAGTTTTCATAGTGTAACCAGAAAGGTTAAATTTATCATCATCAATAACAATTGCAGGGGTTTCTGCATTTATAATTTCTTTAAGTTGTTTAGTTCTGCCTAAGAAAATATAGTTATTTGTAGTATCTGGAGTAATTTCTGCATCGTTATCATAAATTACTTCAAAAGAATAACCCGTTGCTTCAGAGAAAAGAACGTTAAAGTCGTCTGCTGCGAAAACTTCTTCAGTAGTAGGTTCTTCTGGAAGAACGATTTTATAATTACTTTTACCCATTTTATAAAGGGTTGAAATTACAGTACCATTATTTTCTTCAACAGGGTCTTCAGGATCAACAGGTGCAACAGGTGCACAAGCAACTGCTGTAAAAGCACAAACTATTGCTAAAATTAACGTTAATAATTTTTTCATTTTTGTCACCCTCCTCCCTATTATTCAACCACAATCTTATGGTCTACATAAGACATATAGTAATCATCATTAAATGCAAACAACCTAATTACGTACGTTCCTTTTTTCTTAAATTTATAAGAAACTTCTGTTAAATGTATGTCGCCACTAGGGTCTATAACGTAGAAGAACGCTTGATAACTACTACTCTTAACTTCCTTAAGAGATATTTCATCGTTTACCTTTGCAGTTTTAGGCAACTTAAAGCTGTACTTTAAGTTAAGAACTTTACCGGAAGTACAAGTATACTTTCTTTCTGTTTCAATAGTATTGCCGTTAGAATCTACAATAGAGTAGTAAACCCTATAAACGTCGCTTTTACCATTAATGATATATTGAAGAGTACCATCTGCATTATTTAATTTAACACCATTTGTTGCAGTTACAACTTTTTCATTAGCATCTTTAACAGTAACGTTAATTGCTTGAACTTCACCTAATACGTCCCAAGCAACTACTGGGTAAAGAACTAATTTTTCATTTCTTTCAAACATACCACCAACTTTAGCATCGATAGCATATTGTGCTGCATAACTATCTCTGGTATTTCGGTTAATAAGTTGTTTGTTAACGTAAGAAATTCTTATTTTTGCTGCAGTTTTAACTGTACCAAAGTTTAATTTAAAACCAATTTGTTCGTTTGCAAAACTTTCAAAAGCAGAGCCATCTCTATATGTTTTTACAATGGCAATATCTTCTCCGCCAGTATGCATTAACGCATTAGTTGATTCGTTATATACAATATGGAAATTATACCTTTCTTTAGGATAAGTACCTGTAACTGAATATTTATAGAAAGCATCTATAGTATCGTTAATTAACGCCTTACCATCTGCCATCATTTTTAAACTTACTTCGCCAACACCATCGAATAACAATAATTCAATGTAATCTACAGTTTCAAATAAATTAGATTCTGCAGAGAATTGAACTTCAAAAGACTTTGAAGATAACGTTTTAACAAAAGCAATTTCAGAGTTAGAAGTTGAAGTTTCATAATCTATACCAAGAACTGATTTTGTAACGTTAAAACCATCTGATATAACGAAGTATTTATCCATTTGTAAAGAACCTTGTTTACCTACGTTTACAACAGGAACTTTGTACGGATAAACCTTGGTAGTGTTTTTATAAGTATAGGTGTAAGTTAATTCAAGTTCACCTTCAGACGTAACTACAGGCTGAATTTTGCCTTTGTTTATAGCAATAGAAGAATTACCTAATTTAGCAGTAATTTTTGGTTCAACTTCTACGTACTTATTATTTTCTAAGAATAATGCATTTTTAGTAGGAACGTCGGCTTCAACACCACTAATAAATGCCGTAGGCATAAATACGTCGTCTACTAAGAACGGAGTAGTATAGCCGTTAACAGTTAAGTCGTAAGAAACAATGTTAGTAAAACCTAAATAATCTTCAGCTTCATAATATATTTTATATTCGCCTGGATCTGTAATTCTATTCTTTTCTTTTGAAAGTGGAATCTTATTAGTGCTACCTTGTTTTTGAGCATAAATTTTTACAGAACTAACACCAGAACCACCTGAAACAGTATAATCTCTATAACCAAATGGTTGATAAATGTTAATAGTTGATTTAGAATTGTCTGCTAAAGATATGGTAAAAGCTTCTAAAGAATCTTTAACTTCAACAACAACGTTTTTAGTAGTTACGTTGCCATATAAATCTTCTGCTTCATAGAATAAAGTATATTCGCCTACACGAGTAGGAGTAAAGGTATAATCATCGTTTAGTGGAACAGTAGCACCACCAATGCCATCTACAGCATTATACCTAACTTCCCTTTTAATTCTTTTAAGTTTTAAATTGTCGTAACAATTGATATCGAAAACTTTATAAGGTCTGTTTACAACACCAACAGGGTTAGAAGTTTTATCTGTAGCATAGTCGTTAATCTCTAATAATGGTGCAGCAAAGTCGGTAATGCTTTCTTCTTTAGTGAAGTCTATACCACCCATAGTTTTAATTAAATACTTTGGAGAACCTATTGTACCACCAATAGAAACACCGATTTTAACGTAGTCTGACTTAAAGCCATCCCAAACGTTTCCGTAGTATTCTGGATTATCAAACTCGGTAACCATAGAGAAAGTACCAGTGTTTTCAATTGTATAACCGGCTAATTCTGAATCGTCGTACCAAACTTGTACAGCACCTGGGTTTTTATAGTTAATTTTAGTACCTTCTTTACCAGCATCTTCAGGGTTATTCTTATCTGGCAATCCCCAGAATGCATGGCTAATTTTATTACCACCATATTGTTGGATATACATTTTTTTACCATTTTCCAAACCCATATAGATTTGGTTTGGTGCTTTACCTTTTAAGTATGAACCAGAAGCCAAGTCACCTAAAGTTGTAACTTGGAATATTACTTCGTTGTTTTCATCTGCAGTATCAATTAAGTGAATATAGAAAACATCGAAATCTTTTGCACCATATACTGAAGGAACGGCAAAAAGTTCAATCAATGGTTCGCCAAGTTTAGAAAAAGACCTAATATTAATTGGATCTTTTAGGAAAACCGTACCTGAAGCATTAGATTCAACGTTTAACCCATAAACTTCTGGATAATAACTTGAATAACCAACGTAGGTAGAAGCATTTTTTTCTTCAATTAGTAAACTTTTTTGCGCCAAAACTTCAAAAGTATAGTCTTTAGTGTAGGTTGTGTTATTAATTTTTGCAGTATACCTAATTGTATATGTACCAACTTGGCTTAAATAAACTTTATCGTTGCTGTATGCAAGGCCATCTGGGAAAATTATAATACTTGTAGTATCGTATTCATTTTCACCAACTGTAGCTTTCAAACTTTCAACTTCAAAGTTATTACCAACATACTGTGTAGTTAGATTTGGCGTATCGAAAACAACGCCATCATCTGCCATAACACCCGTTATAGCAAATGCTGTTAGCATACAAAAGGTAAATAACACAGATAAAATTTTAAGTAATTTTTTTCTCATAAAAAAATTGCTCCTTTTGTTAAGTGTATACTACCCCAATGGTTAATTTTATAAAAAACCATTGGGGAGATATTAGTTACATGTTTTTAGCTATATATAATGTTTAGAATTTTTTTAACAAATAATTCTTAAAAATTATACGTTATAGTTTAATAATGCTAATTGTAAATTTGAATATTTAAATAAACCTTCAAAATATTGAACAGCAGTCGTTGTTCTAAAGTTCTTCTTATCTCTAAACGTAATAAATGGATTATTTTGAGTAGTTTTACCATTATTTAGACCAGTGTGGAATGGTTCCCAATATAAATCGAAGAAACTCCAGTTCTTGTTATAGAAAATAGATTTAGGGTTGCCGTGAACAATAGAAGTTGTTTCAGCATCTCTAATAGTTTTAACTGATTTAGCAAAGTAAGACATTGGCATTTCTTCTGAATCAGGCATATCGTATTCAACTGCTTTCGTCATACCAGTATATCTTGTAAAGGTTTGTAAGCCTTTATCTGTATAGCAGTATTGGAAGAATAATTCTGCAATTTCTCTTTGTGGACCAGTTGTGTTGTTATTAACAACAGCAAAAGCCCTATCCGTAGTCCAAAGAACATTACCTTTTGTTTCAGCAGATTTTCTTGGAACTGGGAAGAAACCTTGTCTTCTGTTCATAAAGCCCCATTCTTCACCGTATTCTTTGCCCATGAATTCAATTGTTTCTTTAATTTCGTTCCAAGACCATGTAGATTCTAGGAAGATACCAATTGGTTCACCGTTATATCTTGAATATACGTATTTTTTACCAGCTTCTTTAGTATTCATACCTTCAACCCATGAAGGATAGAAGTCTGATCTAAGAATTTTTTCAGCAAATTCTAATGCATAGTATTTACCTTGTTGTTTTTGAAGTTGAGCAACCTTTGTACCAAGATTATCTGCAGCGGCTTTACTGCCCTTAAAATCGTCTTCAGTGATGGTTACACTTGTTGTTGTTATAGTTTGACCATCTGCACTAATTGTTTCAATTAAGTCGTCATCTGTACCAACGTGGGTTAAGTTCATTAAGAAATCTTCAGCACCTTCATGAGTTGCCCAAATTGTAGTTAACGTTTTTAATTGATAGTCGTTTGAACCTGTTGCCCAAATAAATGGGGTTGTTTCTCCGTAATATTTCATATAATAGCATAAAACGTAGAAATCTTGGAAAGTTACAGGAAGACCATCATCCCAAGTTCCTGCTTGACCATCTTCACCAGCACTTCTTGGAGCAATACCATTAGCATATTCTTCTTGAGTGTAAGGAATACCAAGTTCTTTGTCTTTCATACCAACGAATTGTGCTAATAATGCTTCTTCACTACCTTCTTCCATAATCCATTCTTCACTAAACACGTCTAAGCCTTCGGTGTTATAACCTTCTCTGAAGAAGAAGCCTTTTTGTTCGAATAGATCTACGTCGTAACGAGGTAGCCAGAATGCTTCCCAATAGTTTAAACCTTTAACGATAGGGTCGCCTTCATCGTCTGTATAACCTAAAGTAATACCATCTAAAACTTCATCTGTAAGTTTGTCTATAATTCTTCCAGGTTCGTTAAACTTTTTAGTAAGGTCTTCAGTAATTAGGTCGTAAACGTTAGCACAGTTATCGTTAAATAACATGTTATTGTATGGTTGACCACCTTCTACGAACACTACGTCGAAATTAGATGATTCAAGCGTTAAAAGTGTTTGACCATTTGCTGCAGCAGAAGCAACTGGGCTTACCATTACTTGTGCACCCATTTTGCCATCTTCGAAAACCCTATTTTTTACATAAGGTTCTTCTTCGAATAATAAAGCAAGTTCATCTGCCCATTCGTAACCTAACGCATTATCGCCCATACAAATTTGTATTTGCGTTTTGTTTGGATCCACTTCTCTCGTGAAACCAGGACCACGGTCGCACGCTGCAGAAGTAAGGATTGGAGCAGTACCTAAACATACAGTTAAAAACATGATGAATAGTTTTTTTAGTTTTCTCATTTTCTTCTTCTCCTTTTTTATTGAAAAAATATTTAATTAGTTAACCTTTTTAACTAAAACTTCCCATTTAAGAAAAATGCAACTTTTTTGGGTGTTAATAGCCGTTTTTTCGACATTTTTTTGCACTTTTTTGTAAAAAGGCAAAACTCACCCCACCATTTCATAATATTGCAACTAAATTTTATCAAAAAAACCTTTTTGTGTCAACATATTTTATATCATTTTTTTAGTAAATTATTACATTTTTTAAATAATTTTTTTGCGCAAACATTTTTTGAAAAACGAAAAAAAAGCCGTTTTTTTACGACTTTTTTTTCGTTTTTATATATATTTTGCTATATTTTTGCCAAAACCACTAAATTATTTTTGTTAAGCACTATTTTACTGGTATATTTTTTGTTATTTAACAAGTTTGTAAGTTGGCCATTAAACCTAATTTCTTTACTTTCTTTTCCGCAATTTATGGCAACTATTATACCCTTACCATACCTATTTTTTCTACTAAATACGTACACGCCGTTTTTTGCATATATTTCATTGACTTCGCCATCTTTAAATATTCTATATTTTTTACGAAGCGCGCCAAGTTTTTTATACCAATTTAGTATTTCTTTATCTTCACTACCCCAAGGGTAAGTTTGCCTATTTAACGGGTCGGTATAGCCTTGCATGCCTACTTCATCTCCATAATATAAAGATGGTACGCCATACAAAGTATATTGTAAAAGTGTTGCAACCTTTAACCTAAATTCAACCTCTTTTTTAATACTACTAGGAATTGTTAAGGTGCTTAATTCTTTTTTGGTTTTGCCATTTACGTTTAAGCAAGCAAGTGCAGATATAATTCTAAACGTATCGTGAGTAGATAAAATATTCATTAAACTATCTAACACCATTTTTGGATGATGGTCTATTTGTTCTTTTACCGTGTACGATAATAGTTTTTCATCGCCAGTTGTTGCATAGTTAATAATTGCATTTTTTAGTGGGTAGTTCATAACGGAATCTAACTCAGCGCCTTGAAAATACTTTCTTCTAACCCCGTATGCTATTTTATTAGTTGCATCTTCCCACACTTCACCAATTATTATTGCGTTTTTATTTGTAGACTTAACGCTTTTTCTAATTTGTTTAACTAAACTTTCGGGTAATTCATCAACAACGTCTAACCTATAGCCAGAAACACCCTTTCCTAGCCATTTTTTTAGTACGCCGTTTTTACCACAAATATAATTAACGTAATCTTTATTATTTTTATTAACTGCTGGTAAAGTTGTTATTCCCCACCAACTTTCATACTCGTTAGGGTAATTTATAAATTTAAACCAGTGTTTATACTTACTATTTGGGTTTATATACGCCCCGTCTAAACCATACCTACCATATTTATTAAAATATATACTATCGTCTCCAGTATGGTTAAAAACCCCGTCTAATATAATTTTAATACCTTTTTCGTTGGCTTTTTTAATTAAAGTTTCAAAATCTTTTTCAGTGCCAAGTAATTCGTCCACTTGCATATAGTTGCCAGTATCGTAACGATGGTTAGAATAAGCCTTAAAAATTGGGTTTAGGTATATTACGTTAGCCCCTAAACTTTTTATATAGTTTAATTTAGAAGTTATACCCTTAAAATCCCCACCAAAAAAGTCGTTATTTATAATTTTACCATTTTCGTTTGGTTCAAAAACGGGAAGTTCGTTCCAGTTTTCGTGCAATACCTTATATGGTGGTAGATTTTTTTGTTTTTCTTTTCTACAAAACCTATCTGGAAAAATTTGGTATATTAAGCCACCTTTAATAAAACTTGGCGTTCTATACCCTTTTTTATACGAAGTTAATTGAAAAGGGTTATTTACGTTTTCTTCGCCAAGGTAGTTTTGCCCTTTACCCACTATAACCCCGTTATCTAAATTAAAAAAATAAAAATATAAGCCAACGTTAAAAGAAAGGCTAGTTTCAAAAAAACCGTCTTTCTTTTGCATTTCTATTAAACTTTCTGTTTCGCCGTCTTTAATAACAACCATTTGGCAAGTTTGCGAATCTGTTTTTACTCTAAACGTAATTTCTTCAGTTTCGCAAACACCACCAATACGGCTTTTACAAAAAAGGTCTAGTGGGTTATAATACACCATTAATTAAGCCGTTATTAATTTTTATAATTGTTTTAAGTTCCAAATATTTTCTGCGTATTCTTTAATACTTCTGTCGCAAGCAAAAATACCGGCAGTTGCAATATTGTTAAGGCTCTTTTTAGCCCAAAGTAGTTTATCTAAATAAACTTTATCTGCTTTTTGGTGAATATCTAAAAATGCACCAAAGTCTGCCATACACATATATGGGTCTGCTACAGGGCTACCAACCAATAGGTAGTTTGCAATATCCTCAAAGGTTTGCCCGTTAAAGCCAACCTTTAACGCTTCTATAACTTTACGAAGTTTTACGTTTTGGTTGTAGTATTCTATTGCGTTATAGCCTTGTTTCCATAAAGTATCTACTTCTTTAGCCGTTAAGCCGAAAATAAATATGTTATCTTTACCACATGCTTGTTGCATTTCTACGTTAGCGCCGTCTAAAGTACCTATGGTTAAAGCACCGTTTATCATAAACTTCATATTGCCCGTACCACTTGCCTCTTTACCCGCTTGTGAAATTTGTTCGCTAATTTCAGTTGCAGGCATAAGTTTTTCTGCCATAGTAACGCAATAATCTTCCATGTAAACAACGTTTAGTTTTTTGTTTATTTGTGGGTTTTTCTTTATATCTTCTGCTATGCAAGTGATTAGTTTAATAATTTGTTTTGCAAAGTAATACCCTGGTGCTGCCTTTGCGCCAAATATAAAGGTTTTAGGAGTCATTTCTAAATTAGGGTTTTCTTTTAAGTCGTTATACAAGGAAATTACGTATAAAGCGTTCATAAGTTGACGTTTATATTCGTGCATACGTTTTGCTTGAACGTCGAATAAACTATTTTCGTCTATTTTAACACCTTGTTTCTTTAAGGCAAATTCACAGAACTGCTTTTTCTTAATTGCTTTAATTTGGTTAAGTTTTTCTAAAACGGCTTTATCGTTTTCAAACTTCTTAAAGTCTATAAGTTTAGTTGCATCCATAATAAACCCGTCGCCAATACAATCGGTTAAAAGAGAAGTAAGTTCTGGGTTAGATTGGCAAAGCCATCTTCTATGCGCAATGCCGTTAGTTACGTTAGTAAATTTTTCTGGGTATACTTCGTAAAAATCTTTGAATATGCTTTCTTTAATAATATCGCTATGAAGCGCAGAAACACCATTTACTTTATGAGATGCAACTACACTTAAATTAGCCATTTTTACCATATTATGAGAAAAAATGCTCATTCTATCTATTCTGTCCCAATCGCCAGGGAATTTATTCCACATTTCTGCGCAGAAACGTTGGTTAATTTCTTTTAATATCATATAAATTCTTGGCAATCTTCTTTGGATTAAATCTTCACTCCACTTTTCTAATGCTTCGCTCATAACGGTGTGGTTTGTGTACGCTACGGTTTTGGTAACTATATTCCAAGCATCATCCCAAGTAAAGCCGTTTTCATCCATTAAAATACGCATTAATTCTGGTACGCATAACGCAGGGTGAGTATCGTTAATATGAATAGCCGCTTTTTCTGGTAACGTTGAAAGTGAACCATACCTTTTTTTGTGGTCGTTAACAATGTCTTGCAATGCTGCAGAAACAAGGAAATATTGTTGTTTTAACCTTAAAGATTTACCTTCAAAATGGTTGTCCGATGGGTATAAAACTTTAGAAATTAAAACGGCTTCGTTATCTTCTTGCATACTTCTCATATAATCGCCTTGAGAGAAGGTTTTCATATCGAATTTATGCACGTTTTGGGCTTTCCATAGTCTTAGTACGGAAACGGCTTCGCTATCTTTACCAGAAATCATCATATCATAAGCAACTGCCTCTACTTCCTTAGTGTCGTAATGGGCAATTTCTAAGCCTTTTTCAGTCCATTTTTCTTCTATGTGACCATCAAATTTTATTTTAAAAGTTTTGTCTAACCTTTGGGTTAACCACACTTCGCCACCAGGTAGCCAAATATCTGGCAATTCCATTTGCCAACCATCTACTATTTTTTGCTTAAACAAGCCGTACTCATACCTAATAGAATAACCCATTGCAGGGTAATTTTGAGATGCTAAACCATCCATAAAACAAGCGGCAAGCCTACCTAAACCACCATTGCCTAAACCTGCATCTGGTTCTAATGAATATAGTTCTTCTAAACTACTGCCAATTTTATTTAGCGCCTTGTCGAATGCTTCTTGAACACTTAAGTTATAAGTGTTGTTTTTTAAAGATTGACCTAGCAAAAATTCCATACATAAGTAGTAAACTCTTTTACCACCTTTTTGGCGAAGTTTTTTGTTGAATTCACTTCTTTTTTCTAGCAACATATCTCTAATACACATTACTACTGCTTTATAAATTTGTTCTTTTGTTGCTTCTTTTGTAGTTACGCCAAAATATTTTGAAAGTTTACTTTTAATTAACGAACTAGCCTCTTTTTCTGTAATTGTGCCCATAAAAATCTCCTAATATTTAATAAAAAAATTGTTTGTAATGCCACCATATTAAAGCCCATATTTTTACAAACAACGTATGTTTTAATATACTAATTATTGTATAAATCTTCGTACTTTTTAGATTGAACTTTCCAAGAAAAATCTGTCGTCATTACTATTTTTTGTAATTGTTTCCATTTTTCTTTATCTTTATAAAGTTCAACGCCTTCGCAAATAGAGTGAAGCATATCGTGCGCGTTATAATTATGGAAAGTAAAGCCGTTGCCGTTTACCCCGTTAAACTGCTTAATACTATCGTTTAGCCCACCCGTTTCTCTAACGATTGGAACGGTGCCGTACCTACTTGCAATCATTTGTGAAAGCCCGCAAGGTTCGCTTTTAGAAGGCATTAAAAACAAGTCTGCCCCAGAGTAAATTTTTCTAGACAAATCTTGGTTAAACGCAATAATTGTAGCGCATTTTCCACTATATTTTTTTGCTAAATCGGTAAAGAATTCTTCATAACCCCTTTCGCCTTTGCCAAGTATTACAACTTGCACGTCTTTATGTAATAATTCTTCTATTACACACTTAACAAGGTCTAGCCCCTTATGTGAAACTAACCTTGTAATTAGGGCAATTATAGGCACGTCTTCTCTAACTGGAAGATTAACTAATTTTTGCAATTCTTTCTTACAAATTGCCTTTCCTTTTAAGCCCCTATAACTATAATTTGCAAACAAAAACTTATCTGTTTTAGGGTTGTAATAATCTTCATCTATGCCGTTTAATATACCCCTTAATTTACCCTCGTTTCGCTTTATAATATTTTCTAAGCCGTGAGCGTAAAAACTATGTTTAATTTCTTCGGCATAGGTAGGGCTTACGGTAGAAACTATATCTGATAATTCTATTGCGCCTTTCATTAAATTTAGCGCTCCGTTAAACTCTACTACTCCCCTTAAATTTTCTTGAAAACCAAATAAATCTGTAAAAGTTTCCATAGGGAAAGTGCCTTGATATTCTATGTTATGAATTGTAAAAATACTTTTTACTTTTTTAAAGTTTTCATCGCCGTAGTACATACCTTTTAGGTATATTACAGAGCCTGCACTTTGCCAGTCGTTAAAGTGCATAACGTCTGGGTAAATGTTAAGCCTTGCAACAGTATCTAAAACAGCCCTACTAAAGAAGGCAAACCTTTCGCCGTCATCGTAAAATCCATAGATATTTCCTTCTCTTTTGAAGTAATATTCGTTATCTATAAAAAAGAATTTTACACCTTGATATTCCGTTGTAAAAATGCCGGCATATTGGCTACGCCAACCTACCGAAACGTTAAAATTTGTTATAAATTCAAACTTTTCTCTATATTCGTTTTTAATGTTAGAATACATTGGTAAAATTACGCTAACATCATAGTTTCCGTTAGATGCAATAGCCTTAGGAAGTGAACCCAAAACGTCTGCTAAACCACCTGTTGCTATAAAAGGTGCGGCTTCTGAGCCAACGAATATTACCTTCTTTTTTTCTACTATTTCAATAGTTGGAAGTTTACCTAATTTTTCTTTTGTTGCCGTTAACTTTGTTGCTTTTTTCACTATAAAACTCCTATTAAATCATTGTTCCTTTTCCAATGTAGAAAGGATGGTTTTCACTACCAGATAAATTACGTTTATCTCTTATTACAACCGCCTTATCTACGATAATGCAGTTAAGAGATGCGTTTTCACCAATAACGCTATTTTGCATTACTATACTATTTTTAACAACTGCACCCCTTGCTACTTTAACGTTTCTAAATATAATACTATTTTCTACTTCGCCTTCTATAATACACCCGTCGGCTATCATAGAATTTTTTACTATTGCGCTATTGCCGTATTTGGTTGGAGCAGAATCTCGTATTTTAGTAAATACACTTCTGTCGCCAAAAAGTTCTTTTCTATTGTCGCTATCTAATATTGCAAGGTTGCTATTAAAGTATGCTTGCAATGAAGTTATGCCTGCATAAAAACCTTTGTGTTCATAACCAAAAATACGCATACTCTTTAAGTTATTTGCAATTACGTCTGTTAAGAAATGGCTTTTGTTATGAGAAATACTATCCATAACGATATTTTGTAATAATACCTTTTTCATAACGAAAACGTTTGTGTTTAAGTTATATTCTTTATCTTCTTCACTTGCAACTGAAACGTTAATAATTCTTTCGCCGTCCAAAACGAAATTAAACGCATTTTCACGTTGACCTTGCTTTACACCCCTTTTATAAACAACGGTTATATCTGCGTGATTTTTAATGTGTTGTTCTATAACGTGGTTATAGTTTATTCTGCAAACTGCATCGCAATCCGTCATAACAACGTATTCTTCGTCTGCTCTAAATAAGAAGTTAGTTATGCCCTTTAACGCTTCTAACCTTGAAGTATATAACTTATCGTTTCCTAAATCGCCAAAAGGTGGTAAAAAGATTACGCCACCGTCTTTTCTGGCTAAGTCCCAATCTTTACCACTACCAACGTGGTCCATTAAAGATTGATAGTTGCTTTTTGTAATTATACCAACGGTATCTATACCAGAATTTACCATATTAGAAAGTGGAAAATCTATTAGTCTATATCTACCTGCAAAAGGAATTGAACCTAACGTTCTTATTCTTGCAAGTTCTGGAACGTTATCGTCGTGAATATTTGAAAATATAATACCAACTGCTCTCATACAAATTAACCCCCTATGCTGTTTTTATCTAGCATTGCGCCGTCTTCTATAATAGAGCCGTCTTCTACAACGTAATCTCTACCAACTACCGTAATGCCTTTTGCAACGGATTTATCTTTGCCAATTACAACGTTTTTACCTATTACGCAATTTTCATCTAAAATAGAATAATCTATTTCGCTACCTGCTCCTACTACAACGTCGCTCATAATAATGCTGTTTTTAACTACAGCACCTTTTTCTACTACTACATTACTACCTAAAATAGAATTTTCTACAACACCATAGATTTCGCAACCAGAAAGAATTATGCTATTTGCAACTTTTGCTTCTTCTGCTATAAAATGTGGTGGTGCAAGTGGACTTCTTGATTGAATTTTCCAAGAAGTGTCGGTAACGTCGAACATAGGTACGTCGCCAAGTAAATCCATATTAGCGTCGTATAAAGATTGAATCGTTCCAACGTCTTTCCAATAGCCACTAAATTTATATGCCATCATTTTTTCGCCGTTAAATAACATTTTTGGTAATACGTCTTTACCAAAGTCGTTAGAAGATTTAGGGTCTTTACTATCTTCTTCTAAATATTTAAACAATTTTTTTGCAGAGAAAATATAAATGCCCATAGAAGCCAAATTGCTTTTTGGTTTTTTAGGCTTTTCTTCAAATTCGTAAATGCTACCATCTTCGTTAGTATTAAGTATGCCAAACCTACTTGCTTCTTTAATAGGAACTTCTATTGCTGCAATAGTGCAATCTGCATCGTTTAAGATGTGGTAGTTTAGCATAATTGAATAGTTCATTTTATAAATGTGGTCGCCAGATAAAACTAAAACGTAATCTGGGTCAAATTGCTTCATAAAATGTAGGTTTTGGTAAATTGCGTTTGCAGTACCCTTATACCAATCGTAAGAGTGTTTTGCTTGGTATGGCGACAAAATATGTACGCCACCATACGCCCTATCTAAGTCCCAAGGTTGACCGTTACCAATATAATCGTTAAGGATTAAAGGTTGATATTGGGTTAATACGCCAACCGTGTCTATGCCAGAGTTAACGCAATTAGACAAAGGAAAGTCTATTATTCTATACTTTCCACCAAAAGAAACGGCAGGTTTTGCAATATTAGAAGTTAAGGCGTAAAGCCTACTTCCTTGTCCACCTGCTAAAAGCATTGCAACACATTTTTTCTTTCTTATCATTTTTATTTCCCCTTTATTTTGTTTTTACAAAGTAAAACGCACTAAATTTAGGCACGTTTATTGAAATTGAATTTACACTATTGTGGGCAGGTTTTTTTACAGATTTATAAACCCTTGTTTTATTTAACCCGTTGCCACCAAACTTAACGTCGTCGGTATTAAGAATAATTTTATATTTCCCTTTTTCTACGCCAAGCCTATAATCAAAATATTCGTTACCAGAGAAATTTATTAAAACGTAAATTTTATTTCCACCCTTATCTGTTCTGGTAAAGGCTATTATATTATTATCTCTTTCATCAACGGATATCCAATTAAAGCCGTCCCAAGAGTCTTCTATTTCGTATAAAGGCTTGTTTCCTTTGTAAAGATGGTTTAATTCTTTATTAAAACCTAAAAGTTTTTTATGTAGTGGGTATTTTAACATAAAAAATTCTAACCCTTCTTTATAATCCCACTCTTTAAATTGCCCGTATTCGTTGCCCATAAAGTTAAGTTTTTTACCAGGATGTGCAAACATATACGCGTTAAACGCACGAATTTGAGCAAACTTATTAAAAATATCTCCACTCATTTTGTCTAATAGAGATTTTTTGCCGTGCACAACTTCATCGTGCGAAATTGGTAGCACGTAATTTTCGCTAAAAGCATAACACAAAGAAAAGGTAATTTTATCGTGTATGCCACTTCTAAAATAAGGGTCTGTTTCCATATAAGATAATACGTCGTTCATCCAGCCCATATTCCACTTAAAGTTAAAGCCTAAGCCACCATCGTAAACGGGCTTTGTTATATTAGCGTATGCAGTTGATTCTTCTGCTATCAATAATACGTTTGGAAAAGAAGCAAAAACTGCAGTATTTAGTTGCTTAAAAAATTCTATGGCTTCTAAGTTAAACTTTTCGCCATATTTATTAGGAAACCATTCGCCAGGCTTCTTGTCGTAATCTAAATACAACATAGAAGCAACGGCGTCTACCCTTAACCCGTCTAAATGAAATTTTTCTAACAAGAACATTGCGTTGGAAATTAAAAAACTTTTTACTTCGTTTTTGCCAAGATTAAAAACCCTTGTCCCCCAACCTTTATGTTCTTTTTTATGCCATTCTTTATATTCGTAGCAACACGTTCCGTCATATTCGTATAAGCCGTGTTCGTCTTTTGGAAAGTGTGCAGGAACCCAATCTAAAATAACCCCAATTCCGTTTTGGTGGAACACGTCTACTAAATACATAAAATCTTTAGGTGTACCAAACCTTGAAGTTATTGCATAATACCCTGTTACTTGGTAACCCCAAGAGCCATCAAAAGGGTGTTCTGCTAAAGGCATAAACTCTACGTGGGTATACCCCATTTCTTTTACGTAAGGCACTAATTCTTCTGCTAATTGGCGGTAAGAAAAATAGTCGCCGTTTTCGTGGCGCTTCCAAGAGTGTAAATTAACTTCGTAAACGTTAACGGGTTTATCGTAAACGGTGGTTTTATTATTAATATATTCGCCGTCTTGCCAAGAATAGCCTTCTAATTCGTATACTTTAGATGCCGTTTTAGGTGGGGTTTCGCTATGAAATGCAAACGGGTCTGCTTTTAACGTGGTTTTGCCCTTACGAGTTATAGCAAACTTATAATTATCAAAGAGTTTTACGTTTTCTATAAAAAGTTCGTAAACTCCGTTTTTGCTAATTCTTTGCATATAGTGGTTTTGTGGCGACCAATTGTTAAACTCACCAACTACGGCAACGGATTCGGCATTAGGGGCATAAGTTCTAAACGTTACCCCCTTTTTGCCGTTATTTTCTGTAAAATGAGCGCCAAAAAACTTAAAGGCATTATAATTTGTGCCTTGATGGAACAAATAAACTGGTAAGTCTATTGAATTATTTGCTTGTGCGCTTTTTACTTTTTTTGCCATATTAAACCTTTTTTAATAAAATTAACAAAAATACTTTTCGTTTTTCTTTGGAGAATTATCCATTTCTTCTTTGGTTTTTTCGTAGCCCTTTCTGCCAAACAATGCGTAAGTTGCGTTTTTGCCACCTTCTACACCTGGTTGGTTGAAAGTATCTATATTAAGCATTGCACCTGCAAATGCAGTTTGCATTTCGAACATAAATAAAAGTTGACCAATTGTAAATGCGTTTACTTCGTTTAAATAGATTGTATGGTTTGGCCTATTTGCCGTAGTTAACGCGTATTCGGTTGCTTCCCTTTCGGTATTGATAAGTTCGTTCATAGTGTGGCCACATAAGAAGTTTACGTCTGGAATATGTGGTAAACCTTGGCTAATTTCTACAGAAGAACGGAAGTTTTCTACTGCTAAAATTGTAATAACTTTATCAAATGGACCTTCTCTGTAAAGTTGTACTTGAGAGTGTTGGTCGGTAACGCCAAGTGCTTTAACAGGGGTTTGACCTGCATAAACGTAGTTACCTTCGTTATCTACTGCCTTACCTAAACTTTCTGCCCAAAGTTGACAATACCAGTCTGCAATATATTTTAGGCTATCTGCATAAGGCATCATAACACCGATGTTTTTGCCGTTTTTCATACTTTCGTATTGTAAAAGTGCAAGTAATAAAGCAGGGTTTTTCTTAACGCTTGGGTTCATACAAATTTTGTCCATAAATTTAGCGCCGGCTAAAAGTTCTTTAATATCTATGCCAACTACTGCTGCAGGTAATAAACCTACTGGGCAAAGTTCTGAAAATCTGCCACCAACCCCGTCTGGAATATAGAAAGTTTTTAAGTTTTCTTCTTTTGCTATTTTAATTAGGTTACCTTTAGACATAGAAGTGGTTGCTATCATATGGTCTTTTGCTTTGTCGCCTAATTTTTTCTTCAAAATGTCCATAATAATTAGATATTGCGACATAGTTTCACTTGTAGAGCCACTTTTTGTTACTACGTTGAACATTGTTTTTTCTACGTCTATAACGTCTAATAAAGCGTTCATTCTTTCTGGGTCTACGTTATCTTCAACGTAAAGTTTAGGTGCTTTTCTTACCTTTTTAGGAAGTTCGTTATGTCTTAAATGGCATAGTGCTTGGAATACTGCTATTGGACCTAATGCAGAGCCACCGATACCTAATACAACGAAATTGTCGAATTTCTTTTTTATATCTTTTGCAGTTGCAATAATATCTTCTACTATTTCGTTTTGATTATAAGGTAGTTCAGTCCAACCCATCATACCTTTGCCACGATTTTCTTTTACGGTATTAAAGGCATTTTTAACCAATTTAGTGTTAGAAGCAAATAAGTCGTTGGTAAAGCCTTGTTCTGCGCCAACGTATTCTGCCATCATATTGTTGTAGTCTAATTTTAGCGCCATATTTTTACGCCATTTTAAGTTTTTGTAGTTCATAATTCCTCCAAGTAGTTTAATACAATTATTTGCTTAAATATATTTTAATATATTTACCATATATTGTCAACATTGTGCAACAATAAAAAAGTAAAAATTTACACCATTTTTTGTATTTTAGGACAAAATACACTTAAAAAATAAATAAAAGCACAAAAATTTCTTTTCGTGCTTTTTATTAGGTTTTGTTTTTACTATTAAATTTTTTGAATAACGTTTTTAGAACCTTTTACTATTTTATTTTCTTCGTAAACACCCCTTAAACTAGTTAACGGGTAAACTATTGTATTTTTACCAATTATTGTGCCTGGGTTTAGAACAGAGTTGCAACCTACTTCTGCATTGTCAGCTAAAACAGCACCGAATTTTCTAGTGTTTGTATTAAAATTTTCTTTTCCGTGAACTACAACGTTTTTTCCGTCTATTTTTAAGTTAGAACAAATTGCGCCAGCACCTAAATGAGAGTGGTTGCCTAAAACGGAATCTCCAACGTAATTATAATGGGGAACTTGAACGTTATTTAATAAAACACAATTTTTTAATTCAGTTGAATTTCCTACTACGCAATTTTTACCAATAATTACGTTTCCCCTAATATATGCGCCCGTTCTAACTTCGGTATTTTCGCCAATAATTACGGGCGGAATTAGTGTAGCATTTTTATGTATTTTAACGTTTTTACTAACGAAAATTCCTTCTTCTATTTCGGTATAATTATTGTAATTTTTTACGTTAAAATTAGCAAAAAATTCTTTTATATTACACACGATTTCCCAAGGAAATTCAAAGCGATTTATAAAAAAAGCAAAGTCGAAATCATCAGTAGCAAAAAGGTCTTTATTTTTTATTTTATCAGTCAAGAGCATACCCCCTATTTTTTATAACGTTTACTATTTCTTCAAGGTAGTTTTCGCAGTCTTTTTTACTTTCTGTTTCAACCATAATTCTAACTATTGGTTCCGTGCCACTTTTTCTAAAAAGCACCCTTCCTTTGCCGTTAATTTTACACTCTATTTCTTTTACTTTTTCTAAAACTTTTTCATCTTCAAATACCATATTTTTATCTTTTACTTTAACGTTTTTAAGGTAATTTGGGTACAAAATAACCTCTTCACATAGTTTAGAAAGGGTTGTTTTCTCATCTAAAACTTCTTCTAAAATCATAATGGCAGTAAGCAAACCGTCGCCAGTAGTTGCATACTTTTTAACTATAATATGCCCAGATTGTTCGCCACCTAGCCTATAATCATTTTCTTGCATTTTTTCGTAAACGTACTTATCGCCAACCTGTGTTTGAACGGCTTTTATGCCCACTTTTTCTAATGATTCTAATAAACCACTATTAGACATAACGGTGCAAACAAGGGTGTTTTCGTTTAATATTCCACGATTTTTTAACCTTTTACCTAAAATATATAAAATTTTATCGCCATCTACAACGTTTCCAAATTCATCAATAGCCAAGCATCTATCTGCATCGCCGTCAAAGGCAAAACCCATATCTAAACGTTGTTCTTTAACAAGTTTTTTTAGTTTTTCAAGATGTGTAGACCCGCAATTTTCGTTAACGTTTAACCCGTTTGGCTCATCACCAATAACAAAAATATTTGCTCCTAACGCAGTAAATAGAGCCTTACCTAACCACCAACTTGAACCATTTGCACAATCTATGCCAATTTTTAGTTTTTTATAAGAGTGAGACGCTATAGAAATTAAATAGCCTAAATAACGATTTCTACCAGAAACGTAGTCTATAATACACCCAACTTTTTCTTTGGTTGCAAGCGGTAAATCTGCCCCTAAAACGTTTAATTTTTTAAGGTTATTATCTAAATAGGCTTCTATATAAGATATAGTTTTTTCTTCTAATTTTTCGCCGTATTTATTTATTATTTTAATGCCGTTATCGTAATAAGGGTTATGAGATGCAGTTATCATTATGCCACAATCAAATTCATCTTGTTTAGTAATATAAGAAACGCTTGGAGTGGTGGTAACGTGCAACATATACGCATCTGCCCCAGAAGCCGTTAAGCCGGCAACTAACGCGTATTCTAACATATAACTTGAACGCCTTGTATCTTTACCGATTACTATTTTGGGTTTATAGTTAGTCTTTTCGCAACCAGAAAGTTTAGAAGAATAATACCAACCCAAAAATCTGCCTACTTTATATGCGTGCATAGAAGTTAAATCTTTATTCGCTTCACCCCTAAAACCATCTGTGCCAAAATATTTATTATTGCTTTGCAAAGAATCGTTTACGTTGTTTAATACAATATTATCTATCAATAGTTCATCTGTAGTAACTTTGAAAGTTTTACATAGCAAAACAACCTTATCCGTTTGGGGTAGCATTTGGTCTATTTCCCATTTAGATATCGTTTGCCTAGAAACGCCAATTTCTTCTGCTAATTCTTCTTGCGTTAGCCCTATTAAGTTTCTTAAATAAGAAATTTTTTTGCCAATAGTCATATAAAAACTCCAAAAATTATTTATAATATAAGATTATATTTATAATATAAGACATTGCCAAACACATTAAATTGAACTAATTTGCACATATAACTTTGCATTAATATACATAATATATATTATATGCAAAAATATTGTAATTTGTTAAAATACTTTGCAACCTTTTGTTTACTTTTGACAAAATAAAAAAGCACTTAATTTTTAAGTGCTTTTTGTAGTTAAAAAATAATTTTTATTAAGCTTTACTTCATTACTTTTCTTCTTTAGGTTCTTCTTTTACATCTTCTTTTTTATTTAAGACGTCGGTAAATACAAAGAACTTTTGGTATACGTATTCTAACACGAAATTAAGCGCCATAGAAATTGCTAAAACCAAATATTCGTTCCAACCAATGCTTTCTAAATAATCGCCACCTAAAGTAGATAATGGTGTAAATACTGCATAGAAAAGAGCAACCTTTAACATTGCTATTGGCACGTTAGATGCAGACTTAAAGGTAAATTTTCTGTTTAAGGTAAAATTCCATAAGACAGAAAGTATTAATGCAGTTAAATAACTAACCCAATAATCTACCAATAATATTTCGTTAAGCAAGGTAAAAGAAAGTACTTGTATTACCCCTGCACTTACTGAAAAACCTAAAAACTTTAACGCTTGAATTAATTCTTTTTTGTTTTGCATATATTTTTCTCCTAAATAATTTCTTATACTAACGTAAGACTTAAATTAATATTTTCCACCTTGCAGTTTGCAAAGATACTAGAACCTGTTAATTCTTTTACCTCATATGCAGTTACGCTAGACGTACCATTATTTACAAAACTTCCACCTTCTACCACCTTTATTGCGCCACCAACGTTACCTTTTGTTATGGTAACGCTACCACCGGTTTCTACTATAAATTGACCATCTCCAACAGTTTCGCTATAAGGCAAAGTTAAGCCAGTACTAATATCGTTAACGTCAGTTATTGCTTGTTGCGTATAAACTGCAAGGGTTTTTATAGTTAAGTTAGCACCTTCGCCTACAGTAAATACACCACCCGGCATTATTTTATATTTGTAGTTCATTGTATAATTGCATTCTTCACCATCTAAACCGTTTAAAGAGATATTAAGTCTCCAAGAAATTGGAAAAAATACATTTTCAGTAGATACGGTTG
Source organism: Clostridia bacterium (assembly GCA_017558105.1). Lineage (GTDB taxonomy): Bacteria > Bacillota > Clostridia > Christensenellales > Borkfalkiaceae > UBA1259. Next base: position 2,054 of record JAFYWI010000006.1, on the reverse strand, counting down.
TATTACCCAAACCAGTATTAACTTTCAAACTCATAGCTTCTGCCGTAGCACCACCAAAAATATCTAAATCTAGTATACCATCAGCCCAAGTATCTCCCCCAGTATATCCATCATCTGTTATGTTGTATTTAGAAGTTAAATAACCGTTGTTATTAGCGAAATGTATTATTGCAGTAGAATTTGTGCTTACCAAGTTAATAGTAGTTGCGTTTTGTTGAGTACCACTACCAATTAATTTGCTTGTAGCAAGGTTTGCATACCCATAAACATTTGCACTATTTTTTACAGTTACTAAAGAGGTGATGTTTCTTAGTTCAAATTCGTTAAAAGCCGTTGCTTGCTTATTATCATATACGGCGTACATATACGAACCACCCCTAAAGTCCCTTACAACGAAAGGCATATACAAATTACCACCATCAATTATAACTTGGCTTCCGTTGTCGTTATAGCTTTCTAAAATTAAACCAAATAATTTTATAGTGCCACCAACGTTGTTAATAATAGCGTTTGCTTTTAATACAACTTTTGCAGTTTTACCTGCAGTATGCCCTGCGTAAGCGCCTCCACCGCCACCACCAGAAAGTTGACCTGTAACTTGAATAGTGCCATAATTCGTTAGGGTAACGTTTTCTTTTACAGTAACAACGGTTAAAGCATTTATATTATTTACAGTTTTATCCGTTAACTCTGCCTTTCCGTTAGAATTCATATCTTTTCCTTCATATGGAATATTCAATATTACGTCACTTAGAATTTCACAATCAGACGTAATTTCAATATTTACGTCGCCTGCAGTTACCCAAACGACGTCTCCACTAACGGCGTTAAGCAATGCACTTTCTATACTGCCATAGTTTACAGAACCTATTGTTGCAACAGTTTTAACGTTTATTGTTGCATATACTTCGCTAGCAACTTGGTAATTTACGCTATCTACCGTTATAAAGGTAACTTTAACTTTTACCTTGCCATCTTCTATTTGTTGACCTAATGGTAATTCATAAACAAATTCGCCTAAAACGTTTTTATCTATTGTTGGCAGTGCCACAAAATTACTTTCATTATTTAAATCAACTTTATTTTCATAGAAAATAGTATCTACAAATTGCGGTGCAGTTATTGTTAATATAACCTTTTCTATTGTAAAGTTAATTGTTGTTGTTAAAGCTGTGTAATTTTCTGTTCCTACAACACTAACAACTGCCCTATAAGTGCCAACATTAGTTGGTGCTTCTTTATATTCTTTATTGTTTTGGTCGATATATTTTATATTTGGCATGCCAAAACTTGCATTACCAATGTTTAATACACCTGCTTCTTCACCATAAGCCCAAGTGTTTTTAGATATGCTTGGATTTAGAGCCCAACTATTAGTTGCTTTTGTTATAGCAAATACGTACGTTCTAGTTGCGCCTTCCTTTTCGTCTGCCCACTTGTAGTTAACGTCGTTTTTAAGTGTGTAGGTAACGTTATATTCGCCAACGTTTACGCCACCATTATTTACTATTGTATAAAGTGAATTTTCTACAACGTCTGCAACAAGTTTACTGCCCGTATAAGATTTATTTTGTGGGCTTGTAGGTAAATTTACACTTGCCTTTTTTATTACAAATATTATTTCGGCTTCTAAGTAGTAATAGTTTTCTGTTCCTACTACGCTAAATACGGCCTTGTATTCGCCTGCGTTAGTTGGTATTACGTTATATTGGTTATTTTCGCCGTCTACGTAAACAACTGAAACGTTACCAAAAGTTGACTTGCCAAGAGTAGCAACCCCTTGTTCTTCGCCATAAACCCAAGTTATTTTGCTTAAATTTGGGTTTAACGTAAATTCGTTTGTTGCTTTTTCTATATAGTAGGTATAGGTAATATCTTCAATATTGCCGTTAGACCAATTATAGTTAGTAGAGTCTGCTAACGAAATAACAACTTGGTAAGTACCTACGTTTACGCCACCATTATTTACTATTGTGTATAGTTTGCTTTCTAATATTGTTGGCTTTTGTGTTTCGCCAGTATAAACAAAGGTTTTTTCACTTATCGTTGGAATT
>JAFYWI010000005.1 GCA_017558105.1 Clostridia bacterium | reverse complement strand
CTTCAATATTGCCTTTAGACCAATTATAGTTAGAAGTATCTGCTAACGAAATAACAACTTGGTAAGTACCTACGTTTACACCACCATTATTTACTATTGTATAAAGGTCGCTTTCTTCTATTATAGGTTTTTGTAGTTCACTATTATAAATAAAAGATTTTTCGGTTAAAGTAGGAATATCTACCCTTGCTTTTTCTATTACAAAGGTTATTTCAGTTTTTAAGCCGTAATAGTTTTCTGTTTCTGCTACACTAAATATAGCCTTATATTCGCCCGCGTTAGTTGGCATTACGTTATATTGGTTATTTTCGCCGTCTACAAAAAATACTTCAACATTGCCAAATTTTGCCGTGCCAATACTTATAGCACCTTGTTCTTCACCATAAACCCAAGTTGTTTTGTTTAAGTTTGGATTTAAGGTAAATGAGTTAGTTGCTTTTACTATTTCATAAGTTAAAGTTATATCTTCACTATTGCCATTTACCCACTTATAATTTAAGTTATCTACCAATGAAACTACTACTTCATACGTGCCTACGTTTACGCCACCTTCGTTTACTATTTTATATAGGTCGTTTACTGCTACCGTAGGTTTTTGAGTTTTGCCTGTATAGGTAAAGGTGCTAGCGCTTAAAGTAGGTGCGCTTATGCCTAACTTACCTACGTTAAATTTAACTTCTACAACTCTACTTGCATAATTTATTGTGTTGTAAGGGGTAAATACTGCGTTAAAGGTATTTTCGCCAACGTTACCAACCTTTGTGGTTAAAGTGTTTTGCCAAGTCCATTCGCCATAAGAACTTGTTGGTAAAACATTAACGAATTTTTCTAAAGTATCTAAATAAATTGCGTTTATAGTTGAAACAACTTCATCTTGATTTTGAACTTGAAGAACTTGTATGTTAACTTCCTTAGTTGCACCTAAATAATGTTCTGTTTCTTCTAAAGTAATGGTTACAACGTAATTACCACTATCTTTTAGCGCATTGGTTGGTTCGCCATTATAAAGGTAAGAATATTTTATAGTTTGTTCGTTATTATTAACACTTGCGCTAAAATCATATTGATAGGTAGAATTAAAGGTATATTCACCATTTTCTGCCACATTAACTATAATTTCGCCTTGCGCTTTATTAACCTTTAATTTTAGTTCTGCCTTTTCTACGTTAAAGTTATTAGTATCTTCTGGAGTGTAAACGACTTGGTAATTATTTTCGCCAATTAATAATAGTTGTTCTGCATTAGCCCAAGTATAGCCGTTAGGTAAGGTTATATCTTTTAGTATTCTTGCAGATTGCTCGTTATAAGTTATTTCTTCTAAATTGCTTTGAACGAAGGTAAACTCTGCCTTGTTTGCTTTGTTTATTATTAGTTTTGTTTTTAAGTCTTCTGCAAAGTATTTTTCAGATTTTAATACTAAGTTTATATCGTAACTACCAGCATTGGTTTTTGCAATATTGTCTTCAACGTTAAAGTCGTTATCTAGCACTCCTTCAACCACGTAAGAAACTAATTTTTCTTCGCCGTCGTAAGTAAATTCGTTATTAATCAACTTAATTTCAACAGGTTTTTTTGCTACGTTAAAGGTAATTTCTTTTTCTATTGAATTATAATTTTTTGTGTCGAAAGGTGTAAATAATACTTTTGTAGTAAAGGTGTTTGCAGTTAAAATTTGAACGTTTTCAGTAGCAAACGCCCAAGAGCCAATTTCGTTATTAGTGCTAACTAGGTCTTCTTTAGTTAAAATAGTGCCGTAAACTGCTTTTTCTTCTAATATAGAAACATCTACGCCATGCGTTGCTTTATTAACCACTAATTTGCCTTTTTCAATTTCAGTTAAATTAAAGTTAGAATAAGTTTTGTTAACTAAATCTATTTCGTGCTCACCTGCTTGTGGAAAAATTGGCGCATTAGTAGAAAGGTTAAGTTGGCCTTTTAGGCTATCTTCTAAAATATTGCCGTCGGCATTATATACGTTAACGGTAAAGGTTGGTACGGTTGTGCCATATACCATTTCTTCAGTAGAAATTTCTACTTTAATTGGCTTTTTAGTAATTTCAAACTCGCCAAAATATTCACCCTCATAATTATCGTCTTCAATAGTTAGCATATAATTATAAGTTCCTACGTCTTTAGCCGTTTCATAGCCTATAAGTTCGTATTTTACGTTAACGGTTTCATTATCTACGCCCGTAAAACTATATATAGGCTTTTTTTCCGTGCCGTCATATTCAAAAGAACTTTGTTCAATATTAAATTGCAAACTGGTTTTATTTTTAATAAAATTAGCGTTTAACGTAACGTTATTAGTTATTTCGCCATCAATTTCTTCCCAACCTACGAAAGTAAAACCCGTTTTCGTTGGAATTTTAGTTAAATCTAATTCATCTGCAGTTAAAACGTATTGGCTTTCATAAATTTCGCCGTCAACTAAAAAGTCTACTTTATACTTTACAAAGTAAGTAAAAGTAATTGATTTATTGTTATATGAAAGTTCAATAGACTTTTCTCCAACGGAAGAAGTGTCTATTTCTTCTGTAAACATATAATTTTCAAAATCAATTAGATATTCTTCACCGTCTTCTTTAGTAATTTTTAAGTAAGTGTTTTCAAAATACTCTTCAAAGTTAAATTCTTCTTGGTAATAAAAAAGCATTTCAGTTTTATCTGTTTCAATAGAATATTTATCGGTATCTGCTTGGCAAGCGAAAAGTCCACCAAATGCCAGAGTTAGCATACCAACTAACAAAATAGTTAAAAATTTTCTTAATGACCTTGTTATTTTCATACCCTACCTCCTTTAATTACCTTTACGGTAAATGCAATCGAAAGCATTGCCTGTTGTTAAAATATAATTTTGTACTGGTGGAATAAAGTTGCTATTTGCATTATATAACACAAAGTAGAAAGGTTTATTACCCGCTGCCATTTCTAAAGTTTCTTGCCCTACTTCTTCTAGGGTTACCGAATAACCTTCTAGGGTGGTTTCTACACCGTTTTCAATAAGCCCAGCAAAACTATTCGATTTATTTTCAAATACCCCGTAGTTGTTTCCACCACCAAAGAAAACAATACCACCATGAACGTATTCTTCGCCATTTTCACGATAAACCATTGAAGTATTGCCTAAGTGACTTATCATTTCCTTTACGTCAAATTTAAGCTTTTCTATTAAATCTGAATTTGCCCCTGCACCTATTTCTATTAGAGTGCTACTATCATAATCGTTAATATTTTTCCAGTTATACATTCTAACGTCGCCAGTAAAGGTTAGTTTTGCGCCATAACTTGTAGCAGATAAATTTTTCCAATTAGCAAGTGCCGTTGCCCACTCTGAATTTTTTAAGAATTGGAAACACTCTAATGCATCTAATAACATTGGACCTGCAAAATGCGTGTCTATACCAACGCAGAATAACCCTGCATCTTTTAGAACACTATTTTCTATAGTAACAAAGGTTTTAATGTATTTTTGTTCGTAAATTGCTTTTTCTTCGTTAGAAAGGTTGTTGTAATTTTGGCCTGCTGGGAAGTTAAATTCTTCGCCGTCAAGTAGTGGTGCGTTATAATTTTCTGCATCTATTTCAGTTGCCGTTCTTTCATCGTACTTAACTAAATTACTGCCTATTCTAACCAAAAATTCCCTTGCATTACTTAAAACGCTATTTTTTAAGGTTACGTTTATTGCCTTTTCTTTATTTTCTATATCGCCAAAAGCACGTAAAACCGTTCTTCCGTTACTTATTCTGCAATATTCTATGGTAACGTTATCGCCTAAAACTTCTACTACCGTGCCAGCATAATCTAAATCAGCCAAATTGTTTTGAGTGCTATTGCTATTAAAGGTATAGCCTATTAATTCTACGTTGTTGATTTTAACGTTTTCATAAACGGCGAAACAAATGTTATCTTGCGCTTTAACACTTGCTAAATTACCCATGGAAACAAAGTTAAGTGGGCCGTTAAACAAAGCCTTGCCGTTAAACCTATCTGCATTACTAACGTTAGTTACGTTGTTTGCATTAATAACGTAGCCGTTGCCATATAAATCGTTTTTAAATTGTAATAAGGTTATTACTTGTGGTGTTTCCGTGCCGTAAAATTTAGTGTCGTATGTGCTAGATATTCTTTGAATATTTTCGCCAACGTAGAAATTTTTGCCTTGTTCATATATACCAAAGTCATCTATAATATCTTTTTGTAAAATAATTACGTTTTGTTGTAAGGTTGCTTTATGCAAGCTTAAAAAACTATCTACTTCAACACCATTTTCAACACAACGAATACTAAAAGGTTCTGTTTCAATTTTATTAGGAAGGTCTAAAACAGCCTTAAATTGAACAATTTTGTTAAAATTAGTTTCTATAATATTAATTTTGCCACTATTGCTTATGCTAACACTATTTGGGGCTGAAGAAACAAAAGATATTTTTTCTTCTATTTTATCAAAGTCAAAGCCTTGTGGCTTTCCTCCATATGAAAGAGAAAGGTTATGGCTTATTTCTTCGCCGTCTACGTTATATTTACCAATGGTCCAAACGTCTTCTATACCGTATGGAATACCACCAGCCTTTTTGCTTTCGTTAATAAAAATTTCTTCTGGACAAACGTAAATATCTTTTTCTAACGTATAGGTTTGGCTTGGTTTTTCGGTGCTTTTTACTACAATTGTTGCCTTAGTTAGCCCCATTTTTACGCAACCAGCATCTTTTAAGGAACCCACAACGTTATTATTAGAATAATTTACGTGATATTCTACGTTAGTATCTAAAGGGTAAATTTTAATATGTTCGTCCCAATGAAGTATAGAATTTATTTCAGTATAAATAGCTGAATCAGAAGAAAATTCTGCCGTGAATTTTTCTTCTCTATTAATCGTGCAATATTTAGTTATAGTTTCTGTTTCAGTTGTTAGCTCAAAAACAACTATAACCTTGCCGTAATAGTTTTCATTTACAAACTTATAATTAAATTCAAAATTTCCGTTACTTAAGTCAACGAAAGGGTTATTTTCGTCTTCTGCTTTTAATACGTTGGTTAAAACATCGCCATATTCGTTTAATACTTTATAAGTTAAATTTTCATTATTAACTATAATGCTTTTTTCTACTACTAAGTTAACCGAGCCTGTTTTATTAAAAGTATTTATTTCTTTTTGGGCTACGCTTAACGGACCTTTAGCTTCCACTTCTATTCCTAAAGTATAATAAACACTTGGTTTTGCAACAGATTTAATGGTTATGGTTGCTTCACCATTGCCTGTTGCAGTTATTAACCCCGTTTGACTTACAGATATAATGCTTGAATTGCTTGAAGAATATTCTAATGATTTATCCGTTACCGTGTTTGGTATGAATTGTGTGTAAATTTGCGTTTCATCGCCGACTTCAAGCACGTTATTACTTACAGAACAAACTATTTCTTTTAGTTCTTTTGCTTTTACTACTACTTGGAATTTTGCTTTATACCCGCCGTCTGCCGTGGTTAACAAAACGTTTGCAGAGCCTACCGATTTTGGATAGATATACCCGTCTTTATACTCTAGCTCTGCTAAAGGTTGGTTACCAACGGGTTCAAAATCTATTTTTACGTTTTTGTTTGCAGCAGTGGTTGGATATACTGCATAATCTACAAAATATTTTTCTTCTTTATCGATATCAAGCGAAACAAAAGGGTCTCCAAAAATTTCTATTTTGGAAACTGGAACTTGAACCCTTAAACTAACCGTGTTTACGGCAGTAAAAAAGGTCATCATTAAAACCATAGGTAAAATTAACATTAATGCAATAAGTTTTTTACTCATAAATCTTCCTTTGGTAAATTACTTGTTAGTTAGTTTTTGAAAACATTTTACAAGGTTTAAGCGGAAATATAACGCGCTACAAACCAAGTAAATTATACCTATTAAAGTTGGTACTAAATATGTTAACACTTTTAATAAAGTTAAGTCGTTTAGGGCTACTAACCCACTTGCAAATAGTGCAAAGAACACACAACTTGCACAACATACTATTGTTAAAGCGCCACCTAAAAGAACAACTTTAGATAAGGTTTTGCCACTTTGGTCTTCTACTTCTATATCGCTCATAGAAATTTTTGCGTGAGTTAAGTCTAATTTAGTGGCTATTAAAATTTGCGCAACCGTAAAGGTTAAGCCTATTAGAATACAAATTACACCATCTAAAAAGGTTAAAGGTGTTGCTATTACTAATATTATGCAAGAAACTATTACAGCCAAACAACTTATTATGGCTGAAAACGCCACTTTTGCAAACAAAATTTTATAAATGCTTAAAGGCAAAGTTTTCATTTTTAATATTCCAAAGCCGTCTCTCGTAACGTTGGTTGAACAAAACGTATTAGTTAAAACGGCAAATATTAACACCGTTGATAGCGCCAATGCAAAACTTATTTGCACCCCAATAGTGTTATATATTAGCGCTTGAAATAAAGTAAAACAACAATAAACCATTATTGGCATACTTGTTGCTACCGAAAAATATGCAAAAAGGTATTTAGGTTCTCTAAATACGCAAATAAATTCTTTTATTATTAAAGAAGTAAGGCTATTTCTTTGTTTTATTTTGGTTGGTTTAGCAGTTTTTATACTCTTTTTAGGTTGCCTATATAAAGTTATTTTGTAAAGAGTTTTACTTATAAAGAAAACCACCGTAACTGAAACTGCCGTAAACAACAATAGCAACAGCCAAGATAAAATTGCGTTCTCTTCTAACAAAATAGAAACTAACGAGTTTGCCGGATAACAGAAAATATATAACCCTTGCAAAGTTGCAACTAAATCTTCATTAAATAAAAAACGTATAGAGCCCGTTGTTAAAAGGGTTTGCAAAACGTTTAATATGTTTGAATAAGCAAAAAACGCAACGGCAAGTAAAAGAGTGAACAAAATAAATAAAACTAAATATCTGTTTTGTAAAAACTCTATAATTTTAATATATGGAACGATAAATAGTGCGTTTAACAACAAACAAATAATTGGCACGAATATGCAAACGCAAACGGTTGCTAGCCAAAACCTTGCTCCTAACGGCATAATTGTTGCCAAAACTATGTTTATGGTTAAAATAAAGGCTAAACCTATTATAAAAGAGTGCATAGATAAAACTGCAAACTTACTTAAAAATACGTTGCGCTTTTTTAATGGTAAGCGCAAAAAAGCAAGCCTATTTTTATCGTCTGCAAATACTTTTCTTGTTCTTTCTAACGTTAAAATAGTCATTAACGCTATTACAACCAAGTACAACAAACTTAAAATTTCTTTTGCTCGTTGAACTGGTTCGTATACTTTATTGATTTCTACAAGCAAATAATTCCTTAAAACCCTTGAGAGAAAATAAACGCCAACGTAAACGAGTAGCGCCATAATTAGCGTTACGAAAATTCCGCCCAACACGTCTAGTTTCCCTTTCTTTCTAAAAAAAGGAGTTTGCATTTTAAATTCGTACTTAAATAAAGTTAAAAATTCTTTCACGCTCTTGCTTCCCTTTGTGTAATAGAAAGAAAATATTTTTCAAAGTCTTTTTTAGTTTTATTGAATTGTTGCATATCTATTGTTTCTAATATTTTACCTTGGTCTATTATATATACCCTATTGCATAGTTTACTTGCTACGTCTAAATTATGTGAAGAAAACATTACGACGTTGCCACGTTTAGCATATTCTTTAATAAAGTTTTTAAGTTGATTTGCAGTATAAGGGTCTAAACCAACCATTGGTTCATCTAAAATAAATACTTTTGGTTGGTGAATTAACGCGCCCATTATAGAAATTTTTTGTTTCATACCGTGCGAATAAGAACTGATTAACGTATAAAGTGCTTCGCCAAGTGCAAAAACTTTATTAAATTCTTCTATTCTTGCTTTTCTATCTTCTTCACTTACGTTATAAACGTCTGCTAAAAAGTTTATATATTCAAAACCAGTCATTCTTTCAAACAACGTGAACTCGTCTGTAACGTAACCAAAATTGCTTTTTGCCAAAATGTCTTCTTCAGCAATATTATAGCCACAAATTTTAACTAGACCTTTATCGTATAAATGAATACCCGTCATACACTTAATAGTTGTTGATTTGCCTGCGCCGTTATGACCTAAAATGCCAATAATTTCACCTTCGTTGCCGTAAAGTGAAATATCTTCTATAGCATAATTGCCTTTTGCCGTGTATTTTTTATATAAATTTTCTACTTCTATAAGTTTTTTTGCGTTAGACATTTGCACTCCTATTAACGTAGTATAAACATAAAATACGTTTTGCAAACTTAAATTTAATATTATTTTTAATAATATTATAGCACCTTAAAAAAAATGTGTCAACACTATGAATTTTTTAATAGAATTTTGATAAAAAATAACAAAGCAAAAATGGTTGATAGATATATAATTCTGGCTCCTAATACTCCTACGCTTTGCTACGGAGAACATTGTTCAAGTCCGGTCATTACCTCAACATAAAACAAAACCCAACAGAAACTCTGTTGGGTTTTGTTTGGTGCCGGGGACCGGACTTGAACCGGTACGGTATTGCTACCGAGGGATTTTAAGTCCCTTGCGTCTGCCAATTTCGCCACCTCGGCATATTTATCTTTAGCGTTTAGTTTAATGGAGGCGCCACCCAGATTCGAACTGGGGATGAAGGTTTTGCAGACCTGAGCCTTACCACTTGGCTATGGCGCCATATTTGTAAAAAAAATGGAGCGGGAAACGAGATTCGAACTCGCGACATTCGCCTTGGCAAGGCGACGCTCTACCACTGAGCCATTCCCGCACCATAGCAATATTGAGATTCTGGTGGGAACAATAGGGCTCGAACCTATGACCCCCTGCTTGTAAGGCAGATGCTCTCCCAGCTGAGCTATGCTCCCGTCTCTCAACATTGCCAACATACTATAACAAATTTAGAAATAAATTGCAAGCGTTTTTCACTACATTTTTAAATTTTTTTTAATTTTTTTTATTTAATTAAAATT
>JAFYWI010000004.1 GCA_017558105.1 Clostridia bacterium | reverse complement strand
ATAACGAAACGAGCGGGGAATTATTTGAAAGACTTTCCGTTTTAGGCTCTGAAATGGTTAAAAAAGCGCTTGTTTTAATTAAAAATGGCAATGCAAAATATACTGCGCAAGATAAAGATAAGGCAACTTTTACCAAAATGATTAAAAAAGAACACGCCTTAATAAACTGGGAAAATACTAGCGAAGAAATTTTTAATAAAATTAGAGCGTTTAATCCATCTCCAATTTGTTTTACTTTTTATAATGGGCAACCATTAAAAATTTATAGTGCAAAACTTTCTAACGGAAGTGGAACGCCTGGTGAAATTAAAACTTGCGAAAAATATTTAGAAGTTGCTTGTGGCAAAGGTTCTATAATTGTAGAAAAAGTGCAAAAAGCAGGCAGTAGCGCAATGAATATTGCAGACTTTTTAAGGGGAAATAAACTACAAAAAGGTGGGCATTTTACTAATGCTTAACACTTTTTACGACTGCTATTCAATATTAACGAAAGTATATAAAGATAAAGCGTTTTTTAAGCAAGCGCTAAATAGCACTATTATTGAAGAAAAAAATAGGGCGAAAACAACTAAAATTTGCTATGGTGTTTTAGACAGAGATGAAGAACTTTCTTTTTATATTTCTTCTTTAACTAATAAAGCCCCTAAACAAGCAATTAAAACAATACTAAAAATTTCTATGTATTGTATTAAATATTTATGTAGCCACGAATATGCCGTTACCCAAAACGCAGTTGAATTAACTAAAAAGTTAGGTAAAAGTGGTGCAAGTGGGTTTGTTAACGCATTTTTAAGAAAATTTATTTCTTTTAACTTTGAACTCCCAAAAGATACGATTAAAAATTTAAGTGTAAAATATTCTTACCCAGAATTTGCAATTAAACGTTTAATTAAAGATTATGGCGATGAAACAACTGAAAAAATAATTTCTACAAAAGAAAACTCTACTTGGGTTTGTTTTTATAATGAAAACGGCGAAAAGTATTTGCAAGAACATGGCTATAATTTTACAAAAACACCTTTTTATAACGTGTTTTCCGTTGAAAATTTTAGAAGAAACGAAGATTACGATAAGGGGATTTACACCTTTCAATCAATAGGCTCGGTTGCAATTTGCGAAGTGGTAGAAAGTGGCGAAAAACTTTTAGATTGTTGTTCTGCACCGGGTGGAAAATCTGTTAGATTATCTTATAGATTTAACCAAGTTAATTCACTTGATATTCACCCTCACAGAGTTTCTTTAATAGAAGATTATGCTTTTAGAATGAACAGAAAAAATATTACGGCACAATTACAAGATGCTAAAGTTTTTAAGGAAGATTTTGTAGGTGCTTTTGATGCCGTTTTATGTGATGCTCCTTGCAGTGGTTTAGGCGTTGTTAACGATAATCCAGATATAAAGTTAAACAGAGAAGAAAATAGTATAATTGAACTAAACAATGAACAACTTTCAATTTTAAACAACGTTTGTAAGTACGTTAAAAAAGGTGGTTGTTTATATTATTCTACTTGTTCAATATTAAAAAGTGAAAATATAGAACTTATAAAAAAGTTTTTACAAAATAAAAAAGATTTTGTTATAGAAGAAATTAATAGTCCATTAGAACACTTAAAAATAGACGGCACTTTGCAATTTTTACCACATATTTCTAATGGAGTTGGCTTTTTCGTTGCAAAGTTAAGGAGGGTTTAATATTATGGAAAGTTTACTTTCTTATAACGTTGTTCGTCTGAAAGAATTAATGCTTTCTATAAACGAAAAACCTTATCGTGCAGAGCAAATTTTTAAGTCTTTGCATAGTGGCTTAACTTTTGACGAAATGACGGATATTTCTAAAAATTTAAGGCAAATCTTAAAAGAAAATTTTATATCTCAACCAGTTGAAATACATAAATCTGTTAAGTCTATGGACGGAACGGAAAAGTTTTTATATTTATTAAAAGACGGCAACGTTGTAGAAGGCGTTTTAATGAAATATAAATACGGCTACACCCTTTGTGTTTCTACGCAAGTTGGTTGCAGAATGGGTTGTAAATTTTGTGCGTCTGGCTTAGATGGTTTAGTTAGAAATTTAACAAGCGCAGAAATTTTAGGGCAAGTTATTGCCGTTAATAAATATCTTAACGGTGGCATAGGTGATAAAAGAAAAATTATTAACCTTGTTTTAATGGGTAGTGGAGAACCTTTAGATAATTACGACAATACCATAGAATTTTTAAGGCTTGTTAGCGAAAAAGGTGGCATTAATATTAGCCCAAGAAACATTAGCCTTTCAACTTGTGGTTTAGCAGATAAAATTATTAAATTTACTAACGAAAACATACCATTAAATATTACCATTTCTTTGCACTCTCCTTTTGATGAAGAAAGAAAAGAAATTATGCCAGTAGCAAAAAAATATACCATTAAAAACGTTTTAGATGCTTGCGACGTGTATTTTAAGGCAACGGGAAGAAGATATTATTTCGAATATGTTTTAATAAACGGCAAAACTAACACAGAAAGGCACGCAAAAGGGTTAATTTCATTACTTAAAGGTAAGCCTTGCCACATAAATTTAATTAGGCTTAACGAAGTTAAGGAAAACGACTTAAAGTCGGTTACCGATAAAGAAGCATATAGATTTTTAGGTATGTTAGAAAAAGAAGGGCTTTCTGCTACTTTAAGAAGAAAAATGGGCGCAGATATAGACGGGGCTTGTGGTCAATTAAGGCAAAAATATTTAAAGGAAAAAGATTAATGACTGGTGTTGTAATTAAAGTTAATTCAAATAGGTATTTCGTTAATATTGAAAACCAAGTTTTAACTTGTTCTGCATATGGCAAGGTAAAAGATTACGGCATAAAGGTTGGCGATTTAGTTGAAATAGAAAACCAATCAATTAAAAAAGTTTTACCACGTAAAAACGACCTTGTTAGGCCAAACGTTGCCAACGTAGATGCTGTTGTTATTTTCGTTGCGCCATTACCTAAGCCAGATTATTTGCTTATAGATAAACTTATTATAAACTCTATAAAATTAGGTTTAGAAATAATTTTCGTAGTTAATAAAAACGACCTTTCTAAAAGTTTTTTTACAGAGTTTTGTTGTGAATATAAAGACGTTGATGCAAAATTTTATAGTATAAACACCATTGATGGTTTTGGAATAGACGATATAAAAAACGAATTAAAAGGTAAACTTTCAGTTCTTGCAGGGCAAAGTGCTGTTGGTAAAACTTCATTTATTAACGCATTGTTTAATTTAGAGTTAAAAACTGGGGAATTAAGCGAAAAAATAGGTAGGGGCAAACACACTACAACAAGTTCTAAAATATACCAACAAGACGGAATAAAAGTTATAGATTCACCCGGTTTTGCCGTTATTTATGCATCGGTTACTCATAAAGACGTGCAAGAATATTATTTAGAATACCTTGAACTTGCACCTAATTGTAAATTTAGGGGTTGCAAGCATATAGAAGAACCAAATTGTGCCGTTAAAGAAGCGGTAGAAAAAGGAAAACTTTCTAAAGAAAGATACACTAGATACATTGAAATTTACAAAGAATTATTAAGGAGAAAAGAAAATTATGATTAAAATTGCACCATCATTCCTTTCTGCAGATTTTGCAAGGGCAGGAGAAGAAGTTAAGTTAATTACAGAAGCAGGAGCAGATTATATCCACCTAGACGTTATGGACGGAAGTTTTGTTAAAAACATGTCTTTCGGCCCAAAATTTATTAAGGAAATTAGAAATTATTCTAAGGCTGTTTTCGATAGCCATTTAATGATTGTTAACCCTTGGAAATATATAGAAAATTTTGCAGACGCAGGGTCAGATTTTATTACGGTTCATTACGAAGCATGTGGAGATAGATTAAAAGATACGCTAAAGGCAATTAAATCTTTAGGAGTAAAGTGTGGCGCCGTAATTAACCCAGATACCCCTGTTAGTGCTATTAAAAACGTTATTGAAGAATGCGATATGCTTTTATTAATGAGTGTTTTTCCAGGTTTTGGCGGGCAAAAGTTTATTGAAAGCGTTGTTCCTAAAATAGAAGAAGCAAGAAAACTTATTATAAGTACTGGTAAAGATATAGATTTAGAAATAGACGGTGGAATTACAAAAGAAAACGTTAAAATAGTTAAAGATGCCGGTGCAAACGTAATTGTTGCTGGTAGCACTATTTATAAAGAAGCCGATAGAAGTGCCGTTATTAAGTATTTAAGAGAAAATTAATGTGGCATATATAATGAATTTTGCATATAATATACTATTCTTTATTAAGGGGTAAAATATGAAAATTTGTTGTATTAAACCACCAACGATAATAAGAAAAATATTAAAATTTTTTTTCTATAAAAAACAAAAAGAAAATTAAAAAAAAGACCAAAGTTGGTCTTTTTTTAATTTTATAACGTATTTTTTATATTAAATCTACAATAGTTTCGTAAATTTTATCATTTTCTTCTAGGTTTTTAAGCATACTATGTAAGGTGTTAGGAACGTTATCGAAAGTAGTGCTATCTAATTTAAGATGCGAAAGGTCTAACGCCTTATTTGCTATTAGGTTAATACTTGTTGCAGTATTGCCATAGCCAGAATTAATGAAGTGAATATCTAATTGTTTTTTCATTGCTTGTGCCGTTGGTAAAGACAAGTTTTTGTAAGAAGTACCAGTAAAAGCAATACCTGCGTTATAAGAAGCAAGGGCAAAGGCTTTATTAGTTGGTATGTTGCAGTCTGAAACGTATACAACAAACTTCGTCATTCTGCCACCAGTGATAGAAGAAACTTCTTTTTGCCAAGAATCTTCTGGACCTAAAACGTAATATATGCCAGATTCTTTTGCAATTTGGTAATCTTCTTCATTTAACGTTGCCAAAATTGGAACTGCTTGGTAGTATATTAAAAGTTGTGTTAAAATGTTTGCAAAGTTGTTGCCACCAATTATAGAAACGTAATCTCCCTTTTGAATCCCTAATTCGTCTATAACGGAAATTGCTAATGAAATGTGGCTAATAAATAGGGCAGAGAAGTTAGAAACACTGTTTGGCAATAAATATAAACTACTTGGGTCTGCCATAACAAAATCGCTTAAAAAACCGTTATAATCTTCGCCTGCGGTTTGCATATTAGAACATTTAATTTGCTCGTCGTTTTTGCAGTTAAAACATTCTCCGCAAGGGTGATTTGGCTCTATATAAACGTGGCTACCTTTTTCAATACCAAACAAGTTAGAGTTAACTTCGCTAACAATACCAATGCCGTAACTACCTAAAACCATATTGTTACTTTCTTCGTTGCTAAAATTTAGCACGTCAGATAAAGTTAAAAGTGCTTTAGTTACTTTAACTTTGGTTTTATTTGTTTTTTCTTTAACGGTTATTTCTTGTTCAGTAAGCGTTAAAGGTTTTGTTAATTTCCAACCTTTCATACTTTCTCCAAAAAAATTAAAAAATTCTTTTTTGTTCGTAAATTATTCCCATTATATAATATTCAAACAAAAAAATCAACTATTTTACACCCTTGAAATAATTTTAACTTTTTTATAAAAAAACTATAAAATTAGACAATATATAGTTGACTATACCTAAAAATTATATTATAATATCAAAGTAAATTACAATTTGAGGTGTAAAATGAAAGAAGCAATTCATCCAGATTATCATGAAGTAAAAGTTGTTTGCGCATGTGGCGAAACTTTTACAACAGGCTCAACTAAAAAAGCAGATACTATTAACGTTGACATTTGTAGCAAATGCCATCCGTTTTTCACTGGTAAACAAAAGTTGGTAGATACCGGCGGCCGTGTTGATAAGTTCAATAAGAGATATAGCAAAGCAAAGTAATAGTTGGCTGTATTAAGGCTTTAAGGTATAAAAATATTCTTAAAGCCTTTTTTTTAGGTTTATCATGTCAAAAAAATGTAGTAAAAAAACTTCAATAGGTGGGCAAGCCGTTTTAGAAGGGGTTATGATGAAAAGCCCTACTTCTATGGCTACGGCTGTTAGAGATGCAGATGGGGTTATTAGGTTAGAAACTAAAAGAACTAAACCTATTACTTCAAAGTGCTTTCTTTTCCGTTTGCCTATTATTAGGGGTGTTTTGGCATTTTTTTCTTCAATGATAGAAGGTTCGGCTATACTAATGCGTTCTGCCGAAGTTTACGGCGAAGGTGAGCCTTCTAAATTTGAAAAATGGCTTGCAGAAAAACTAAAAATTAACCTTGTAACTATAGTAACTACAATAGGTTTGGTATTAGGGTTGGCTCTTGCCGTTTTCCTTTTTATGTGGTTGCCACAATTTTTAAGGGGGCTTTTACAATTACTTTTCAATATTGAATTTGGCATTTGGGCAAAAAACTTTATTGAAGGTGGGCTAAAACTACTTGTTTTTTTAGGTTATATTTTGCTCTGTTCTGCTTTGCAAGATATAAAAAGAACTTTTATGTATCACGGGGCAGAGCATAAAACTATTTCGTGCTACGAAAAGGGTTTACCTTTAACGGTAGAAAACGTTAAAACTTGCACAAGAATTCACGATAGGTGTGGTACTTCTTTTATAGTTTTAGTTTTATTAACTAGTATTATTGCGTTTGCTTGTTTTGAATCTATTGTAGGAACTTCTTTGCAAGGGCTTTTAAGGCTAGTGCTTAAATTAGCGTTTTTTCCTATCGTAGCAGGGCTTTCTTACGAAGTGCTAAAATTGCTTGCTAAAACAAATAGCAAAATATTTTTAATATTTAAGTGGCCTGGTATGTTATTGCAAAAAATTACTACCAAAGAACCTAAAGACGATATGATTGAAGTAGCAATTACTTCTTTTAACGCAGTTTTAGAATTAGATGCTAACCCAGAAGTAAAAGAAGTTAAATTCGTTGTTGCAAAAAAACGCAATGAACTTCTAAAAGAAGTTGCCGAAAAATTAAATAAGCACGGTATTACAGAATATGCAGAAGCAGAGTGGATTGTTAGTTTAGTATTAAATTGCAAAAGAGACCAGTTAAACACTCAACAAATAGTTAAACCTAATTTTGTTGAAAAAATTAATAAAATAGTAGAAGAAAGAATTACAGGTAGACCTTTGTGGTATTGCATTGGCGACACTAATTTTTATGGTTATACAATTAAAGTTGACGAAAGGGTGCTTATTCCAAGGCCAGAAACTGAACTATTAGTAGAAAATGCGCTAAAAAGCATAAATGAAGATAGTAAGGTTTTAGATTTATGCACTGGTAGTGGCGCAATTGCTATTGCAATTAAAAAAGAAAGTAATGCACAAGTTACCGCTATAGACGTTAGCAAAGAGGCGTTGCAATTAGCAAAAGAAAACGCTAAATTAAATAAAGTTGAAATAGAATTTATTGAAAGCGATTTGTTTTCTGAAATAAGCGATGGTTTGCCAAGGAAATTTAACGTTATAGTTTCTAACCCACCTTATATTAAAACTGAAGATATAAACGGGCTTCAAAAAGAAGTTAAAGATTTTGAACCTTCTTTAGCATTAGACGGTGGTGTAGACGGGTACGATTTTTATAGAATAATTTGTTCCGTAGCAAAAGAACACTTAACTGAAAAAGGTGTTTTGTTATTAGAATGTGGAATTGGCCAAGCGCAAGAAATTGCTAAAATGCTTAACGGCTACAAAAGTGTTGAAATTATTAAAGACTACGAAAATATAGAAAGAATTGTTAAGGCGGTGCTTTAATGTTTAAAAAATTAGATAAAATGGTAGAACGTTTTGAAAAATTAAACGAACTAGTGTCAAGTGCAGAAGTTATTGCTAAAATGGACGAATGGAAAGCATATACCAAAGAACTTGCAGATATGACAGAAACGGTAGAAAAATATTTAGAATACAAAAAAATTACTGCCGAAAGAGATGCTATTTCAAACGAACTACAAGTTGAAACCGACCCAGAAATGAAGGCTCTTTTACAAGAAGAATTTTTAGTATGTAAAGATAAAATTGAAAGTATTTCTGCAGAACTCAGAATTTTACTTCTACCAAAAGACCCTAACGACGAAAAGAACGTTATTATGGAAATTAGGGCAGGTGCAGGTGGTGAAGAAGCAAGTTTATTTGCTTACGAACTTTACAGAATGTACGTTAAGTATGCCGAAAAAAATAGGTGGAAAACAGAAGAAATAGAAAATAACTCCACAGAACTTGGTGGGGTTAAAGAAGTAATATTCTCTATCTCTGGTAAATCTGCTTATTCTAAATTAAAATACGAAAGTGGTGTTCACAGAGTACAGCGTGTACCAGAAACAGAATCTCAAGGCAGAGTTCATACTTCAACCGTTACGGTAGCAGTTTTGCCAGAAGTTGAAGACGTTGAAGTTAATATAGATGAAAAAGATTTAAAAGTTGATACACTTCGAAGTAGTGGTGCAGGTGGTCAACACGTAAATAAAACGGAATCTTGCATAAGGTTAACACACATACCAACGGGTATTGTTGTATTGTGCCAAGATGAACGTTCACAAACTAAAAACAGAGAAAAGGCAATGCGTGTATTAAAAAGTAGATTATACGATTATTACCAATCTCAATACGAAAAAGAATATTCAGAAAATAGGCGTAGCCAAGTTGGTACGGGCGACCGTTCGGAAAGAATTAGAACTTATAATTTCCCACAAGGCAGAGTATCTGACCACAGAATTGGCTTAACCCTATATTCTTTAGATAATTTTATAATGGGTGATATAGAGGAAATGGTAGAAGCACTTGCGATTTACGACAGAGAAACTAAACTTGCGCAAGGGTACGATGAAAATTAAGGAGAAGAAAAAAATGATAGTTTCAAAAAAAGTTAGCGAAATTTCACCATCATTAACGTTGGAAATTACGGCAAAGGCAAAGAAAATGAAAGCAGAAGGCATTTCTGTTATTGGTTTTGGTGCAGGCGAACCAGACTTTAATACCCCAGAATATATTATTAATTCTGCTAAAAAAGCCTTAGATATTGGTTTTACAAAATACACACCAGCATCTGGTACGGTAGAACTTAAAAAAGCAATAGTTAATAAATTTCTTAAAGATAACGGCCTTGTTTATGACGTTAACCAAATAGTAGTTTCTTCTGGCGCAAAAAGTTCTCTTTACCATGCAATTTGTGCAATTATAAATGATGAAGACGAAGTTATTATTCCATCACCATACTGGTTAACTTACCCAGAATTAGTTAATCTTGCAGGTGGTAAATGCGTTTTTGTTGAATGTGGTGCAGAAAATAGTTATAAAATTACTGCTGAACAATTAAAAAATGCTATTACTAATAAAACAAAATGCTTAATATTAAACTCACCAAACAACCCAACGGGTGTTGTTTATAGTAAAGAAGAATTAGTTGCTATTGCAAAAGTTTGCGAAGAAAAGGGCATTTTTGTAATTTCAGACGAAATTTACGAAAAATTAATTTACGAAAACGAAGTTCACGTTTCTATCGCTACTTTAAGCGACTATATGAAAGAACACACCATAGTTGTTAACGGGGTAAGTAAATCTTATTCAATGACTGGTTGGCGTATTGGCTACCTTGCTGCTCCACTTGCTATTGCAAAAGCAATTTCTAGTATGCAAAGCCACACAACAAGCAACCCTTGTTCAATTTCTCAATATGCATCTACAACTGCATTAGAAGATGAAGAAGGCGATAAGTTTATTGCAAAAATGCAAAAGGTGTTTGATGAAAGAAGAAAATATATGTACGAAAGGTTAACTAAAATACCTTACATAAAACCACTTCAACCAAAAGGTGCTTTCTACGTATTCATAGACGTTTCTGCATTATATGGTAAAGAATTTAACGGCATTAAAATTACCGGTTCACTTTCTTTTGCAGATGCAGCATTACAATGTGGCATTGCTTTAATTCCAGGTGTTGCTTTTGGTGAAGATAAGTGCATAAGGCTTTCTTATTCTATCTCTATGGAAGACATAGAAGAAGGCTTAAATAGATTTGAAAACTTTGTTAACAAATTAAACGCATAAAACTTTAAAATATTTTTAAAAACCTATTGAAATTTAGCATATTATATTGTAAAATATAAGTAAGCAAAAGCGAGGAGGATTTTTTGCAATGAAAATATTTTATGGGCCAAAAGGTACGGGCAAAACTAAAGCAATTATAGAAAGTGCTAACAACACTTTAGAATCTGCAAAAGGTCACGTTATTTTTATAACAGACACTAACAGATATATGTACGACCTAAAGTATCAAATTAGGTTTTTAGACGTAACGCAATTTGCTATTAAAGGCAAAGACGGGTTAAGGGGTTTCTTAAAAGGCATAGTTGCTGCTAATGGCGATAACGAATATATTTACATAGATGGAATTGCTAGAATAACAGGCACAAACCTAAATGAATTAGAAGACGTGTTTAACGCAATGGAAAAGTTAGAAAAAGACTTTGCAGTTAAATTCGTAGTAACTTGTAGTTCTTCTAAAGAAGATTTACCAGAGTTTGTATTAAAGCACGTTGATTAGTTGCTTTTTTATATAAAAATAGTGTACAATAAAAGTCGGAAGAATTTTCCGACTTTTATTAGGTTTTATATTATTATTGGAGACGCAAAATGAAGTTTATTAGCACAAGGGGAAACGACGTTGTTAACTGTTCTGCAGAAGCAATAGTTAAAGGTTTAGCAAACGATGGTGGGCTTTTTGTACCTGAAAAATTTCCTAACCTACAAAATAAATTAGCCGATTTATTAGAACTAGATTATGCAGAAAGGGCTTCTTATATTTTAGGGCAATTTTTAGAAGAATACGATACAGATGAATTGTTTTCTGCTTGCAAAAAAGCATACGCAAAATTTGAAAATAACGATGCAGCACCCGTTGTAAAATTAGATGAAAATTTATTTATTTTAGAACTTTTCCACGGGCCAACCCTTGCTTTTAAAGATATTGCTTTAACTATTTTACCTTATCTTTTAAGAAAGGGTGCAGATATTACGGGTGTAAAAGAAGAAATATTAATTTTAGTTGCTACTAGTGGAGATACTGGTAAAGCGGCATTAGAAGGCTTCAAAGACCAAGATGGCATAAAAATTATGGTATTTTACCCTAGCGAAGGCGTTTCTGATATGCAAAAATTACAAATGCGCACTCAAGAAGGCTCTAACGTTAACGTTGTTGCTGTTAGTGGAAATTTTGATGATTGCCAAAATGCAGTAAAAAGAATATTTTCTAACGTAGAGTTCAATAATATACTTAAAGAAAATAACGTTATATTATCTAGTGCAAACTCTATTAACTTTGGTAGGCTTTGCCCACAAATAGCATATTATTTCTCTGCTTATTTAGATTTAGTTGCTTCTAACGAAATTACTTTGGGCGATAAAATTAATTTTGTAGTTCCTACTGGTAATTTTGGTAATATTTTAGCAGGTTATTATGCTAAACTTATGGGGCTTCCAATAGATAAATTAGTTTGCGCATCTAACTCTAATAACGTTTTAACAGAGTTTTTTAATAGTGGAGAATATAATATTGAACGTGAATTTTATAAAACGATTTCACCTTCAATGGACATACTTATTTCTAGTAATTTAGAAAGGTTAATTTTTGAATTAAGCAATAGAGATGCTTGCCTTACTAAAAAGAGAATGGATGAATTAAAATCAACTGGCAAGTACACCATTTCTACAGAAGAACTTAAATTCTTATCTAATAATTTTGTTGCTAACTATTGCGATGAAGAAGATTGTTTAGAAACTATAGACGAATATTTTGAAGAATACGGCTATATTTTAGATACTCACACTTCGGTTGCAGTAAACGTTTTAGATAGTTTAGGGGTTAACGATAAAACTAAAACGGTTGTTTTATCTACGGCAAGCCCTTATAAATTTTCTCAAAGTGTATTAAATGCTTTAACTGGAAAAAATGAAAAAGATGCGTTCAAGTGCGCAGAAAAATTATATAAATTAACGGCAGAACCTATTCCAGAACAAATTTCTTTATTAAAAGAAAAAGAACAACGTTTTAACGAAGTTGTAGATAAACTTGAAACTGAAAACGCCGTATTAAATTTTATAAATAAAAAATAATTAAAGGTTTTATTATGGAAGATAAAAAAGTTTTATTTAGTGCTATTCAACCTAGTGGTATTTTAACGATAGGTAACTATCTTGGAGCATTAAAAAATTTCAAAAAATTACAAAACGATTATAATAGTATTTTCTCTTTAGCAGATTTACATACTCTAACCGTTTCGCAAGACCCTGCAACGTTAAGAAAAAACATATATGAACTTACGGCTTTATATATTGCGTGTGGCTTAGACCCAGAACAATCTATTATTTTTGCGCAATCACACGTTTCAGCCCATACTGAACTTGCTTGGGTGTTAAATACTATTTGCTACCCAGGTGAACTTTCTAGAATGACGCAATTTAAAGATAAAAGCAGAAAGCACGAAGATAATATTAATATGGGGTTAATGGATTACCCTGTATTAATGGCTTCTGATATTTTGTTGTATCAAACAGAACTTGTTCCAATTGGGGCAGACCAAAAACAACACTTAGAATTAACAAGAGATTTAGCAATTAGGTTTAATAATAAATATAGCGAAACCTTTAAAATTCCAGAACCATACGTTGCAAAAACAGGGGCTAGGGTTATGAGTTTGCAAGACCCAACTAGGAAAATGAGTAAGTCAGATGAAAATATTAACGCCTTTATTTCTATGGATGACGATACTGACACAATTATTAGAAAATTTAAAAGGGCAGTTACTGATAGCGATAATAGAATTATTTTCTCATCTGAAAAACCTGGCATTAGCAATTTATTAACAATTTATAGCCTATTTGCTAATAAAACAATTGAAGAAGCCGAAAAAGAGTTTGAAGGCGCTGGTTATGGCGACTTTAAGTTAAAGGTTGGCGAAGCAGTTGCAAGTGTTATTGAACCTATTAGGTTAGAAAAGAATAAACTTTTACAAAATAAAGATTATTTAGACGAAGTTTTAGCAAACGGTGCTAATAAAGCAGAAAGGTTAGCATATAAAACACTTGCTAAAGTTTATAGAAAAATAGGGCTTGTGCCTAGAAAAAGAATATAGTATGTTTGGTTACGTTAAAACAGATTATTTAAATTTATACGTTAAAGACACAATATTGTACCAATCTATGTATTGTGGTCTTTGCAAGGGTATTAGAAAAACTTGCAACGTTAAAGGTTGTTTTGCTTTAAGTTACGACCTTGCCTTTTATTCTGTTTTAATGCACAATATTTTAGACCAAGACGTTAAAGTAGAAAAACAAAAGTGTATTTTACATTGGTTTAGAAAAAGGCCGATTGCCGTTGTTGACCCACTTACAGAAAGGCTTGCAAAACTAAACGTTATACTTGCTTACCATAAAGTAAACGATGACGTTATAGATAGCAATAAAGGTAGAATAAAAAAAGGATTTTTGAAATCTGCCTATAAAAAAGCAATTAAAACAGAGCAGAAATTAGATAAAATTGTAGAAGAAAACTACAAATATTTACT
>JAFYWI010000003.1 GCA_017558105.1 Clostridia bacterium | reverse complement strand
TGAAATAACTGACCCGTTTAGGAAATAAGGTATGATTTGAAATATAGGCATAGTTAGGCAACGCACGATTTCGTGCTGCCTATAAAGTAGGGTTTTACCCGTATAATGAAAAACCACCAGGTACACTGGTGGATTTTTATTAATGCTAACCCTAAGGGTAGAGTAAGAGACTTAATTATACCAGTTATAGTTTTAATAGTTTGCTGTATTGGTGGCATGATTTACACAGGTTTCTTCTATGATTGGGATACTGGCTTAATTGGTTCTGAATTACAATCTTCTAACGTAATAGAAGCATTTTCTAATTGCGAAGCAGGTATGTCGCTTGCAATAGGTTCTACAATTGCATTAGTAATTATTTCAGTTTATTATATGATAACCAAAATAGTTACCTTTAACGAAATAACAGGTAGTTTCGTAGAAGGCTTTAAGGCTATGGTTCCTGCAATATTAATACTAACGTTTGCTTGGTCAATTTCTGGTATTATGGGTGCTAAGGGTGGTTATTTAGATGCTCAAGCATTTGTTAAAAACAACCTTGCTAACAGCGCTTTCCCACAATGGTTATTCCCAGCAATATTCTTCGTGTTAGCTGGTGCAATTGCTTTTGCTACCGGTACAAGTTGGGGTACGTTTGGCGTATTAGTTCCCGTTGCCGTTACAATTTTAGGTGGCAGTGGAACTATGGCAATTTTAACCGTTTCTGCAACTTTAGGTGGTGCAGTATTCGGCGACCATATTTCTCCAATTTCAGATACTACTATTTTAGCTTCTGCAGGGGCAGAGTGTAACCACGTAGAACACGTTAATACTCAATTACCTTACGCGTTGTTAGTGGCTTGTATTTGTGTTGTAGTATACGTTGTCGGTGGCTTATGCGTAAGCCTTGGTGGTGTACTAAGTTGCTTAATTATGTGGGCTGTAGCACTTGCTTTATTTGTAGGCGTTGTGTTCTTAATTAAATACATTGAAAAAAGAAAAGAAAACAAGCAACCACAAGCAGAAAATAAAGAATAAATTTAAGTAAAATAAAAATTAAACCTAAGCCAAAATTGGCTTAGGTTTTTTGTTTGTTGTTTAGTTATAATAAAAAGGCTATTCCGTAAATAATAACCATATGAGCGGGGTAGAAAATATAAAAGAAATATTTTAAGTTAAATTTTCCTCGTTTGCCAGAATAAAAGAATAAAATTGGCAAAGTTAACAACGCGTAATATTGAATTCCACCACTAAACAAACACAATAGAGTTAAGCCTATAGCAAAGGTTAAAAGGTTAATAAGGTTAACGTTAAAGCAAATTTTAGTGCCGTTAGGCTTTGTGCTTTTAATTCTTAAAACAGAGCCAAAAACGGGCAATAAACAGCCCCAAAAACCATAATCTATTTGTAATACAATATTTAGCCAATAAGTTAAGGCTACTAACAAAGCAAAAAGTAAAATTGAATATATTTTTTCTAATAGGCTACCGTTATTAAGTTTTAATTGAAAGAATTGTAGGGCGTATATAATTAAAATAGAAATAGAAAAAGTTATTAAAATGCCCATATATAAACTTTGTTCGGCAACGTAGAAAACTACTTGAAAAATTAGCCCTAATACAAAAATAAGCGAAAAATATTTTATTTTGTTTTTGGTATAATATGCCCCTTCTGCTATCATAAAAGCAAAAAGTGGCATAGAAAGTCTGCCTAAAATACGTAATATTGTAAGCTCTGGAAAAAGTATATAGCCAACGTGGTCTATGACCATAAAAATTGATGCCAATACTTTAATTACGTTGGAACTTAAAAATGTAAACTTAAAAGATTTTTCCATAATTTGTTTTTAATTTATAACCTTTTAATAGTTTTAAAAAAAGCGTGGCTACCCACGCTTTTTAATTTTTTTATTTATTAGTTAGTTTTCTTTTTTCTTAAAGCCAAAAATAACGTTGTTGCAAAAATGCAAATTAAAATGCAACCTGCAATTAAAACGTTCCTTAAAAAGTCGTTTTTAATTGGTTGTAGGCCACTTTCTAAAATATAACCGAATTCCCAATTATTATCTGCTAATTTATACATAATTTTGCAAACACCGTTTTTGGTTTCTATAAGCCTAATTTCCGTGCCTGAACTTAGGGTTAAAACTTCTTCCGTTAAACTTTCGTCTTGGTAAACTGCCGTTTCGTAAACGTACCTAAAAGTAAAGGTTGGGTTGTATTCTATTTGAGAAAGTTTTTCAACCGTAAACGAAACTGGTATATAGCAATTAATTAAAGTGCCGTTATAGTTAACTTTTGCAAAATAGAATTCTTTACCTAAGAAGGTAACTACGTTAAAGGTTTCGGTGTTTACAGGGTGGAATTCTGTATTTTGTAATATTCTAATTTTTTCGCCGTTAAGTTTTAGGGTAAACACGTCTCCTTCAGTAATTAATGGCAAATAATATGCACATACGTTTGTAGAAACGTAACTTCTTTCTAAGTTGCTTTGTGAAATGGCGTTAACTTCCGTAAGGTCTTTTTCTTTTGCTAAAACTGAAACGGCTGTACCATATTCAGACTGAACTGCTAACGCAACGAAATTTACGTTAGAGTAAGTTATGCTATCTAACTTAATAAATTGGTTTTCCGTGTTGGTAAATAAACCCTTATAGTCAAA
Source organism: Clostridia bacterium (assembly GCA_017558105.1). Classification (GTDB taxonomy): domain Bacteria; phylum Bacillota; class Clostridia; order Christensenellales; family Borkfalkiaceae; genus UBA1259. The sequence goes on along the minus strand of JAFYWI010000003.1, from coordinate 54,341 downwards.
CCTTAAGCCGTTAATATCTATTAAATACAACGTGCTGTTTGGTTTAACTTGGTAAATTTTTAAGTTTTCAATATCGGTTGAAGATTTTTCTTCAAACGGGTTAGAGTTAAATTGCAAACTATTTAGCGCCACGTTAGTTAACTTCGTTGTGGTAAAAATAGTTTCTTCGCCGTTAAGAATAAAGTAAACTTTTTCTTCTTCATAATCTAATGCAAAAGAATTAATTTCTGCACTTGCTACGCCGTAAATACTTTCTAATAATAAGTTAACGTTTAATTGTTCAACGCCGTTTTCGTTAATTTTTAATATAAAGTTATTTGGCATTAGGGCAAACACGTTTTCGCAAAGGTCTACGTTAAGTTTTTTTATTTTTGCAACGTCTACGTTAGTGGCAATAGTTGTAAAGGTTTGGTAATTATCTGCTAAAGAATATTTAATAATACTGCCTTCGTGTTGTGCGCTTGTTAAATAAATAGAGCCATCCGTATCTACAACGATTTGTGGGTTAGTAGTGCCAAACCTAATGTTATCGTTAATGATAATAGGGTTAAAACCAAAACCAGTTAACGTTTCTAACGTGGTAAATACCCTTACGACGTTTTCTAAATCGTAAGAAACAACGTAGTATTTGCCGTTAGAATAGCACACGTCGGTAACTCTGCCAAGGTTGTTGTTATTCCAAGATAGTGTGTTGCCTGTTGCAATATCGAAATAAGTTAAAGATTTTTCCGTATTGTCGTAAAACAACATAGATTTTTCGCCTAAAGCGAACATATCTATATTGCACTTAAAGTCGTTAACGAAATAGTTTTTGTGCTCCTCGCCGTTGAATATGGTAATTTTATCTTTATCTTTAACGGCAATCGTTTTGCCATACTTTTCTATTTCCGTTGCAGTTTGCCCAATTCTGTTAAAGGCAGTTTTGTTTTTTGCTATTGCAAAACCGGTGAAGTTTAAAGTATTGTTAGCCGTTACTTCAAATTCTTGTATTGCCCTTAAAGATGAGTCTGTAATTAAAAGGTTGTTATCTTTAAAGCAAATTCCAGAAGGGGATTGTAAAGAGCCTAAATCAAAATCATTATCTACGAGTAAAGCAAGTTCCGTGCTTTCGCCACCGTTAACCGAAACCCTATATACTTTTTGCCCTTGTGTATAATAAACGTATTTGCCGTTTGCCACCATATTGTCTGGAGAGGCGGTGGTAACAACCGTTTCTAAAGTTAATACGCCCGTACCTACGGTTGCATCGTAAACAATGCCCCTTTTGCATAACGTTTCTTCGTCATTTTTAGTTGTAACGTAAAAAATTTCGTTTTCTTCGTTAATGCAAATTGGCTTGCCGTCTATAAGGTGATGTTTTAAAAATTCAGAATCTACTTTGTTGGTAATACCCGTTTCATTTCTTTCGTAAATGTGGGCAGACGTGCCTATCGCAGAAATTAAATATTTATCGTTAAGGTCAAATTTTTCGCCAGTTACCACGTCGAAACCAGTTTCTTCATCTTCATATTCTAATTGTTGGGTAGAGAGAGTTGGCGAAGTAATATCTATTATGTTTAACTTTGCATCTAAAGAAACTAAAAGTTTATTTTCTGTAAAAAGTTTAACTTGTTTTAATAGTTTCGTCCACGTTCTTGAAATATATTTGCCGTTATAAACCACCAAAGTGTTTGCGTTTGAAATTATTGCAACTTTATTATCGAAATAAAAAGCATCTTGTGGAGCGCCAGAGTTCAAGTCGAAATATTCCATAGAAGTATTAGGTAAAAATAACCCAGCATCTACGTTAGTGGTTGCTTTTGCACTTTTAAATGAAGTAAAAAACAAAGTTGTAAAAAAGGCGAACAATATAAAAAGCACCAAAAGTATTCTGTTTTTATTGTTTTTAGTAATTAAGTTTTTCATAAAAACTATTTTAGCACAAAAAATACTATTTTTCAATAAGTTTTTACATTTTAAATATAAATATTTAATTTTTATTTGTAGGGGAACTGTTGGGAGTGTAAAAGGGTTGGTAAATAAAGGAAAATTTATAAAATTTGTTTGTTAATATGACAAAAGTTGTCAAGTTAAGGTGGTAAATTTAGACAAACAAAAAGCGAACAAATGTTCGTAAATTTGGAAATTTTACATCTGCAAAAAGCAAAAGTCAACACATTTATGACAGCATTTTGCAATTTTGTACAAATATTTTTATTTTTGTTCAAAAAGCGACATAAAACATTGACTACCCTTTTTTTAACTTTTATAATGGTGGTAGTTTTTTGAAAAACTTATAAAAATTTACTTTGGAGAAACCGTTATGAACAATTATTATGCTAAAACACTTTTATATGCTTACCCAAATTTAATTTCTTTAACAGAGCAAATAGACGAATTAGTTGAAAAAAAGGCTTTTGCTTCTATGGGAATTTTTTCACCGGCACTTTTCCAATGTGAACAAATTTTGGGTTTAACAAATCAAAAACAAATTATAATTAACGTTAAAATTATTTTAGATAAAGTTTTAGAAAAATTTTCTTTAGACGAGTTAGACTGCTTTTCATACAAATATTTTAAGAACAAACCAAAAGAGTATTTTAAGAACTTTGATGCTAGTAGCAGGGGTTATTTTAGAAAACAAATTAAGTTAATAAACTTGTTTTCTAAACGTTTAGAATATTGTGGCATAGACGACGATTGGTTTATTAAAAACTGCTTAAATATAGATTTTTTTAAAGAACTTTACAAACGTGTTTTAGAATATGAAAAAATTACTAATAAAAGAAAAACTTTTTCTGCTAAAACAATTGAAAACAACGTAAAAATGCCTAAAAAAACAAAGGTTAAAATTGCTTAAAACTTATTCGTAGTCGTTTTCATCGTAATAAATGGTGTTGGTGTTTTTACGGCTTTTACCGGTAAAGGCAACGAATACTGCTATTATGCCAGCAAAAATTAAAAGTATTATTATAACTATTTTTAAACTAAAAAAATCATCGCCTTCGGGTGTGGTAGTAGGTTGGTTTATGGTTGGCTCATCTTTTTCTAAAAAGGTTAATTCGTTAGGGTGTAACGGCAAGTTAAAAGGCAAAAGTGCATCTTCGCTAACGTAGCCTAACTGGTCGCCATATCCAACGAAATACATTACTTTGTTTAATGAGTTTTCTATTTTACCATAATAGTTTAATTGCCTTTCTGGAAAAATGAACATAATTCTATTATTTTGTTCAAAATCGCTATAAAGTGGCGTAGAAGAAATGGTTGTTATTTTATAGTCTAAATAAGGGCTTGTGGTAGATAACCCGTCGTCAAAAAGAGTATTAAGTGGCACGTAACCATCTATTTTGGTCGTGCCGTTTCCATAACATTCTATATGAACGGAATAAGAAGAAGTGCTAATTACCCTAACGTAAAAGGTATACGGCAAGAAAAATAACGGGGTAGAAGCATATTCGTCTAAACAAAAAGGGGTGGTTTGGTTTATCACCCTTAAATATTTGTTGCTTTCTGCATTAGCCTTATTTACGTTAAAAATATTTACATTCGGTACAAATAAAAAAATTATTAGAATTATTAAAAAACTTTTAATGCCTTTCATTTTTACCTTCTTTGTGGCTGTTTTATGGCAATTATAGTACAAGAAAAACTAAGGTAACTAGGTTTTAATATCTAAAAAAAGGAAAAATTGTAGAAAATGAAAGAGATTATAGAAAGAATTTGTTTAATAGAAAAAGAACTTAAAAAAAGAAAAAAGCAAAACGTTTTATTAACTTATAACACCGGCGAATTAGTGCATAAAAAACAACTTGAATTTCATAAATGCCCAAAGAAAAATAGGTGGGTGTTTGGTGGCAACAGAAGTGGCAAAACGGAGTGTGGCGCAGTTGAAAGCATTTATTTAGCAAGGGGAATACACCCTTATAGAAAAAATAAAGATAACGTTTTCGGTTGGGTTGTTAGCCTTTCTACGCAAGTGCAAAGAGACGTTGCTCAAGCAAAAATACTTTCTTACCTAAACCCTAGTTGGATAGAAGACGTAACTATGCTATCTGGCAGAAAAGACAACCTAAAAAACGGAGTTATAGACCAAATTAAAATTAAAAACGTGTTTGGTGGCACTTCTACCATAGGCTTTAAGAGTTGCGACCAAGGTAGAGAAAAGTTTCAGGGAAGTTCGCTTGACTTCGTTTGGTTTGATGAAGAACCACCAGAAGATATTTATTTTGAGTGTAAAATGCGTGTTTTAGATAAAAAGGGAGATATTTTTGGCACGATGACGCCGTTAAAAGGGCTTACCTTTATCTACGATGAAATTTACCTTAACAACGGGCGCTCTAAAGAAGTTTGGTACGAGTTTATGGAGTGGGGAGATAACCCTTTTTTAGACAAGTATGAAATAGAAGAGTTAACTGCAAGTTTGCCACAAGACCAATTAGAAGCAAGAAGATATGGTAAGTTTAGGGCTCAAAGTGGGTTGGTTTATACCGAATTTGACGAAAACGTTAACGTTATAGACCCTTTTGACGTGCCTATTGAGTGGCAAGATACTTTATCTATAGACCCAGGTCTAAACAATCCTTTATCTTGCCATTGGTACGCGGTAGATTACGACGACAACGTTTACGTTATTGCCGAACATTTTGAAGCAGGTAAAGACGTTAAATACCACTCTGATAAAATTAAAGAAATTTGTAACAGATTAAATTGGAAAAGAGATAAAAACGGCAGAGTGCAAGCATTAATTGACTCTGCTGGTAACCAAAGAACTCTTGCAGGTATGAAAAGCGTAAAGGAACTTTTTTACGATTACGATATTTTAGCCAACCCTAAAGTTAATAAAGATATGTTTAGTGGTATTCAAGTGGTTAAGCAGTATTTAAGCGGAAAGGGAAATCACCCTAAACTATATATATTTAAAAATTGCGTTAATTTAATTAAAGAACTTAAAAGTTATAGGTGGGGAGACGGCGATTCGCCTAAAAAAGTTGATGACCACGCGTTAGATGAATTACGTTATTATTTAATGACCAAGCCATCTTCAACGCCTATAAAAAAAGAAAAATCTATTATAGAAAAAGATAAGGAAAGGCGTATTAGGAAAATTATAAATGAAAGGAAAAGGTAAAAAAACAAGTGAAGATAAATTAAAGTCTGCATTAATTAAAAAAGCCATTGGTTTTGATAGCACTGAAGTTACCGAAGAATATGCTATAGACGACAACGGGGAAATTAAATTAACTAAAAAGAAAGTTACAAAAAAGAACGTTCCACCAGATATGACGGCTATTAAAATTCTTATAGACGACGCCGTGCCAATAAGCGAAATGACAGACGAACAATTAGAAAATGAAAAAATACGTTTGCTACAACTACTTAAAGAGCAAACCGATTTGGGAGGTATTTAATTGAAACAAAGCATAAATAACTTAAAAAAACAAGAAGAAGAAAAGAAAGCAAAGTTTATTAACGAAATTGTTGAAAACGTTAAAATAGACTTTGAAAATCGTAGAAAAGAAAGGTTGCAATATGAAAGGCAGTGGGAACTTAACATAAACTTTTTGTGTGGCAACCAATATTGCTACGTTAATAAGCGCGGTGAAATTTTTGATGAAGATAGCGATTTTTCTTGGCAAAACAAAGGTGTTTTTAACCATATTGCGCCAATTATTGAAACAAGGCTTGCAAAGTTTTATAGGGTTACCCCGGTAATTGCCATAAGACCTAAATCAGACGACGACAAAGACGTTACCGATGCAACTATTGCAGAAAAACTTTTAGATAGCGCTTTTAAGAATATTCAAATAGAAAACGTTGTTAAACAAGTTTCAAACTGGGCTGAAGTATGTGGAACGGCTTTTTATAAAGTTGTTTGGGATAATTTTGGTGGCAATAGTTTAGGCACGGTAGACGGCAAAGAAGTTTTTGAAGGAGAGGTTAAAGTAGTTGCCGTTTCACCTTTTGAAATCTACCCAGACAACCTTTATAAAGAAGAACTAACCGAGTGCGATAGTATTATTCACGCAAAAGTGGTTAGGGTAGATGAAATTAAAAGGCTTTACGGAGTAGACGTGGTTGGCGAAGAAATAGACGTTTTTGGTAGTAGCGAAAGTGGTAATTTAGGGCTAAATAAAAATTATTCTTCTAGAAAGATTTCTAACGCACAAATAGTTATAGAAAAATACGAAAAACCTACGGTAGAATTTCCTAACGGCAGGCTTATAACGGTTGCTGGCGATAAACTTTTATATTACGGTGAATTGCCTTATAAAAATGGCAAAAACCAAAGCAGAATTTACCCGTTTATTAAACAAGTTTCGGTAAACGTTTCGGGTAGTTTTTTCGGCTCTAGCATAATAGAAAGGTTAATACCCGTTCAACGTGCTTATAACGCAGTTAAAAACAGAAAACACGAATTCTTAAATAGGCTTTCTATGGGAGTTTTATCTGTTGAAGACGGCTCTATCGACGTAGACGATTTAGCAGACGAAGGTTTATCTCCTGGTAAAATTTTAGTATATAGGCAAGGCTCTAAAGCACCGGAAATTATGGAGAGCAATTCTCTGCCACCAGATTTTAACGATGAAGAAGAAAAATTATTAAGCGAATTCGTTATTATTAGCGGGGTTAGTGAAGTTTCTTCAAGTAGCCAAAACGCAAAAGTTTCTAGTGGTAGCGCTTTAGAAATTTTAATTAGCCAAGATAACGAAAGAATGACTTTCGTTGCAGAAGGTATTAGGCAAAACTATTTACTTTTGGCAAAACAAATTTTAAGGCTATATTCTCAATTCATTTCAGGGGTTAAGGCAATTAAGGTTTTAACGGAATTTAACAGAACGAAAATTCTTTATGCCGACAATAAATCTGCTACGTCAGACGACGTGTATTTAGAAAGCGAAAACGAACTTTTATATACTCCATCACAAAAAAAGGAAATGATTTTTAAGTTGTATAATAGTGGACTTTTATTAGATGAAGACGGCATTTTAAGACCAAGCACCAAAGAAAAAGTTTTGGCGCTACTTGGTTATAAAGAATTAGATTATCAAAAGGGGCTTGCTCGCTTGCACGAAGAAAAAGCACAAGCCGAAAATGAAAAAATTAAATCTAAACTCGTTGAAGTTGACGAAGTAGACGACCACTCTATTCACGCAGACGAACACGTTAGATATTTTTTAAGTGAGTACGAAAATTTAACCGATAAACAAAAAGAAAATTTATTCTACCACGTTAAAGAACATAAACAAAGAATAATACCACTAAAAGAAAAGGTGTTATAAATATAAGGAGAAAAAATATGGAAGAAGTAATTAATGAACAAATTGAAGCAACAGCGCAACCTGCAGAGGCAGAAAAGAGTTTAGGCGAAGGGAAACAAGCAGAAATCTCATTGGGCAAGTTCAAAGACGTAAACGCCCTACTTCAAGCGTACAATTCTTTACAGGCTGAATTTACCAAACGCTGTCAGCGACTAAAAGAGTTGGAGGGTATTGCCGAAAAAACCAATGGTTCGGCAGAAAGTGGGAAAATTTTAGAAGAAAACTTTTCTAACGGTATAACCCAAGAGAATAAAGAACAAATTCTTAAAGACTACCTTAAAGAAGTTTTAAATTCTAAACAAAAAGCCGTCGTTATGACGGAAAGTGGCGTTGGTGTTAAAACACCAATAGAAAAACCAAAAAGCATTTTTGAAGCAGGAATGCTTGCAAAAGAAATATTAAAATAATTAAGAGGTATTAAAAATGGCAGTAACATTAACTAACGCAGATAAAGCGTTAAAATCATTTTATTTAGACGTTGTAGCAGAACAATTAAACTATAAAACAAATCCATTGCTTTCTGCAATTAAGCAAACTACCGACGACGTTTGGGGCAAAGAAGTTAGAAAACTTGCTATCTACGGTATGAACGGTGGTATCGGTGCAGGCACGGAAGACGGCGAATTGCCAGATGCAGTTGGCAACAACTACGAACAATTCGTTGTAACCTTAAAAAACCTTTACGGAACTATTGAAATTTCAGATAAGGCTGTAAGGGCTTCTGAAAATAATTCAGGTGCTTTCGTTTCACTATTAAACGCAGAAATGGAAGGCTTGTTAAAAGCAAGTTCTTTTAACTTTGGCAGAATGCTGTTTGGCGACGGCTCTGGCACGTTAGCAGTAGTTAGCAAGGTAGAAAACGGCGTTATTACTTTAGATTCTGTTAAAAACCTTATGGAAGGTATGGTTGTAGATTTTAGAACGGCAGACGGAGAAGTTATTTCTTCTGCAAGCCAAAAAAGAATTATTGCAATAGATAGGTTAAACAAAACTATTTCAGTTGCAAGTTCAATATCTAACGTAGATGCTGGTGCAATCGTTACAATTCAAGGTTCATATAACAACGAAATTACAGGCTTAAAGGCTATTTTTAACGAAGAAGGCAACCTTTACGGCTTAAACAAGGCAACACATAGTTGGCTTAAACCTTACGTTAAGAAAAACGCAGGCGCAATAACAGAACAAACTATTCAAATGGCGTTAGATACCATTGAAGAAAACGCAGGTAGCACCGTTAACTTTATAGTTTGTAGTTGGGGTGTAAGAAGGGCTATTCAAAACTTATTTGCTAAAAATAAACGTTTTATAGATACGCTTGAACTTGCAGGTGGATATAAGGCTTTAAGTTATAACGGAATTCCTATCGTTGCAGACAGATTCTGCCCAGAAGGAACAATGTACTTATTAAACACTAACGACTTTACTCTACACCAACTTTGCGATTGGCAATGGTTAGAAGGTGAAGACGGCAAAGTATTAAAACAAGTAGCAGGTAAACCTGTTTATACTGCAACCTTAGTTAAATATGCAGATTTAATTTGTGCACGTCCTAACGGCCAAGGTATGATTTCTGGTATTACAGAAGAATAATTTATTAAAAATTAGTACTCACGCCGAGCAAAGCGCTCGGCGTGTTTTATAAAAAAAGGAGTGTCTATGTTAATTAAAGATATTATTTTAGTGGCGTCTTCACTATTAAATAGGCAAGACGTTAAAGTTTATTTAGAAGAAGAAAACGTTAAAGATTATTCAACCTTAAATTCTGTAAACAATCTTCTTCAATGCGCCAACCTTGTTATAAATGAACTTGCTTGTACTTATATTCCAATGGTAAAAACCGAAAAAGTAAAAACGGAAGACGGCAAAATTTATTATTCTGCTTTAACCGAAACACCATTAGAAATTAAAGACGTTTTCGACGATTACGGCAATAGTTTATTATATATAGTGCACCACGAATACGTTGACGTAGGCTTAAACGAAGTAAACGTAGAGTATAAATATTTGCCTACTAATTATTCAATAAACGAAAAAATAGGCTACGAAGAAAGGCAGGTTAGCGCCAGAGTGCTTGCTTACGGCGTTTGCAGTGAGTTTTTACTTATGGAAAAGGCTTTTGACGAAAGCGTTATGTGGCACGAAAGATATATGCAAGAGTTAAGTTTAATTTGCACCCCGAAAAATGCAAAAATAAAGGGTAGGTTTTTTTGCTAATGATTAAAAAAACCTTAAACGTTGTTAAAAATAAAAGTAAAAAAGTTTCTCTTTTAGATTTGCTTAAATTTAAACATTATACAACGGGGTGTATAGAAAATAACGGCAAAATTTACTCTTACGGGTTTTTAGAAGATAAACAAAATGTTAAACTTCCAAATAATTTTATAGATTTTTTGGTTATAGACGGCGAAATAATTTTTTATGCTAACGACGGCAAACTTTATAAGCAAACGGCTAACGATTTTGAACTTTATACGTTAGAAAAATTTAGCAAAAAAACCAATCGTTTTAGAATACTACGAACAAGGCGAAAAAACGGTTATGTTGGTAGAAAACGGCTTTGCAGTATTTAAGGGTAAAAACTTTGGTTCTACTATGTTGCCTGTTGGTGAAGATATAGTTTTTCACAAAAACAGAATTTTTGTTTCAGACGGAAGAAGCGTTAAAATTTGTGGGATTTTAAACCATTTAACAACGTTTACCAAAAAAGACCAATTAGGGTTTATAAACTTAGGCTTTAAGCACGGAGAAATACTAAAATTAATTCCGTTAAAAGAAAGGCTAATTATTATTTGTAAAAGCAAAATTCTTTCTTTAACGGCAGGTGATAGTTGGGAAGATTTTACCCTTAACGAAGTGTGCGACTTGAATTTCGAAGTGGAAAAAAACAGCATTTTAGGGCTAAACGAAAAAGTGTATTTTTCTAACGGCGAAGAACTTTTTGTATTTTCTAACGACAAAATAGAAAAGTTAATAACTTTTAGTAAAAATATAACTTTTATAAACCCTGCTTTTTCGGTAGAAAACACCTATGCGTGCGAAATAGTAAACGATGAAAAAAAAGGATTAGTTTTATTTGATACTAAGTTAAAAAAGCATACCTTTAACTACTTTTCTTTTTCAATGAGTTATAAGCAATATTTTTATAACCAAGAAAATTCTGTGATTGCTACCTTTACCTTAAAAAATGCAAACGGCAGTATTAACCTTAAAAGAGAATTTAATATTTTAGATATAGATTTTAACGAAGAAGAAAAAGTAAAAACTTTGTTTTATTTAACTGCCAATTCAACTAAAAAACTAACCATTGTTTTTTACGATAAGGCAACGCAAAACACTTTGGAATTTTTGCCGATAGAAAGTGAAAGGTCGTTTAATTTTTTAAGCAAAAACTTTTCGGTTAAAGTGCTGTTTAACGGCTGTGCCGAAATAGAAAATTTTGCACTAAAATACAGAGTATAGGAGAAAAAATTATGCAATTTACAAATCCAACCACTAAAAAAGAAATGTACGATATTTTAAAAGACTTGTTTATGTATTACAGAATAAACAGAGAGCCTTTTGAAGAACCAGAACTACCAACCCTAAATATACAAACTATGCAATTCGTTCCGTTAACCGATGAAGAAATTAAAGAAAAAGCAACCACGTTGTTATTAGGGGAGCAAGAAAAAGATAAGGCAGAAAGAAAGGCAAGTTTATTAAATAAAAAAAGCGCCTTGTTAAAAAAACAAGAAACTATTGAAAAAAACATTATTGAATTTACAGCAACTACCGAAGAAACATATGCTAAAAGCAAAAAGACGTTAAGAGCAAAAGGAATAAACAACGGGTTAATAGATTCTAATTTAATTCTAAAAGAAATTTTGCAATTAGAAGAAAGCAAAAACGCTAAAATTTTAGAATATGCAAGTAAGTGTATGGACGATAAAAAAGAAATTTTGGCAGAATTAGAAATTGTAGAAGAAGAACTAAATAATATAGATGAATATTTCTCTTCCGTGCATCAAGGTCAAATCTTAGCAAAAGTACAACAACTAAAAGAAGAACAAAGTAAACTTGAAAGAGAAGTTTTTAAATATAATAACGATATTAACGAAAAAATACAAAGGGCAGAAAGTAATAACTTAAAAACCACTTTAACATTAAAAGTAAAGTATTTAGAAATTAGAAGTCAACCTGTCCCTCACGACGATTTAGTTGAACTTGGCTACTATGCAAAGGTTGTAAACTGCGTAACGGCATATTACAATTTATTTACTCCAAAAGAAGCATATAACGACATTAAAAACGAAGTTCAACTAACAGTTTATTTAGATGAGTTTTACGAATATATAGTTTATGCTTATAAAAGCCAATTAAACGTTGAAGGAGTTTAAAAAAAGCCTGCAAAAGCAGGCTTTTTCTTTTTACTTAAAATACCCTTTATATTCTACGGTTAAACTATCTTTAGGGAATAGGTAAGAAAAAATTTCTATAAAATAATCGTCTGTCATACTAGCAATAAAATCCACTACAATTTGGTTAGGTTCTTGTTCTAAATAAGGTTTTTCGCGTTTGTAGTAAGGCTTGTTTAGGTAATTTATATGGTGAGTAAATATTGGCGAAGTTAAGTTTTTAGTTAATAAATCTTCTAAAAGTTTTTCATATAATTTATTCATCATTGGCTTAACAACTTTAACCATATTTTGCGTTTTTTCGTTGTTATAAAGGTTTTGATAATTATCTTTTTTGGCTTGTTGAAGGGCTAAAAAGTATTCTTTATTGAACTTAATATAATTTTTGCCATAACTATTTTCTACTACGTTTACCGAAAGATTATTAACCATTTCTGCGTTTATGCTACCAATAATTCCACTATAAAAATTATTTTCGTTAAATACTTTTGCCTTAGTGCCGTCTTGCCTGTCTTTTCCTAAATAGGCAATAATATCGGCAACCCTAACAACTAAACCCTCTAGGGTAGAAGGAGAAAGTTTAGTTAAATTTTCGCCGTTAATATAGCAGTTTTCAATAGCCAAATCAAGTTCTTCAAAAGATGAAATATCGTTAGGTTTATAAACTTCCATTTCTATTTCGCCGTTATGGCCAGCAATTCCGTCTAACGTTTGTAAGGTTACGTTTAACGGAAAAATTTTATCTAACACCCTAACCGATTGTAAGTTGTGTGCAAATCTTCGGTTGGTTTTAGAAAAATAAATTTCATCTAAAAATCTTTCACCCGCGTGGCCGAAAGGTGTGTGACCTAAATCGTGCCCCAAAGCAATGGCTTCTATTAATTCTAAATTAAGGTTTAATGCTTTGCCAATGGTTCTTGCTATTCTTGAAACTAACTGAACGTGCAAACCACGCCTAGTAATATCGTCGTTTTTATAAAAAGAAAAAACTTGCGTTTTATCTGAATACCTATTGTAGTAAGGGCAGTTTAAAATTTTGTCTATATCTCTAATAAAATTAGAACGCAAAAGGTCGCCCGAATCGTGAGGGTTAACTTTTCTTCTAACGGCAAACTCGTCGGTAAAAGCAAAAGGGTTGGCTTTAGAATTAGCCCTATCTTCTTTAATTTGAAAGGTAATATTTTTACTTAAACTATCGTATTTAGCCATAATAACTCCTTAATAGTATTTTAGCACAAGTTTAGGCAAAAATAAAGTATAAATAAAAAATAAAATTAACATACTATTTTTAATTAACGTTTTAACGGGAAAACAAAATATGAACAAATATTACAAAAAAACTTTTACAATACCAAACTGCTTATCTTTATTAAGAATTATTTTAATACCTTTTATAGTTTGGGTTTTTTTGCAAGGCAAATATTATTTAAGCGCAATATTAATAATATGTTCTGCCTTTACCGATATTATAGACGGGTATATAGCAAGGCGCTTTAATATGGTTAGCGAAATAGGTAAGGCGTTAGACCCCGTTGCCGATAAATTAACCCTTTTTACTATTTTGCTTTGTTTAAGTTTAAAAAATAGTTTAGTGTTAATACTTTTTAGCGTGTTCGTTGTAAAAGAAATAATAATGTGTTTAGAAGGGTTGTTAATCGTAAAATACACGGGTACTACTTATAGTGCTAAATGGTATGGCAAACTTTCTACTTTCGTATTGTATTTAACGGTAATAATTTTAGTAGCGTATAGGGAAATTAGTTTTAGTTTAACCCTTGCGTTATTTTATAGTTGTTTGTCGGTTTTAATTTTATCTTTAGTTTTATATACTATTTATAATGCTAAAAAAATTAAAGTTGCAAGGAAGTAAAAGTGAAAAAAGGTGAAGAAGTTGCAATAATAATAATCAACGCCGTTATAATGAGCATAATGCTTATAGGCACTACCTTTCTATTAAGAAATTTAGAGTGGTATTTAAAAGTTTTAGCCTATTTTTGTATAGGGCTGTTTGGGTTAGGCACTTTCGTTTTTATTTTTGAGTGCAAATATAAATGGGCAAAAAGTTTTTTTCTGTTTAATTTAACCACTTTTATAGTAGTGGTGTTTTTCTTTATATTAAACGTATGCGGGGTGTTTGAAAGCCTAAACGATATAGAATACATTAAAAGCCTAATATTAAATAGTGGTGGGTTAGGAATAGCAGTTACCTTTATTTTGCAGTTACTAATGGTGGTAATTTTGCCAATACCGGGGTTTATATTTTTGCTTGCCGTAACTGCAATTTACGGGCCGTTAATAACCTTTGTAGTATGCTATATTGCAACGGTTGTGGGTAGTGTAATTGCCTTTTTTATAGGTAGATTTTTTGGGCAAAAAGCAGTTAGTTGGTGCATTGGCGAAGAAGATATGAAAAAATATTCTACATTGCTTAACGAAAAAGGCAAAATTCCATTTATAGTAATGCAAATTCTGCCCTTTTTTCCAGATGATATTTTGTGCATGGTGGCAGGGCTTTCTAATATGACCTATAAGTTTTTTATAATAGTTATGCTTATAGTTAGGCCAATATATATAGCCTTCGTGTGTTTTTTCGGCACGGGAGATATTATTCCGTTTTACGGCTGGGGTTTAATAGTATGGGGCGTAATTTTTGCAGTATTTATTTCTGCTTGCGTGCTATATTTTAGAAACCAACAAAAAATAGATGCCTTTTTAACTAAAAAGTTTAGTAAAAGAACAAAATAATACAATAAAAAAGTAAAAAAAGTTAACTCTACTTATTTATAAGTAGGGTTTTTATTTAAATTACTTGCTAAAAGTTTTTATTGGTGCTATACTTTTAATTGCCAAACTAATTAAATAATAGAAACAAGGGCTTTTTTATTTTTTAAGCACTAAATTTTGTTTACCTTTATTGAATTTGATAAAAATGCAAATTCCACTTAAGGTAAGCAAAAGCACGTTCTTTTTCTATTTAAGATTAGTTTGGCGACTAACGGAGTTTGCGTTTTTAGTGCGTTTACTTCGGTAGGCGCACTTTTTTATTTTACGGAGGTTTTTTTATGAAAAAACTATTATCTTTTCTTTTTAGTTTAATTTTATTGTTTTGTACTATTGGGTTGGTTGGTTGTGGTGCTAATGATAATTCAACTGTTGGGGTGATTTATAAACTATCTAGTGATGAAAGTTATGCAGAGGTTGTTGGATATGAAGGTGAAACAACTGATGTAATCATTGCACAAAATTTCAAAAACAAGCCCGTTAAAACCATAAGAGAAGGAGCATTTAAGGACTTAGAAATAACTAGTATAACTATACCAAATAGTGTTATAAATGTTGGAAAAGGGGCATTTGAAAATTGCTATTATATAAAAAGTATGGCTATTCCTTTTATAGGTGGAAGTAAAGAAGATGCCACTAAAGACTATTTAGGTTATATTTTTGGTGCAGATACTCATTATCATAATGGTGATTATGTACCAAGTGCATTAAAGACAATTATACTTGGAGATAGTGAAACAGAGATTAGTGATTATGCTTTTAATAATTGTGCCTACATAAAAAATATAGAAATCCCAAATAGTGTATTAAGCATTGGAAGTTATGCTTTTAGTGGTTGTAGCGCGTTACAGAGTATAGAAATTCCTAAGAGTGTAACAAAAATAGGTGTTTATGCTTTTATAAATTGTTATGCTTTAACGCAAGTGCACATTGACCCAATGTCTATATGGCGAAAAACAACCAATGAAACAGATT
Source organism: Clostridia bacterium (assembly GCA_017558105.1). Taxonomy (GTDB): domain Bacteria; phylum Bacillota; class Clostridia; order Christensenellales; family Borkfalkiaceae; genus UBA1259. Next base: position 38,893 of record JAFYWI010000003.1, on the reverse strand, counting down.
GGAACAATAAAACAGGTGGTGCTTTTGTAGATGTGGAAAACCCATTAAACAACGCTGGTGCGCTTAGAAATTCATTTTATTATTGGTATAAAGTCTAATGTAAAACAAACTTTCATAACGCACCCTTATTCGTGGAATTCCGTAAAAAGTATACAAAAAATAAACGAAAAAGTCAAATTCGTGGAACTCCACGAGTTAATGTTTTTTATAGTTTATATAATATTTTCGTGGAGTAACGATAAGGAAATCCACGAAGGTGATTAAATGAATATAAATGATGCAATCGTAAAAAGAATTGAAGAAATTTGTAAAGATAAAAACGTAAACGTTTGCGGAGCAACCTTAAGTGGTGGAAAATCGCCGTCTGCTATATACGATTTAATTAAAGGTAGAACGAAATGCTCTAAGGTATCTACTATAAAAGCCTTTTGTCAAGGCGTAGGAATAACTTTATCTGAATTTTTTGATAAAGACTATTTTAACGATTTTGAAGAATAAAATTTATAAATTAAAAGCCACGGGTTCACATTAAAATTAAACCCGTGGTTTTATTTTTGCAATATTTTTCTTTACGCCCCTTGTTTTCTGCCGAGTTCGGTGTTATCTACACTTCTATCTCTTAAAGCTTTTTCTGGGTTAGGGTGGGTTTCGTACCTATAGTCTTCGCCGTGTTTAGCAATATATTTATCTATAACCATATGCGTAGCCACTTGTTTTGTAGAAGAATTTACTTGTTTTTGATATTTAAAAAATTCTGCCCCTTTAGAAAGGTCGTTAATATCTACAATAAGTTCTTTTGCGCCTGTGTTTCTAACCGTGCCCATAGCCTTTCTAATATATTCTTTATTACTTTTTAGTTTAACTAAGGTAGGGAAGTCTGCACCACCTAAGAAAAGTTGCTCTCTGTCTCTGCCTTCATATTTTTCTAACGTTTCGCAAGCAATTTTTAAGTGGGTTAATTCTTCTTCAAAGTGGGTTAGCCATAGTTTTTTAATTCTTTCGTCGCTTTCGTCTTGATAGCAAGAATAATATAAATAGCACTCTATATATTCGTGCATAACCCAACTTTCTAAATAGGTGCAAGATGGGTCCATTAAAGAGCCGTAGCCAGAAACGTGTTGTTCTTCTATCATACCAATTTCGGTAAATAGTTTTCTGCCTAGTTCTGTTGGGTGAAGGTTAGCAACGTTCATATAAAAGTTCATTGTTTGTTGTTCTGCTGCCGTTATAATGCCAACGTGTAGCCTAGTAATTAGGGCATCTTGCCAATCGTTAATATAAAACCTAATATCGTCGTAGGGGTGGCGATGTTCGCTTATGGTTGGACGTCCTGGGAAAATTTCCGTATATTCTCCAACCAAATTTGCACCTTTTAAGCCTTGTTCCATATCTAATAGGTTAGAATACCTATAAAGGTGGTCGAAGTCTTCTAAAAGGGCAAAATCTAACTGCGCTTTAACAAAAGGGTTTACTTCCGTTTCGGCTAAATTCACAGTTAAATCTACGGCAAGTTGTTCGTAGGCGATTGTCGTTTCTAAAATGCTTTCGTTAATAGGCTTTAACGAAGCAATGCGCTTTTGTTGGAATTGTTCTTGCCTTCTAACTTCGGCAACCTTTCTTCTAATATCGTTGTTTAAGCAATGGCGAGAAAGGTGGTGTAAAAAACTGTTGCTTTCAAATTCCGTGCCGTTCATTAAAATAATTCTAGTTTTGGTGTAAGGGCTAGTTGTTCTTTTATCGTATGGTTTTAATGCTAAATTTTGCCAAGAAGGATATACTATTCTATCTGTTTTTGGCAGTTCTTTAAATGGGTTCATAAAAAATTCTCCTCATATTTTTTTTAGGTTATTACCAAAAAAAATTTTTTCATACCTAATTTGAATTTTTAAAAGTATATTGACAAAGAATTTTTCGTATTATAAAATATTTATAAGAATATGTATTGTAGGGGGAAAACTTATGGATAAAAGAATTATTATTACTATTAGCAGAGAATATGGTTGTGGTGGCAGAATTGTTGGTAAATTAGTTGCCGAAAAACTTGGTATTCCTTTCTACGACGATGAAATTATTGAATTAACCGCTAAAAAAACGGGGCTTTCTAAAACTTGCGTTCGTGAAGAAGAACAAAAGGTTAAAAACAAGTTCTTTCACAACCTAGCATCTGGTGGCTATTATATGGAAGGCGACGTTGTTCAATTACACGTTTCTTTGGCAGATAAGGTTTATTTAACTACTTGCGAAGTTATTAGAGATTTAGCAGAAGAATCTTGCGTTATTTTAGGCCGTTGTGCAGATTACGTTTTAGAAGATAGAGAAGACGTTGTTAACGTTTTCTTATACGCTAATATAGAAAAAAGAATAGAACACGCAGTTAAAAACTACGGGTTAAGCGATGCAAATGCAAGAAAAGAAATGAAAAAGAAAGACAAGTACCGTGCAAACCACTACGACTATTATACAGATAGAAAGTGGGGAGACAGAACTAATTACGACCTATACTTAAACACAGGCTTTTTAGGTATGGAAGAAACGGCAGAAATTATAGTTGACGCCGTTAAAGACCATTTTAAGTTAAAATAGGGGGGAACTATGGAAAACGTTGAAAGAGTAAAAACACCTATATATAGAATTGTTATTGCTATAATATTTTTGGCTTGTACAATTTTTTTGGCTTATATAATTGGTGCTTCGGCAGTAGAAGCAACTTCGGGCGAGCAGTTTAGTGGTTTAGCATTGCTCGTTCCACTAGTTTACGCAATATACGGCTCACCTGTAATTGTTTTTGCCGTTGTATTTGAAATTATTATGTTAGTTAAAAAAGGTTTTAGCATTACCACTATTTCTTCAATTTTGTTGCTTGTTGCGTGGGTAGGGTGCTTTGTGTTGCCTTATATTGTTCAAGGGTAAAAGAGTTAAATTAAAAAGGCTTGGCAGTTGCCAAGCCTTTTTTAGTTATATTTTTATGCCTTGCATAAAAGTTATATTTTTTACTTCGTAAAAAGTGATATTTGCGAGAGCAATTTGCTCTCTTATATCGTTGCGCTAATTACCGCCTTAATTGTGTGCATACGGTTTTCTGCTTCTCTAAACACTACAGATTGCTTGCTTTCAAACACTTCGTCGGTAACTTCCATATCAACCCTATTAAACTTTTTGCCCATTTCTTTGCCAAGAGTTGTTTTTAAGTCGTGAAAAGAAGGTAAGCAGTGCATAAAAATTGCACTTTCTTTAGCATTTTTCATAACTTTAGAATTTACTTGGTAAGGCGAAAGTTTATCTATTCTTTCTTGCCAAACGCTTTCTGGTTCTCCCATAGAAACCCAAACGTCTGTGTAAATTACGTCTGCATTAGTGGTGGCTTTAACAACGTCTTCTGTAAATTGAAGTTTAGCGCCACTTTGTTTAGCGTAGCCGTTAGCAATATCTATTAATTGTTGGCTTGGCATAAATTCTTTTGGAGCGCAAGCAGTAAAGTTAACCCCCATTTTAGCGCAACCTATCATTAAAGAATTGCCCATATTGTACCTTGCATCGCCCATATAAACGAAATTTAAGCCCTTTAGGTAGCCGAATTGTTCTTTCATAGTTAAAAAGTCGGCTAAGATTTGGGTAGGGTGGAATTCGTTAGTTAAGCCGTTCCAAACGGGTACGGAAGAATATTTTGCTAATTCTTCTACAATTTCTTGCCCAAAGCCACGGTATTCAATGCCGTCGTACATACCAGAAAGCACCCTAGCAGTATCTGCAATGCTTTCTTTTTTACCTATTTGAGAACCAGTTGGGTCTAAGTAGGTAACGTTCATACCAAGGTCATAAGCGGCAACTTCAAAAGCGCATCTCGTTCTCGTACTTGTTTTTTCAAAAATAAGGGCAATGTTTTTACCTTCGTGAAGTTTATGTGGTATGCCTTGTTTTTTCTTTTTCTTAAAATCTTCGGCAAGGTTTATTAAATATTCTATTTCTTCTGGTGTGTAATCTATAAGTTTTAAAAAATCTTTTCCTTTTAGGTTAACCATTATAGTACTTCCTTTATAATATTTATTGATTTTTCTAGTAATTCCATAGGAATATTAAGTGCAGGTAATAGCCTTACTTTGTTTTTAGCAGTTAGCACTATTACCCCTTTTTCTAAGCATTTTAGGGCAATTTCTTTAGCATCTTTTTCAGTTTCTATGCCAAGCATTAAGCCTTTACCAGTTATGCTTTTTACCCCTTTAACGTTAGATAGACTATCTATTATATATTTAGATTTTTCTTCTACTTCTTTTAATAGTTTTTCATCTAACCTTTCTAAAATGCTTAACGCGCCAGAGCAAGCAACGGGGTTACCACCAAAGGTAGAGCCGTGCATACCTGCTTTTAATATATTTTCAGTTTTTTCGTTAAACAGGGTAGCGCCAAGTGGTAAGCCACCTGCTAAGCCTTTTGCCGTAGAAACTATATCTGGCATAAAGCCGTAATTCATATAAGAATATAATTTGCCCGTTCTGCCGTTGCCCGTTTGAACTTCATCTGCAATTAGTAGTAAATCGTTTTCTTTTGCAAGTTTAACCATTTGGTTAACGAAATCTTCTTCAAGTGGTAAAACCCCACCTTCTCCTTGCACCGTTTCAAACATAATGCCTGCAACCTTGTTGTTTTTAACAAGTTCAGTTAATGCGTTAACGTCGTTAGCAGGGCAGTATAAAAAACCTTCGGTTAAAGGTAAAAAGTCTTTATGAAAAACTTCTTGCCCAGTAGCAGAAAGGGTAGTTATAGTTCTGCCGTGAAAACTATTTATAAGGGTTATTATATTAAAATATTCTTTACCTTTAGTGTTTTCTGCATATTTTCTTGCCGTTTTAATAGCACACTCGTTTGCTTCTGCGCCAGAGTTAGAAAAGAAAACTTTTTTCATACCCGTTTTTTCGCAAAGCATTTTTGCTAAATCTACTGAAGGTTTTTGGTAATATAGGTTAGAAGTGTGTTGAAAAGTGTTTAATTGTTCGGTAACGGCTTTAACCCAAAGTTCGTCGCAAAACCCAAAGGTGTTAACGGCAATGCCCGTGCCTAAATCTATATATTCAAAACCTTTTTCATCATAGCAAAGGCTACCTTTACCTTTTACTATTTGCAAATTAAATCTGCCGTAAGTGTTGGCAATAAATTGTTTATCTAATTCAAAAACGTTCATAAATTTTCCTTATTCGCAAAACATAGTGCCTATACCTTCGTTGGTTAGCATTTCTATTATTATAGAGTGTGGTATAGTTCCATCTATAATAAACACCTTTTTAACACCCCATTTAATTGCGTTTACGCAACATTCCGTTTTAGGAATCATACCACCGGCAATAGTGCCGTTTTCAATTAGTTTAGGTGCGTCTTTAATTTTTATAATTGGAATTAGGGTAGAAACGTCGTTTTTATCTTGTAGAATGCCTGCAATATCCGTCATAGAAATTAAACTTTCTGCTTTTAATTCGCCTGCAATTTTAGCAGCGGCAGTATCTGCATTAACGTTGTAAATATTGCCGTTTTCATCGCAAGCAACGGTAGAAACAACGGGGATATAGCCTTTTTCTAAGCAGTCTATAATAGGGGAAGTATTAACTTTAGTAATTTCGCCAACGAAACCAAGCTCTTCGTTTTTAATTTTGGCTTGAATCATTTGCCCGTCTAAGCCAGATAGCCCTATGGCTTTACCACCTTTAACTCCAAGTAGGTTAACTAGGCTTTTGTTTACTTTACCTGCCAATACCATTTGTACTACTTCAACCGTCTCTTTATCGGTAACGCGTAAGCCGTTAACGAATTTACTTTCTTTACCAATTTTAGTAAGCATTTCGGTAATTTCTGGGCCACCGCCGTGTACTAAAACAACCTTTACGCCTATTAAAGAAAGTAAAACGATATCTTTCATAACGGAATTTTTTAATTCTTCGTCTATCATAGCGTTTCCGCCGTATTTAACAACCACGATTTTTCCAGTATATTGCTTAATGTATGGCAATGCGTTTACTAAAACGCTTGCACGATTTGCATTTGTTATTTTCATAAATCTCTCCTTATTAAGTACGATAATCGCCGTTAATTTTTACGTAATCGTAAGTTAAATCGCAACCCCAAGCGGTAGAAGAAAACTCCCCGTCGTTTAGGTTAACTTTAATTAAAATTTCTTTTTGTAATAATATTTCTTTTGCTTTTTCTTCACTAAAATCTACGCCTGCTCCGTTTTGGCAAACTAAAATTTCGCCTTTATTAGAACAGAACTTAACGTCTATTTTGTTTACGTTAACGTTAGCGCCACTATAACCTATGGCGCATAAAACTCTGCCCCAGTTGGCGTCTGCACCAAACATTGCCGCTTTTGTTAATGAAGAACAAATTACGCTTTTAGCAACAGTTTTAGCAATTTGTAGGGTAGAAGCCCCGTCAACTTGGCATTCTAAAAGTTTAGTAGCACCTTCGCCGTCGCCAGCAATCATTTTGCATAGAGCAACCGTAACGGAATTTAATGCTTGCATAAAGGTGTTAAAATCTTTATTTTCGCAAGTAATTTCGTTATTTTCTGCCATGCCGTTTGCTAACACAACAACCATATCGTTAGTAGAAGTATCTCCGTCAATACTAACCATATTAAAGGTGTTTTGAACGTCGGTAGATAGCGCTTTTTGTAGCATAGTAGAAGAAATTGCGCAGTCTGTAGTAATAAACACAAGCATAGTTGCCATATTAGGATGAATCATACCAGAGCCTTTTGCAATGCCACCAATTTTACACTCTTTGCCACCGATATTAAAAGATACTGCTACAGATTTAGTAACCGTATCGGTAGTTAAAATACCTTCGCAAGCGTAATCGTTAAAATTGCCCAAGCCTTTTACTAACTCATCTAAGCCGTTTTTAATAGGGGTTATATCTAACTTTTGACCAATAACGCCGGTAGAAGCAACTACAACGTCCGTTTCGTTAATATTTAATTTTTCGGCAACAAGGGCGCAAGTTTCTTTTGCAATTTCAATGCCGTTAGCGTTGCAAGTGTTAGCATTTCCACTATTTACTATTATCGCTTGTGCTTTGCCGTCTGCAATATTGTTTTTAGTAACTTGTAGTGGAGCACCTTTAACAAGGTTAGTAGTATATACTGCAACTGCGTTTGCTTTTTTTTCGCTATATATTAAAGTTAAGTCTTTTTTGTTTTTATTTTTTCTTATTCCGCAATGAATTCCGTTTGCGGTAAAGCCTTTTGGCGCACATACGCCACCTTCTATAATTTTCATATTATCTCCTATAAATCTAGTCCCGTAGTTTCATCTACGCCCAAGCAGTAGTTTAAGCATTGAACGGCTGCTCCAGAAGCGCCTTTACCTAAATTATCGTACCTTGCGCAAAGTAAAATTCTTTCTTCGTTGCCAAATACGGAAACTTCCATACTATCTTTTCCACTTAGTTTGCCAGAAGAAACAAACCCGTTTTCGCTTTCGTTAGCAAAATATACCACTTTGCTATTAAAGGTTTTAGCATAAATTTCTTCTATGGTTTGTTTTGTTGCGCCGTTAATTAAATATTGGTTAAATATTGGAATAGTTACTTCCATACCACTATAAAAAGGTGCAACTATAGGTGAAAAAGCAGGTGAGTTGGTTAAGCCTGCTAAAGCACACATTTCTTTTAAGTGCTTATGCGTTTGGGTTAAGCCGTATTGCCTTGGGTATTGAAGTAATAAATCTAAATCTTCATTTTCGTAGTCGGCAATCATTTTTTTACCACCACCAGAATACCCAGTAACAGAAGTGCAAGCAAGTAAAACGTCTTTAGAAATAGCGTTGTTATCTATTAAAGGTTTAATTAACGCAATAAACCCACTTGCGTGGCAACCAGGAACGGCAATTCTTTTAGCCGTTTTAACTTTTTCAGAAAAGTCGTTAACCACTTCTGGAAAGCCGTAAAGCCAATTTTCGTTTGTTCTGTGTGCCGTAGAAGTGTCTAAAATAACGGTGTTAGGGTTTTCTACGAAGGAAACGGATTCTTTTGAAGCCTCGTCGGGTAAACATAAAAAGGTAATATCGCTATCGTTAATAGCCTTTTTTCTGCTTTCAGGGTTTTTTCTGTCTTCATCAGTTAAAGTTATAAGTTTAATATCGTTTCTATTTGCTAATCTTTCGTAAATGCGTAGCCCCGTAGTGCCTGCGCTACCATCAATAAATATTTTTTTCATTTTCAACGTAAGTCCTTAAATCTTCTATTTGTTTTTTTACTGAAAGTGGACCTGTGCCACCTTCTGAAATTCTTTTTTCAACGCAAGTAGAAAGTGAAATTTCTTTATATAAATCTTCTTCAAAAAGGTTAGAAATTTGTTTATATTCTTCTAAAGAAATATCTTCTAAAACTTTGTTTTCGCTAACGCATTTAGCAACTATTTCGCCAACCGTTTTATAAGCTGACCTAAAAGGCATACCTTTTTTGGTTAAATAGTCGGCTAAATCGGTTGCGTTAATAAAACCTTTTTGTGCCGCCTTAAACATATTTTCTTTTAATACTTTAGCACTTTCTAACATAGGGGTGAATACCGTTAAGCATTTTTTAACAGTTTCAACCCCGTCAAAAATACTTTCTTTATCTTCTTGCATATCTTTATTGTAGGCAAGTGGTAAACCTTTAAGTACGGTTAAAATACCCATAAGGTCGCCGTAAACACGCCCGGTTTTGCCCCTAATAAGTTCTGCCATATCGCTATTTTTCTTTTGTGGCATAATAGAAGAACCCGTGGTAAAATCGTCGGATAATTCCATAAACTTAAATTCCCAAGAAGTCCATAAAATTATTTCTTCGCTAAACCTAGAAAGGTGCATCATAATAATAGCAAAGCAAGAAAGTAGTTCAACGCAAAAATCTCTGTCTGAAACGCCGTCTATACTATTTGCAGTAATTCCGTCAAACCCCAAAGCAGAAGCAACCATATTTCTGTCTGTATTATAAGTAGTACCAGCCAAAGCACAACTGCCTAAAGGGGAGAAGTTCATTCTTTTAACTGCATCAATTAACCTTTCGTAGTCTCTCTTAAACATATTTGCGTAGGCTAGTAGGTGATGGCTAAAAGAAATTGGTTGCGCCCTTTGAAGATGAGTGTAGCCTGGCATAATAGCATCTATATTTTGGCTAGCCTTATTATAAATAACTTCAATTAAGGTTAAAAGTTGTTTTTCAATAAACTTGCTTTCGTCTTTGAGGTACATTCTTAAATCTAGGGCAACTTGGTCGTTACGGCTTCTTGCCGTGTGAAGTTTTTTACCAGCATCGCCAATTCTGTTAATAAGTTCACCTTCAACGAAAGTGTGTACGTCTTCTGCGTTTAAGTCTATTTCTAATGCGCCGTTATTAATATCGGTTAAAATGCTTTCTAACCCGTCTATAATCTTATTTAAATCTTCCTTAGAAATGATTTTTTGCGCAGACAACATCGTTGCATGCGCAATAGAACCTAAAATGTCTTGTTTGTACATTTTACTATCGAAAGATATAGAAGAATTAAAATCGTCTGCATCTTTATTTATTTTTCCGTCAGTTCTTCCTGACCATAATTTTGCCATAGTGTTTCCTTAAATTATTGTTTATTTTTTAATTTTGCATCTACTTGGGCTTGAACTTTAATAGGTAGCCCAAATAGGTTAATAAAGCCTGTAGCATCAGTTTGGTTGTAAACGTTATCTTCTTCAAAAGTAGCAATTTCTTCGCTATATAATGAATAATCGCTCCAAACGCCTGCTTTAATAATGTTGCCTTTGTAAAGTTTTAGTTTAACTTTACCAGTAACTCTTTCTTGAGTTTTACTAACGAAAGCAGAAAGTGCTTCGCGTAGTGGGGTAAACCATTGTCCGTTATAAACAAGGTCTGCAAAAGCTACAGAAAGTTCTTGTTTTTTATGTGAAGTCATTTTGTCTAAGCAAAGTGTTTCTAAATAGTTATGAGCAAAGTATAAAATTGCTCCACCTGGGGTTTCGTATACGCCACGGCATTTCATACCAACTAAACGGTTTTCAACTATATCTAATAAACCAATGCCGTTTTCGCCACCGAATTTGTTTAGTGCTAAAATAATTTCTTTAGCGCTCATTTTTTCTTCGTTTAAGGCAACTGGAACACCTTTTTCAAAATCTAAGGTGATGTAGGTAGGCTTGTCTGGTGCATCTATAGGTGAAACGCCCATTTCTAAAAAGCCTTTCTTTTCGTATAATGGTTCGTTGCCAGCATCTTCTAAGTCCATACCTTCGTGAGATAAGTGCCATAAGTTTTTATCTTTACTATAATTTGTTTCTCTATTTATTTTTAAAGGAATATTATGTTCTTCTGCATATTTAATTTCTTCTTCACGGCTCTTAATAGACCATTCACGCCAAGGAGCAATAATTGCTAAATCTGGTGCAAAAGCCTTAATTGCAAGTTCAAAACGAACTTGGTCGTTACCTTTACCAGTACAGCCGTGGCAAATAGCGTCTGCCCCTTCTTTAATAGCAATTTCGCAAATTCTTTTTGCTATAATAGGGCGGGCGAAAGAAGTACCTAACATATATTCTTCGTATTTAGCGCCTGCTTGAACGGTAGGTATAATAAAATCGTTAACGAATTCTTCAGTTAAGTCTTCTACGTATAATTTAGAAGCACCAGTTTTAAGTGCCTTTTCTTCTAAACCTTCTAGTTCGTCTGCTTGACCAACGTTGCCAGAAACTGCTATAACTTCGCAGTTGTTGTAGTTTTCTTTTAGCCAAGGAATAATGATAGAAGTATCTAAACCACCAGAGTATGCTAAAACTACCTTTTTAATGTCTTTTTTGTTCATAATGTTCCTCCGAAAATGTAATTGTTGTTTAATATAGCAACATTATAGCAACATAAAAAATTAAAGTCAAACAAAAATATGTATAAAAATAAAAAATTTTTCAAAAAATATGCAAAAAAATTATTTTTATGCAACATGCAATGAATAAACATTGTTTTTATTCAATTTAACAAAATAGTTTTGAAAATCATAGGTTGAAGAAAGCAGAATATATATAGTATAATAAAGGGGGTTAAAGTGTTTTTTAATGTTAAAAAAACTGGCAAAAGTTGTAAAAATTAACTAAGTTTTGAAAAAATATGTAAAATTTAATAAAAACAATTGACATAATTTTTATTTTTGGTACAATATATAGTGTGTAATTAAAATTGGTTAACAATTTGTTGCACACAAAAAAATTTTTAGGTAGGTTTTATTTTATGAGCAATTCAGTTTATCAAGATTACGTGAATTACCGTGATGGTGCTAACGGTTATCCAAAGAACCCAGCAAAAGCTATGAAGTTCTTAAAGAAAGCTGCAGATGCTGGTCACCCACAAGCTTGTGCAGATATGGCTGCAACTTTAATAGACAAAAAGCCACAAAAAGCATTAGAATATTTTGAAAAAGGCAACGCTAAAGATTTAGCAGTTGAAAATTACTTAAAGACGTTATACGTTTTAGCAAAAAAATGCAAAAAGAACACTGCAAAAGCAAGCGTTTATTTTGACAAAGCAAAAGATATGAAATTATCTGGCAACGCTCAATGGTACTTTGCAAAATTAACATTATTCGCAGGTAAAGGCGATTCTGAATACAGATTAGCATTAATGCCAGCAATTATGCAAGAAGCACCTATCGTTCCAGACGAAGATTTTGCTTCAGTTGGCAGAGAACGTGGCGTAGTATTTGGTTCTGCAGAATTTGCTGAATGGAAAAAGAGCCCAGACGCTAAGTACTTTGAAGGTTTCTATAGCGCTATGGATAATATGGCTGCAGTTAGAGCAGCACTTGCTAACCTAGATGAAAAAGTTGCTAAAGAATCATTAGGTGGCGCAGGCGTTAGAGCATTAAAGAAATGGTTAAACGCAGCAGAATCTAAAGGCTATTGTGATGAAGCAGTTTTAGAATATCAACCAATTTTAAGATTTTACTTAGAATTAAATTCTATTGAATTAAGATATAAACACGACAATCCAAATTACACAACAATTACTACGGGTAGTGGCACGAAACCATATCCAGATAAATTATGCTGGCACGGTTACTATGCTTCTTACGTAACTGATACAAAGGCTAACGACAATATATTAAAATTCCACGATAGACCATTAAGCAAAGAACCTGCAACCACAAAAGAATCAAACAAAATTCGTTATAGATGGAATCCAAAGAGATATACTGATTTAATTTCTAAAGGTTTCTCTTCTATTGAAGGTGGTGTTAAGAGCAGAGCTCAATCAGATTATAAATCAGATTTAGCAAGAAAATACAACTGGAATACTGCTCACATTACAACTACAGTAAACAGTGCTAACATTACTAATAAACGCGCGCACATTATGTACGTACCATTCTGGTTCTTTACTCAAACGGTTGGTAAACACACCTTTACTTTAAGAGTAAACGCAACTACTGGCGACGTTAACTACTTTGTAGATAACCCATTTGGTCAATTTGGCTTAAGCGATACTGTAACTTCACCAAACGCTCAAAAATATACTTTAACTGCTATGAAAGCAAAAGCTAAGAGCGACAAAGCTTATAAGAAAGCTAACAGCCTACCTGCTAAAGCAATTGGCGCTGTTAAAGATTTCTTTGGTGGCATTATAGAATGGATTAAAGATTTATTCTAAAATTAAAATAATTTAATAGGAAATAGTTTTTATGTTTTGGAACAAAAGTAAAAATAACAATAGCGAAGATGCTATAAAAAATGCCTTTGCTCCTACAGAAGAACAAAACCAACAAGAAAAAGGAAGCACCTTAACGGGTGCTTCTTCTAAAAATAAAGGTTTTGTTGATAACGGGGTTATTGTAGGCTACGAAAACTTTATTGATTGGCAAAAAAATAGCAATAGAGCGCAAATATATAAAGGTATGTTTGCCGGCATTGGCAAAGAAGAAGCAGTTAAAATTGGTATACTTGCGTTAAATACTAATAAAGAATTAGAAAAAACCTTTGGTAAAAGGGCTCTTAAACAACTTATAAAAGAAATGAAGGGCTATCAACCCCTTTTAGAGTTTCAACCTATTTTAGAAGTTAAGTTAAATTTAACGGGTGTTAATTATACCTTTGATTATCAAAATAAAAACGTTAAAAGCGAAACTTCGGGCGAAAGGTTTTTTGCTTTGAATTCTGGCTATCACGGGTATTACACCACTTATATTACTAGCCATACCCCTAACGATAATATTGCTAAATATAAAGACGTTGAGCCTAAATCTGCAGTAGAATACGTTACCGAAGACCCAAGGCACGTTAAACCTACTCCGTTAAACGACGTTAGGTTTAGAGTTGAGCCAAGTAGGTACGAACACGTAGTTCAAACTGCAAAAGATAAAATTCTTAACGGCGCAAAGAAATTTGCCGTTGATAAAGCAAAAACTGCTCTTGCTAAAGATAATAAGTGGACGGCTAGCAAACTAAATTGTGTTTGTAAAACCTTATCTTACGAAAACTTTAGGGTTGAAGAAACTTACGTTCCGTTCTGGTTTTTCAGTACTGAAGTAGATAAAATTAATATAACTGCAAGAGTTAACGCCGTTACTAAAGACGTAGACGTTGTTGCGTTTAACCCTTATTGCCAATTTGATGAAAAAGACGACGTTGCTAAAAGTGCCGTGAATAACTATATAGTATACTTAAAATAAATTTAATTGAGAGGAAATTAAAATGTTTTGGAATAAAAAAGGAAACGACGATGAACCAATAGGTTTATACGTACCAGAAGACGACGAAGATGAAATTGAAGAAGAAGTTGAAGAAGACGAAGATTTAGACGTTCGTATGAGTTGGGACGACGAAGATGAAGAAGTTGAAGAAACCGAAGAAGAAGATTTAGACGACTTTGATGACGAAGACTTCTACGTTGACCCAGCAGAAGATGAAGACGACGCGCTAGACTTTGATAAATTAGATGAAGAAGCCGCTAACGAAGATTATATTACTTTAACTACTGCAGACGGCGAAGAAGTAGATTTCGTTGAAATTGCCGGTATTGCTTATAAAGGAAACTTCTATGCAATATTACAACCTGTTGAACTTTTAGAAGGTATGGACGACGACGAAGCGTTAGTATTTAAGGTGACTAAGAACAGAGATGGTAGCGACAATTTTGAAATTGAATTAGACGATGAAATTATAGAAGCTGTATTTACAGAATATGGTAAACTTTTAGACGAAGCAAATAATTAAACTTATAAAAAATGAATAAAAACCACGAAAGCGCTAGGCGTTTTCGTGGTTTTTTTATAAAAATAATTTGGTTAAAGAAGTGGAAAATTTTGTATAAAAACTTGAAAAAAACCACAATATATTGTATAATATAAGATATGTAAGTTTAACTTGTTGCATAGGGAGAAAAGTATGGCAAAAAATACTTATAAAGCAGAAGATATTAAAATTTTAGAGGGGTTAGACGCCGTTAGAACAAGACCTGGTATGTATATTGGCTCTACAAGTGTTACAGGGCTTCACCACATACTTTGGGAAATTGTAGATAACGCAATAGACGAAGCGGCAAATGGCTTTGCTAATAAAATTATAATAACCTTGCATAAAGACGGCTCTGCATCCGTTGAAGATAACGGCCGTGGTATTCCTACCGATATTCACAGTAAAGCAGGTGTTTCTGGCGTACAAGTAGTATTTACCAAACTTCACGCAGGCGGTAAGTTTGATAGCGATAATTATAGTTATTCTGGTGGTCTACACGGGGTAGGCGCATCTGTAACCAACGCACTTTCAGAATGGCTTAAAGTAGAAGTTTATAAAAACAACACTACGTTTGCTATGAATTTCCATAGTTTTTTAGATGAAACTACTGGTAAAGTTAGGTCTGGCGTACCAGTTGCTCCACTTAAAGATACAAAGGTTAAAACCAAGAAAAAAGGTACTAAAGTTCAATTTTTACCAGATAAAACGGTGTTTGAAACGGTAGAATTTTCTGCTAATACCATATTAAAAAGAATTAGAGAACTTGCTTTCTTAAATAAAGGTTTAGAAATAAAATTTATAGATGAACGCACCGAATACACCCAAACCTTTATGTACGAAGGTGGTATTATAGATTACGTTAAATACTTAAACGAAAGCAAAACCACTTTATATACCGAACCACTTTACGTTGCAGAAAGTAAAGATAATATTTTCGTAGAACTAGCCATACAACATACCGATGCTTACGTAGATTCCGTTTATTCTTTCGTTAACAACATACCGACCCACGAAGGTGGCATGCACGAAACGGGCTTCCGTTCTGGCTTAACCAGAATATTAAACGACTTTGCAAGAGATAAAAATATATTAAAAGAAAAAGACGAAAACTTGCTTGGCGAAGATTTTAAAGAAGGTTTAACTGCAATAATTTCCGTTAAAATGCAAAACGTTCAATTTGAAGGGCAAACCAAAACCAAATTAGGCAATCCAGAAGCAAAACCTGCCGTTGAAGGCATTACGGTAAACGGCTTATCTCTTTTAATGAAAGATAAGAAAAAGGTTAAAACCTTTGAAACTATTATTGCAAAAGCAATGTCTGCCGCAAAGGTAAGGCTTGCCGCTAAAAAGGCAAAAGAAATTGCAAGGGCTTCTAAGAGTATAGACTCGCAAAATTTAGTTGGAAAATTAGCGTCTTGTTCTGGTAGAAAGGCAGAATTAAACGAATTATTTATTGTTGAAGGTGATTCTGCAGGTGGCAATGCAAAACAAGCAAGAGTTAGGCAATTCCAAGCGATTTTGCCAATTCGTGGTAAAATATTAAACGTAGAAAAAAAGAAATTAGAACAAGTTTTACAAAACGAAGAAATTCGTTCTATAATTAGTGCTTTAGGTACGGGTATCGGTAGCGATTTTAACTTAGATAGCCTTAAATATCACAAGGTTATAATTCTTTCCGATGCCGACGTAGACGGCTACCACATAAGGTCGTTATTACTAACTTTCTTCTTTAGATATATGAAAGAATTAATAAACGAAGGGCACGTTTACATTGGTATGCCACCACTTTATTCCGTTTCTAAGGGCAAAGTTAAAGAATACGCTTATAACGATAAAGAGTTAGAAAAGAAAATAGAAAAAGTTGGGTGTGGTTACGAAATTAAAAGATATAAAGGTCTTGGCGAAATGAACGCAGACCAACTTTGGGAAACTACTATGGACCCAGAAAATCGTACGTTAATGAGGGTTACCATAGAAGAAGCAGCCGAAGCAGATAGGTTAATTACCGTGCTAATGGGTGAAGAAGTTTCTGCAAGAAAACAATATATTTTTGAAAATGCAAACTTCAATAAAGAAGATACTTTCAAAAAAATTAAAAAGGCATAAGGGGGGGTAGAAAATTATGAGTGAACAAAAAGGCGTAATTTTAACTTCTTTAGACGAAGTGTTAAAAAATTCAATGGTCCCTTATGCAGAAGACGTTATTTTAGAAAGAGCGTTGCCAAGGGTAGAAGACGGGTTAAAGCCCGTTCAACGCCGTATTTTATACGCTATGTACGAAATGGGCTTAACTCCAGATAAGCCACATAAAAAGTGCGCTAAAATAGTTGGTGAATGTTTAGGTAAATTCCACCCACACGGCGATAGTTCAGTTTACGGCGCGTTAGTTCATATGGCACAAAACTTTAATATGCGTGCTCCGTTAGTTAACGGGCAAGGCAACTTTGGTACTGTAGACGGCGACGGCGCTGCTGCTTATAGGTACACCGAAGCCAAATTAGAAGCGCTTGCATTAGAACTTTTGCGCGATATAGATAAAAACACCGTAGATTTTAGCCTAAATTTCGATGATACCACCGAAGAACCAGATATGCTACCTGGCAGATACCCAAACCTATTAGTAAACGGCGCAACGGGTATTGCAGTAGGGCTAGCAACCAATATTCCACCACATAACTTAACCGAAGTTATTAACGGAACTATTGCTTATATAGATAACCCTAAAATTTCGTTAAAAGATATTATGCAATATATTCCTGCGCCAGATTTTCCTACCGGTGGTTATATAATTGCTGGTGAAGACCTTGTTGAAGCATATAAAACTGGGCGTGGTAAAATTAAAATTCGCGCAAGGGTAACGATAGAAAACGTTGGCGAAAGGCAAAATTTAATTATTTCTGAAATACCTTACCAAGTTAATAAATCTACCCTATTAAAAAAGATTTCAGACCTTTCAGACGAAAGAAAAGATATTTTGGGTGGCATTAGCGACGTAGTAGATGAATCTGACAGAAACGGTATGCGTGCCGTTATTAAATTAAGAAGGGAAACTGATGCTAAAAAAATATTGCAATACCTTTATAAAAATACCGATTTAGAAGTTTCTTACGGCATAAACACGGTTGCTATTGCTAACGGAAAACCTTGCCAATTAGGGCTTTTAGATATTATTTCTTACTACGTAAACTATCAAAGAGAAGTAGTTTTAAGAAGAAGCAAATTCGAGTTAGAAAGGGCTAAAGAAAGGGCGCATATTTTAGAAGGTTTAATAATTGCCGTTAAAAATATAGACGAAGTTATTAAAATTATAAAGAGCGCAGAAAACACCATAGACGCAAGGCAAAAATTAAGAAAACGTTTCGATTTAACCGAAGCGCAAGCAACTGCTATTTTAGATTTAAGGCTTGCCCGTTTAACCAAGTTAGAAATAACTAAACTAGAAGACGAATTAAAAGAATTAAAGAAAAAAATAGCAGAATTGCAAGCAATAATTTCTTCTAAAGCACGCCAAATGGAAGTTATTAAGCAAGAATTAAGGGAAATTAAGAAAAAGTATGGCGACGATAGAAAAACTTCTGTAATTATTGGCGAAAAAGAAATAGACGTAAAAGAAGTAGAGCAAGAACTAAAACAAGTAGACGACCTTGTTATTGGCTATACCGAAAACGGCTTCTTTAAGAAAATGACGGAAAAGAACTATAACGCAGGCATTAAGAAAATTAAAGATTATACCGGCGGGGTAGATTTCTTCACCATAACCACAAAGGCTAAAAGTGACCAAACTTTATATGCCTTTACCAACCTTGGAAACTGCGTAAAAATAGATTTAGAAATCGTTGCAGAAAGCAAGTTTAGAGAAAAGGGCTTAAAGTTTAGCGAAGTTACTAAAGAAGTTGCAAGAAACGAAAAACCAGTTGCTTTCTTTGCCGTAGATGAAAAGAATATGCCAAAAGGCAATTTGGTATTCTTTACTAAAGACGGGTTAATTAAGAAAACCGATTGGTCTGAATACACCTTGCAAAAACCATATTATCAAGCAATTAAACTAAAAGACGGCGACGTTTTAATTAAAATGGAAGAAGATAAAGAAGGCACAACCATTGCCTTTATTACCGAAAAAGGTTTGTGCTTAAACGCAGAAAAAACAGATATTCCAACACAATTTAGGGTAGCAGGTGGCGTTAAAGGTATTAACTTAAATAAAGGTGATAGCATTAAATACGTTGCTCAAGTAGAAGATGAAGGTGAATTCGTAATTATTGCAGATACAGGTTTTTATAAAAGAGTTATAGTTGCCGAAATAGAACCTATGGCAAGGTACAGAAAAGGTATTAAAATTGCCGAATTAGGTGGCGACGGAAAGGTTGTATACGCTAACCACGTAACAGAGCCATACGATATTGCCGTTACCGATAATTTAGGTGTAACTTTCTTTATAAACACAGAAGATTTAACCATAGAAAGCAGAACTAACAAGGGTAAAACCTTAAAGAACGAAAATAAAAGGCGCATGCCGGAAAAGGCCTTCAAAATATAACCAAATAAAATACTAATTAAAAGTTTACGCCGTGTAATTTTACACGGCGTAATTTTTTTTGTAAACTCTAACGGCAAGTGCAGTCATATCGTCTTGTTTTTTGCCGTTAGTTATAGAAAGTGCCTTTTGCATAACGGCATCTGCCAAAGTTTGTGGGTTAAGGGCTGGAACGGAACGTAAAAAGTCTATTATTTCACTAGAAGATTTAAATGCGTCTGAAACTCCGTCGCTTAAAAACAAAAGCATATCGCCGTCATTTAAATAGTCGGTGCAAATAGCAGGTTTAAGTTCGTTAAGTATGCCAAGTGGCAAAGAATTACCTTCTACAATTTTAATACCTTCTTCGCCTATAATAAAGCCGTAAGGAGAGCCGTATTTAATAAAATCTGCCCGTAAATTTTTTAAATCTATAACGGAAATATCCATTGCCGAAAAACTATCTTCCGTGTTAATAGCAAGAAGTTTATTAACCGTGTTTAATATAATATTGCTTTCAATTCCCGCCTTATAAAAACTTTCTATTAAAGTTAAAGAAGTAGTAGAAATTGTTTCTGCATTTTTGCCACTACCCATACCGTCTGATAGGGCTACTAAAAACTTATCTCCATCTAGTCTAGTAACCGAATAAGTATCGCCACTACTTAAAGAGTTATCTTTAGTGCATTTTGCTATACCAAAAACTGCGTCGTAATCGGCACACTTTCTAAAGGAAAGAAAGCATTTATCTCGGCTAATATCGTTTTTGTCGCAAAGTAGCATATTTTTACCTACGACCTTACTTATTATCGTTTGCAAACCGGTAATAGAAAAGTTGTTCATATTTAATATTAAACTAACCGTTTCTGTATTTTCTTTGCCGTAAATCATAAGTTCGCTAACAAAAAACCCATGCTTAAAAAGTTCATCGCCAAGCGTTCGTTCTAATCGGGTTTGATATTTTAATAAACTTCCCGTATCTAACGCAAGGCTTTTAAGCATACTTGCAACTCCTTCCGTTTGAGAGCCTATTAGTTGCCTACCCGTGTTTAAGTTTTCCATTTCTAATAAATAAGTTCGGTAATCTTTTAAGTTTTTGTTAAGCGCGTATAATAAATCGTTAGGGTGAACGCAGTTTTCTGCAATGTTTTTAGGTAAATCTATTAGCGAAAGTTTGCCTTTAGCAAGCCCAATAAACACAAGTTTTTCCATTTCTAAAGTGTAAATTTCGCTAACCTTTTTGCACTTATTATAGTTAGCGCAATTTAAGCATACTGCACAAGTAGTATTTTTTGCAATACCTTTGCCAACAGCCTTTTCATCTGGGGCTTTTTTGCTAAAAGTAGTAAATGCGTTAGCCATTTCGTTAAACACGAAAGAAAGTTCAAATAATCTATTAGAAAGCATAGTTCTGTTTCTGTTTATAGTTCTTCTAACCAACTGCTTTTCTCTAAAAGAGTAAAGCCTTTCTTTTAACGAAATTAAAGGTTTATAAGGTAGCACGGCAAAAATAATTGAGCCAACCAACAAAAATATAAAATGCGAAAGGGTGTAATAGCCGTAAATAGAAAAAACCACTTGCAAAATATAGTCGCTAACCACTACTGCTATTGCAGATAAATACCTTGAAATACTTATAAAAGCATCTATAGAAACGCTCCAAACAAGGTAAATGGAAACGTAGTTTAAGTCGTTATAATAAATGGCAAGCGCTAAAGATAATACTACCGAAATTATAGTGCTAATTCCACGCCTATATAAAAAACTTGTAAACAAAATTACCAAAACTGAAATTGTGCGCCACAAATATGGTGAAATCAGGTTGCAAATACCTAAGCCTAAAAGTGTTATCGTAACGGTTAAAGAAGCGTATTCTTCATAACATAGTTTATATTTTAACCCTTTTTTTGTTATAGTTTCGGCAGTTATATACAAAAACATAGAAAATAAGCCACAAACCAAAATTACAAAAATTCTTTTCGTTAAATCTGTTTCAACCACCGTGTCGCCAATAAAAAGGTAGCCTAGCATAGAAATCATTGTAAAAATGCAAATTTCTAATTTAATTTTGCTTTTGCAACTTTTGTAAATAAGGGTTATTATAAGTAAAAAAGCAAGGCTTATTCCACCACCAGCCAAAAGCCCGTTAGCACCTAACAAAACTAACGAGAGTAAATATAAAATAGGTGTTAAAATAAGGTTATAGTTAAAGGCAAAACTAACGCCTAAAAGGGCTGTGGAATAAGGAAAAACTTGTTGTTCTATTTTGTTAAAAATGGTAAATAAAATAAATATAAATAGGTATTTAATAACGGTTAAATAATCTATGCTATTGTTGTGTTTTTTCATTTAGCACCTCTTTTCGGATATTATAAATTGTTTAACTAAAAATGTTTTGTCTTGTTTTATAAAAAAATGTCGTAAAAACTCTATAAAATTATTAAAAAATACTTTTCTTAAACGAATAAATGTAGTAAAATAAAATAAAAAAAACTAAAAGTTTTGGAGAGTTATATGATAAACGTTGGCATAGTAGGTTATGGAAATTTAGGTAAGGGAGTTTGCCTTGCCGTAGAAAAAGCACAAGACTTAAATTGTGTTGGCATTTTTACAAGGAGAGAACCTTCTGCAATAAAACCTATAATAAACGTACCTGTTTATAAAACGGAAGATTTACAAAATTTTAAAGAAAAAATAGACGTGTTAATTTTATGTGGTGGTAGCGCAACAGATTTACCTACCACAACTAAAGAATACTTAAAAGATTTTAACACGGTAGACTCTTTCGATACTCACGCAAAAATTCCAGAATATAAAAAAGAATTAGAAGAAATTGCTAATAAATACGGGCATTTATCTGCCATAAGCATTGGTTGGGACCCAGGTTTATTCTCTATTGCAAGAATGTTGTTTGGGGCATTACTTCCTAGTGGTAACGACTATACGTTTTGGGGCAAAGGCGTTTCGCAAGGTCATAGCGATGCTATTAGAAGAATAGATGGTGTAAAAAACGCAATTCAATATACTATACCTAAAGAAGAAGCAATAAATTCCGTTCGTAACGGCGAAAATAAGCCTTTAACTGCAAGGCAAAAACATTTAAGAGAGTGTTTTGTTGTGGCTAAAGACGGGGCAGATAAAGAAAGAATAGAAGCAGAAATTAAAAATATGCCAAACTATTTTAGCGATTACGACACTGTAGTTCATTTTATTACCGAAGAAGAACTATTAAAAAACCACTCTAAATTAGCGCACGGTGGCTTCGTAATGCGCTCTGGCGAAACTACAACAGAAAACAAACATTTATTAGAACTTTCTATTAAATTAGATTCTAACCCAGAATTCACAGGTTCTGTTTTAACGGCATATGCTAGGGCAGTAGCAAAACTTTCTAAAGAAGGCAAAACGGGTGTTGTAACGGTGTTTGACGTGCCTATTAAATACCTTTCTTCTTTGGCAGAAGAAGATTTAGTTAAAGGCTTATTATAAAGTATAAAAAACAAAAAAATAAAAGGGGGAGTTATGGCAAGAAAAAGTAAAGCAACAAAAGGCATATCTATAGTGCTTTCTATAATAGTTTTTCTAATAGGCGCAGGGTATTATTTATATACCACTTACTTTAATAAACTTCCACCTTTAGAGTTAAAAGGTGAACTTTCTATTCACTTTTTAGAACTTGGTAACAAATACGCTGGCGACTGCATTTATATTAAAGCAGGCGATAACGATATTTTAGTAGACGCAGGTAGTACAAACGAAAGTGTACCAACTATTAAAAGTTATTTAGATAGAGTTGTTTTAGACAATAAGTTAGAATACGTTATAGCCACCCACGCCGACCAAGACCATATTGCAGGTTTTGGTTGTAAAAACGGCATTTTTGACCTATATGAATGCGAAACTATTATAGACTTTGCTAGAAGCGATAAAGATAGTGATACTTATAATAACTACGTTGCTAAAAGAGATGCAGAAGTAGCACAAGGCGCAACCCACTATACCGTTTTAGAGTGCTATAATAACCTTAATGGTGCAAAAAGAGAAATAATGTTAACGGAAAGCATTAGGCTAACCTTTTTATACCAAAAGTTTTACGAAAATAAATCTAGCGAAGAAAATAATTATTCCGTGTGCTTTTTGTTAACGCACGGAACTAGAAACTTTTTATTTACGGGCGATTTAGAAGAAGACGGCGAAGAAAGTTTATTAACTAGAAACAATTTACCACAAGTAGAATTGTTTAAGGCAGGGCATCACGGCTCTAATACTTCTAACACAACTAAGTTGCTTTCTGTAATACAACCAAAAATAGTAACGGTTACTTGTGTTGCAGGTAGTGTAGAATACACGCAAAATTTAGAAAACACTTTTCCAACGCAAAACGTTATTAATAATATTGCCCTATATACAGAAAAGGTTTACGTTACTAGCACAATAGAAGTTGAATATAACGAAGAAAAAGATAAATATGAAAACGTTGGCGAATACACAAAATTAAACGGCAATATAGTTGTAACGTCATCTTCAACCGAACAAGAAGTTTTAGTAGATTGCGACGGGTTATCTTCCGTGCTAAAAGATACCGATTGGTTTAAGCAAAATAGAGAAGTGCCACTTGCTTGGCAATAAAATTACTTAACAAATTTAATTTACGAATAAAAAATTTTAACCTTCGCATACTTATTTTAAGTTACGGAGGTTATTTTATTATGCGAGATACCGGCATTGTTAGAAGAATAGACGAGTTAGGCAGGGTGGTAATTCCAAAAGAAATTAGAAAAACTCTACGAATTAAAGAAGGGGACCCTTTAGAAATTTATACCGATAAAGAGCAACTAATTTTTACAAAATATTCGCCAATACAAAGCATAGAAGTTTTGGCAAAAAGTGTTTGCGATAGTATGTACGAACTTTTAGAAACCCCTTGTTATATTACCGATACAAACACCGTTTTATGCGTTGCAGGTGGCAAAAAAGATTTAGTTAAAAAACATATTAGCGTAAAGTTAGAAAAGGCGCTAAAAGAAAGAAAAAGCCTTGTTATTTGCAAAGAAGAAGGTGGCACTATAATTCCCGTTTGTTTAGACGACGAAACAGATATTGAAAACCAAATAGTAGTACCAATAATTTGTAATGGAGACTGCTTTGGAAGCATTGTAATATTTAATAAAGAAAGGGCAAAAAGGTTTAATTCGTTAGACGTTAAGTTAGTAAGGCTTGGTGCAAGCGTTTTGGCAAGGCAGTTTGAATAACCTTTTAGCCGTTACATATGAAAAAGCAAACGGGAATATTAAAAGGCGCAATAATTTTAGGTGCAGGTAGTTTAATTGCAAAAATAATTGGCGCAATATACCGTGTGCCACTAACTAATGTTTTGGGTAGCGAGGGTTTAGGGCTTTACCAAATGGTTTTTCCACTATATTGTGTGTTATTAGATTTTTCTGGCTGTGCGCTACCTTCTGCTTTATCAAAAATAATTGCTTCTAATAAAGAAAACAAAGAAGAAAACGCGCTAACCTATTTTTACGGCAGTGCAAAATTGTTTTCTATAATAGGGGCAATTTTTTCTTTATTTATGGTAATTTTTGCCAAACCCCTTGCAATTTTGCAAGGTAACGAAAAGGCAACCCTATCTTATATATTTTTAGCCCCAAGTATTTTTGCAGTTTCGTTAATTTCTTGTTTTAGGGGTTATTTTCAAGGGCAAACTAATATGTTGCCAACTTCTACTTCGCAAGTAGTAGAACAACTTATAAAGTTATTTTTTGGGTTATTTTTAGCCTATATTTTTATGCCAAACGTAAAACTTGCATCTGGTGGGGCAACGCTTGCAGTAACAATTTCAGAATACGTTGCATTACTTATGCTTTATTTAATTTTTATAAGGCATAAAAAAAATACTTTGCCAAACTTCAATTATAACAAAACAAACTTTAACGTAAAAAAGGTTATAAAATTATTTATACCAATAACTTTAATAGGCATTTTAATACCACTTTCGCAAACGGCAGATAGTTTTATTATTATAAACTTGCTAAAAAACTACACGAAAAACGCCACTTCGCTTTTTGGAATTTTTAGTGGCGCAGTATCTTCTATAATAAATTTACCCGTTGCAATATGCTATGGAATTTCAAGCACGGCAATACCAACTATTTCAAAGCAAGAAAACATAAAAAACAAAAAGAAATTAGGCGTAAAAGCCTTGCTTTTAACTCTTTTAGTTAGCGTTTTAAGTGCTGTTTTACTATTTTTTACTGCAGATAAGGTAATTTCAATATTATATAAAAGGTTTAATAAAGAAGAATATTTAGTTGCAGTAAACCTATTAAGAATTATGTGTGTAAACGTTGTGTTTATTTCGGTTATGCAAACCCAAAACGCCATTTTAATTGCATTAAATAAAGTATTTAGACCAATAATTTCAATGGGCGTTGCAATTTTAATTAAAACGATTTTAGAAATAATACTATTAAAAAACCCCAATATAAATATTTATGGTGGCGCTTATAGTTTAATTGCTTGCTATTTTATAATTTGTTTGGTAAACTTATTTATGATATTTTTTGTAAAGGCAAACCAAAATGGTAAAGGAATTAAAGTTAGGCAACAACAAAATAAAGAATAATATTTTTTTAGCCCCAATAGCAGGGTACACTAACTATGCCTTTCGTAGTTTAGCCCTAAAGTTAGGCTACGGGCTTTGCTTTACAGAATTGGTTAGTGCAAAAGGTTTGGTTTATAAAAACAACGGCACTAAAGAATTGCTTTTGGCAGGTGACGGAATAAAAAATACGGCAGTTCAACTATTTGGTAGCGACCCTTATTTTTTAAGAAAGGCTTGCGAAAGTGAAGAATTAAAAGACTTTGATATTGTAGATATCAATATGGGTTGCCCCGTTCCTAAGGTGTATAAAAACGGCGAAGGTAGTGCATTACTTACCGATATAAATAGGGCAGAACAAATTATTCGAGAGTGCGTTAAAAGTGGCAAAACCATAACCATAAAAATTAGAAAAGGCATTAAAGAGGGCGACGACGTTGCCACCGATTTTGCTTTAATGGCAGAAAACGCAGGAGCAAAACTAATAACCATACACGCAAGGGTAAAAGATGCGTATTATTCTGGCGAGCCAGACTATAATAGTATTTATAAAGCAAAAAAGGCGGTTAATATTCCCGTTATAGCAAATGGTGGTATATTCACTAAAGAAGATGCTTTTAAAATGTTTACTAATACTGGTGCAGATGGAATTATGCTTGCCCGTGGTGGAATAGATAATTTGTTTTTAGTGTGTGAATTACTTAATATTAACCCGCCACTAACAAAAAAAGAGTTTATTTTTTCTCAACTTCAAATTATGGAAGAAGTTTTTGGCAAAACAAGGGCAAACGCAGAATTTAGAAAGTTTATTCCTTATTATTTTAAGGGCGAAAGAAATATAAAAGAAGTTAAAAAACAACTAACTACTGCAGAAAATATAAACGTATTAAAAGAATTACTAAACAAAGTTTTATAACTTTAACAAAAACCCTAAAAGTTAAATATTATATATAGATATTAGTTTTAGGGGGCAATATGCGTTTTTCTTTTGTTACGGAAGGCACGTTAAACGAAGTTTGGCAAGATAAAATGCCTTTAATTTCTAATAAAGAAGTAGTAGTTTTTGGCTTTAACGGGTTGGGGCTTGTTAGTTATAAAAAAGAACTTGCTGGCGAAACGGAATATTTTCAAGACATAGCAAGGCTTTCTAAAGAAATATCTTCAGTAGTAATTTGTGGGTGCGATACCGACACTTACGGAGTATTTCGCCACTCTGCCGTAATAGCAGATAAAGGCAAAATTTTAGGCGTTTCCGATATGGCGCATTGTTTAGACGAAAGCGAGTTTGTTTCGGGTGGCAACTTTAGGGTATACGACACTAGCGCTGGCAAAATTGGTTTAATTATTGGCGAAGATTTATTTTTTCCAGAAGTTCCAAGAGTTTTAGCCCTTTGCGATGCAGACGTTATAGTTTGCTTGTATAAAAAGTTAGACGGGCAAATGCCACAAGTTATGCTTCGTGCAGGGGCGTTTTCTAACGGAATTGCAATGTGTTTGGTTGCCGAAAAATATTCTTGCATAGCAGATATAAAAGGCGAAATTAAAGTTGCAAGTGGGCAAGAAATTGTAGATGCAACTATTAAAATAGAAAAAGATTATAGGCTCATTAGCAGTAGAAGACGTGGGCTTTATAGAGATTTTAGTTCGGGATATTAATTAGTTTACTAGGAGAAAAATTATGGCAATAAATATAGTTTTAGTTGAACCAGAAATACCACAAAACGCAGGCAATATTGCAAGAACTTGCGCAGTAACTGGTAGCATATTACATATGGTTCGCCCTTTAGGGTTTGAAGTAAGCGACAAATACTTAAAAAGGGCAGGTTTAGACTATTGGAATTTAGTAGAAATTCATTATTACGATAGTATTGAAGAAGTTATAGAAAAGTTCTATAACGGCAAAAACTTTTATTTTTATTCTACCAAAGCAAAGGTTATACATAGCGATGCTAAATATAATGACGGCGACTTTTTGGTTTTTGGTAAAGAAACAAAAGGTCTACCAGAAAGTTTATTAGAAAAACATTATTCTGAGTGCGTTCGTATTCCTATGGTGGGCGAAACAAGGTCATTAAACCTTTCTAACTCCGTATGCGTAGGCGTTTACGAAGCCTTAAGACAATTAAATTTCCCTAATTTTAAAACTGAAGGGGAAATACCTAATAAGTAAAAATATTAAAACACCGTTGATGGTGTTTTTATTTTTTGCCGTTAAATCGTTTGACAAAGTTAAAAAAAATTTTGTAAAATTAAATTGTACAATTTAATATTTAACTAGATTATTACATTAGGAGAAATATTTGCATATGATTTGGAACATTTTCTTTATGTTCGGTGGTGTTGCCGCTATGATGATTGGTATGAAAGTTATGGGCAACGCATTAGAACAAGTAGCCGGTAAGGGTATGAAAAAACTTCTTGGTAAAGTTACTACCAACAGGTTTGCAGGCGTAGGCGTAGGCTTAGCAGTTACTAGTATAATTCAAAGTTCAACGGCAACCACGGTAATGCTGGTTGGGTTTGTTAACATTGGGTTAATGACTTTGGTACAAGCCACCAACGTTATTATGGGTGCAAACATTGGTACAACGGTTACTGCGCATATCGTTTCACTTTCTAGTATTGGCGAAATAGAGGTTGGTGCAATCGCCGCGATGATTGGTTGTATTGGTATTTTAATGTCTATGCTAATAAAGAACGAAAAAGTTGAAAACATTGGCAATATTTTAGCAGGTTTAGGCTTAATTTTCGTTGGGTTAGAATTTATTTCTGCTTATGCACAAGCAATAATGTTTGTTGGGGGAGATAAAACTCAACCACACGTTTGGGTACAAGCAATATTCCAAGGCGACCACTTCCCACTATTATTAATTTTAATTGGTATTGTTTTAACGGCTTTAGTACATAGTTCTTCAACCATAACTTCTTTAATGGTTGTTTTAGCAGGTATTGAAGTTTTAAGTTTTGAAAACGCGTTATTCTTAGCATTAGGCTCTAACATAGGTACTTGTTTAACTTCTATAATGAGTTCTGCTGGCACACACGTTAACGCAAAAAGAACGGCAATCGTTCACTTATTGTTTAACACCTTTGGTTGTTTATTATTTATTGCTCCGTTATGGATATGGAAAACGCAAGTACGTAATTTATTTGCTTCAATTTCAACCGACGTTGGTCAACAAATAGCAATATTCCACACGTTATTTAACGTTATAACTACTGCAATATTGTTGCCGTTTAGCCCAGCCGTTGTTAAACTTGCTTGTTTAATTATTCCAGAAAAGAAAGCCGAAGATGATGAAAAGTTCAAGTTCGCGTTTATAGACGAAAGGTTATTAAGCACTCCACCAGTTGCAGTTGGTAACACTAAAAACGAAATTATTCGTATGAGTGAATTTGCTAAAGAAAACGTTAGTTTAGCAGTTGAAATGTTAACTAGTGAAGTAGATAACACCGAAAAATTGCGTGCTAATGAAGAACTTATTAACCATTTCAATAAAGAAATTTCTGCTTACCTAACAAAACTTTTAGGTAAAGAATTAAGCGAAGAAGACGATAAGAAGGTTGGCTCTTATTACCACGTTGTTTCAGATATAGAACGTATTGGCGACTATGCTGAAAACATTATGGAATACGCACATAAATTGCGTAAAGAAGAATTAGCACTTTCTGAAGAAGCAAAACAAGAATTAAAAGAACTAGTAAATACTTTCAATAGCCTGTACGAAAGTTCAATTTTAGCATTTGAAAGCAGAAGTTTAGAAAAACTTGCCGACGTAGATAAGTACGAAGACGAAATAGATAACGTTTCTAAAGAGCTAGAAAACAAGCATATAGAAAGGTTAAAAGAAGGTTTATGTACGGCAGAAATAGGTTCTGTTTATTTGCAAACTATTTCTCATTTAGAAAGAATTGCAGACCATATTACAAACGTTGCGTTTAGCATTAGGCATTATAGCCACAACTAAACGTTAAAATTAAATTTAATCCACCGTTTTTAATTGACAATCGGTGGATTTATTTATATAATAAATAAGAAAATATTAAAATAGGGTAGTTTAGGCTTAAAAAAACAAGGTCAATGCCCATAGGAGAATTTATTATGAACAAAAAATCTATTAAAGACGTAAACGTTGCTGGCAAGAAATGTCTTGTTAGGGTAGACTTTAACGTACCAATGAAAAACGGTGTAATTACAGATGAAACTCGTATTAACGGCGCACTTCCTACAATTAAATATTTAATTGAACAAGGCGCAAAAGTTATTTTATGTTCACATATGGGTAAGCCACACAACATTTTTACTAAAGGTTTTGGCTTAACTAAAAAAGAAAAGAAGGCAGTAGAAGCATTACCTATAGAAGAACAAGCAAAAGCAAAAGAAGAATTTTTACAAAAAGCATTAAAAGATAAAGAAAAATTCACCTTAAAACCTGTTGCTATTAAATTAGCAGAAAAACTTGGCCAAGAAGTTAAGTTTGCAGAAGACGTTGTTGGCCCTTGTGCAGACGAACTAGTTGCTAACATAAAAGACGGCGAAGTTATTTTATTAGAAAACACTCGTTTTGAACAAGGCGAAGAAAAAAGAGACGAAGCACTTTGCAAAAAACTTGCATCTTATTGCGAAGTATACGTTAACGATGCGTTTGGTACTGCACACCGTTCACACGCAACTACTGCTGCTATTGCAGAATACGGCTTCGTTAAAGAAGCAGTTTGTGGTTTCTTAATTGAAAAAGAACTTTCTGTTATGGCAGATTCTTTAGAAAACCCAGTTCGTCCTTTCGTGGCAATTTTAGGTGGTGCTAAGGTTGCAGATAAGTTAAAAGTTATTTCTAACCTATTAGAAAAATGCGATACACTTATTATCGGTGGTGGTATGGCTTACACCTTCTTAAAAGCACAAGGTTACGAAGTTGGTACTTCACTTGTAGATACAGAACAAATTGAATATTGCAAAGATATGATGGCTAAAGCAAAAGAATTAGGCAAAAACTTCTATCTTCCTGTAGATGCAGTTATTGCAAAAGAATTCCCTAACCCAATAGATGCAGAAGTTGAAACTGAAGTTTGCTCTGTAGAAAATATCCCTGCAGACAAAATGGGCTTAGATATCGGTCCTAAAACAATTGAACTTTACGCAGATGCTGTTAAGAGTGCTAAAACGGTTATTTGGAACGGACCTATGGGCGTATTTGAAAACCCTTGCTTTGCAAACGGCACAATTTCAGTAGCAAAAGCATTAGCAGAAACAACGGCTACAACAATTATTGGTGGTGGCGACTCTGCAGCAGCAGTTACAACCTTTGGTTTAGCAGATAAAATGACGCATATTTCAACCGGTGGTGGTGCTTCTTTAGAATTATTCGAAGGCAAAAAACTACCTGGTATTGAATGCTTAAACGACAAATAACTAAAAATATTTAATAAATTTTACTTGGAGAATTAAAAATGAGAAAACCTATTATTGCAGGCAACTGGAAAATGAACAAAACGGTTAAAGAAGCCGTTGAACTTATTAACGAATTAAAACCATTAGTAGCAAAATCTAAACCAGAAGTAGTGGTTTGCGTTCCATACACAGATTTATGGGCTGTTAAAGAAGCAATTGCAGGCTCTAAAATTAAATTAGGTGCAGAAAACGTTGCTTGGGCAGATAACGGCGCTTTCACTGGCGAAATTTCTGCAGATATGCTTTTAGAAATTGGCGTTGAATACGTTATTATTGGCCATAGCGAAAGAAGACAATATTTTGGCGAAACAGACCAAAGTGTTAACGCGCGTGCTAAACAAGCGTTAAAGAAAGGCTTAAAACCAATTATTTGCGTTGGCGAAACTCTAACTGAAAGAGAAAAGAACAAAACTAAAAAAGTATTAAAGAAACAAGTTGTAGAAGGTTTTAAAGATTTTACTGCAGAAGATTTTGCAAATATAGTTATTGCTTACGAACCAGTTTGGGCTATTGGTACTGGCAAAACTGCAACTGCAGAAGACGCTAATAAAACCATTGGCTACATTAGAAGTTTAGTTAAGAAAATTTGGGGTAGTGAAGTTGCTAAAGCACTACGTATTCAATACGGTGGCAGTATGAAACCTACCAACGCAAAAGAACTAATGGCTATGAGAAATATAGATGGTGGTTTAATTGGTGGTGCAGCCCTAAAGGCAACCGATTTTGCTGGTATTGTTAACTATAAAAACAACTAATTGAATAAACTATCAAAAGGCGCAAAATTTAATTTGCGTCTTTTATAAAGAAATAAATTTTTTAAGGAAAATATATGAAAAAACCAAATTGTATAATCATTATGGACGGCTACGGTGTAAACAACCAAAAATGCACAAGGTGCGTTAGCGCAATCGTTAAAGCAGGTAGCCCAAATATAAATAAATATAAAGAAGAATACCCTAACACTCTAATTGGCGCAAGTGGTATGGACGTTGGTTTACCAGAAGGTCAAATGGGCAATTCAGAAGTAGGGCACTTAAACATTGGCGCTGGTAGAATAGTTTACCAAGACTTAACTAAAATTACCAAAGCCATTATGGACGGAGTTTTTTTCACCAACGAAGCATTATTAAAAGCAACTAAAAATGCCGTTGAAAACAACAAAAACCTACACCTTTACGGGTTATTATCTACTGGTGGCGTACACTCTACCATTTCACACTTGTTTGCGCTATTAAAATTAGCAAAAGAACAAGGTGTTAAAAATACCTTCGTTCATTGTTTTATGGACGGCAGAGATACAGCCCCAACTTCTGGCATAGACTTCGTTAAAGAATTACAAGCAGAAATAGATAGAATTGGCTATGGTAAAATAGCATCTGTTTGTGGTAGATACTACGTTATGGACAGAGATAACAACTGGGACAGAGTAGAAAAAGCCTACGATATGTTAACCCTTGGCGTTGGCGAAAAGGCAGAAAGTGGTGTAAAAGCCGTAGAAAATAGTTATGCTAACGGCGTTACAGACGAGTTTATGCTACCAACCAACGTTTACGAAAATGGTAAACCAGTTGGCTTAATTGAAAAGGGCGATTCTGTTATTTTCTTTAACTTCCGTCCAGATAGAGCAAGGCAAATTACAAGGGCAATTTCTCAACAAGAATTTAACTTCTTTGAAAGAAAAACGGGTTTCTTAAGTCCAGTTTACACAGGCTTTGCCGTTTACGATAGTAGTTTTACTGGGGTTAACGTTGCTTTCCCACCAGAAGAAATTACCAACACCTTGCCACAATATCTATCTAAGTTAGGGTTAGACCAATTACACATTGCCGAAACTGAAAAATATGCGCACGTAACTTTCTTCTTTAACGCTAAATTAGAAAAAGAAGTTGAAGGCGAAACGAGAATAGTTATCCCATCACCAAAGGTAGCAACTTACGACTTAAAACCTGAAATGAGCGCTCCAGAAGTAGCCGAAAGGGCAATTAAAGAATTAGATACCGGCAAATACGACGTTATGATATTAAACTTCGCTAACTGCGATATGGTAGGTCATACTGGTGTGTTTGAAGCGGCAGTAGAAGCCGTAAATACCGTAGATAATTGCGTTAAACAAGTAGTAGATAAAATTTTATCTTTATGTGGCAATGCAATTGTAACTGCAGACCACGGCAATGCAGATAAAATGCTAGAAGAAGACGGCTCTCCATTTACAGCACATACAACTAATAAAGTTCCGTTTATCGTTATAGGCGAAAAGTTTAAGGGTATGGAATTATACGAAGACGGCAAACTTTGCGACGTTGCGCCTACTCTTTTAGATATGATGGGCATAGAACAACCTAAAGAAATGACGGGTAAATCTTTAATTAAAAAATAAAACAATAAAAAAATAGTTGCAAAATACACTTTTGTATGCTATTATATTGTAGAATTAGTTAGAAATTTATAATTTTAGGGTTATAAATTACTTTTAAGGAGATAATTATAGATATGTTAAGTATGTTAATGGCATCGGGCTGGACAATTTGGCACGATTATATTAAAATTCCATTATTAATAGTTATGGCAATTTGTGCTATATTCATTATTTTAGTAGTAATATTTCAACCAGGAAACTCATCTGGCATAAGTGCTTTAGGTGGGCAAACAGAAACTTTTTTAAGCAAAAACAAGGGCAAAACTTTCGAACATAAAATGAGAAAGTTAACTGTAATTAGTAGTATTGTATTTGCAGTTTTATGTATAGCGTTCGCAATAGTAGCGCACCTTGCATCTCTTGCTTAAAATAAAAAATTAATTGTTTGGCGGTTTTCTTTGGTTAAGAAAATCGCCTTTTATTTATTATGGGTAAAAGAGTAATTAAAGAAGGAAAAATACAAGGAAATCAAAGGGGCTTTGCCTTTTTAATAGTAGAAGGTGAAAAAGAAGACTATTTTATTCCACATCACGAATTAAAAGGGGCTTTGCACGAAGATACGGTGCTTTGCGAAACGTTTAACGAAGGCGAAGGTAAACGTACTCTTGCAAGGGTTTTAAAAATTCTTAAAAGGGGTAAAGATAAGGTTTGTGGAACGTATTTTACTAAGAGAAACGGTGGCATAGTTATCCCTGATGAAGATAAATTTTCTGTAAACGTTTTTATACCTTTTTGTAAAGGGGTAAGGGCAAAATCTGGCGACAAGGTCGTTGCCAAAATTTTATCATACCCAAAAAAGCAAAACCCAGAAGGTATGGTAGTTAAGGTACTTGGTAGGCAATTTGAAAAACAAGCAGAATTAAAATCTATAATTTATAGTTACAATTTACCCGAAAATTTTCCTAAATCGGTATTAGATTATGCTAATTTACAGTTGAAACATATTACTAAAGATGATATAATAAATAGAAGGGATTTAATTAACGAAGTAATTTTTACTATTGACGGCGAAGACGCAAAAGACTTTGACGACGCAGTTTCTATCGAAAAGAAAGACGGGTGCTATTATTTAGGCGTTCATATTGCAGACGTTAGCCACTACGTTAAAAAAGATAGCCCTATAGATAAAGAAGCGTTTTATAGGGGAACTAGTACCTATTTTCCAGAAAGCGTTATACCAATGCTACCAGAAAAACTTTGTAACGATTTATGCTCGTTAAAAGAAGGGGTAGAAAGGTTAACCCTTTCCGTTTTAATTAAACTAAACGAAAACGGCAAGGTGATAGATAGAGAAATTACCCCGTCTGTTATAAAAAGCAAAGCAAGGCTAACCTACACGGAAGTTCAAGCCGTTTTAGACGGAGATGAAAAAGTTATTAAAAGAAGAAAAAATATTTACGAAAAAATTCTTTTAATGAACGAATTAGCCACCATTTTAACTACCAAGCGCGAAGTTAACGGCAGTATTGATTTAGACGTTAACGAAAGCCAAATTTTAGTAGATGAAAGGGGCAAAATCACCGTAAAAAGTGCCGAAAAAAACCAAGCGCACAACCTAATAGAACAATTTATGATATTGGCAAACTGCATTGTAGCAGAATATATTTATTATGCAGAACTTCCTTTTATATACCGTGTTCACACCAACCCAAGCGAAGAAAAATTAAATAAATTTTACGCCTTTTTAGACGGGTTGGGGGTTAAATATAAAAGAAATAAAAACGGCATTTACCCAATAGATTTTCAACGCATATTAAAGCAAGTTGAAAATTCACCTAACTTTACGCTAATAAATAGGGTTATGCTTCGTTCTATGCAAAAGGCAGAATATTCACCTAATTGTTTAGGGCATTTTGGGTTAAGCGAAAAGCATTATTGCCACTTTACTTCGCCGATTAGAAGATACCCAGATTTAGTTGTGCATAGAATATTAAAAGATTTTTTAAGTGGCGAAATTAATTTAGAAGAAAAGTACTCTAATTTCGTAGAAGTTGCTTCTAAACAATCTTCTGAAAGAGAAAAAATTTCTACTGAAGCCGAAAGGGCAGTAGACGATTATTATAAAATGCTATATATTAGCGAAAAAGAAGGGGAAGAATTTTTTGGCGTTATTAGTGGCGTAGCGAATTTTGGGCTTTTCGTTGAACTTGAAAACGGCATAGAGGGGCTTGTTAAAATTGAAACGCTAAAAGGCAAAAAATATATTTATAACGAAGAAAAATATACTCTTTCTAACAATAAAACAACCTACAGGTTAGGTCAAAAGGTTAAAATAGTAGTTTCTTCTGTAGATACTTTTTCTAAACGTGCAGAATTTATGCTTATAGAAGAAGAAAAGAAAAATGAAGAAACGGAAAAATAATAGTTATGGAAAAGAACATTTGCGTAAATAAATACGCTAATTATGAATATTTCGTTTTAGAAAAATACGAAGCAGGCATAGTGATAGAAGGTAGCGAAGTTAAATCTCTGCGCCAAGGCAACGTAAATTTTAAAGAAAGTTTTTGCGTCGTTTATAACGGCGAATTATTCGTTAAAAATATGCATATTGCTATTTACGATAAGGCAGGGGCATTTAACACCAAAAACTCTAGAAGAGATAGAAAACTACTTATGCATAAAGCAGAAATAGTTAAAATATCTTCAAAAGTAAACCAAAAAGGTTTAACGTTAGTGCCTTTAAGGTTGTATTTTAAGGGCGCTTTAGTTAAAATGGAATTAGGGCTTTGCCAAGGTAAACACACCTACGACAAAAAGCAAACCCTAATGCAAAAAGATATTCAAAGAGAAAAAGAAAGAGAGATTAAAAATTACAAATAGATAAATTTTTTAAGGAGTTGTTATGAGCAAAAAAAGAATAGAAACAATTTGTGTTCAAGGCGGTTATACACCAAAGAACGGCGAACCAAGGCAAATACCAATTTATCAAAGTACAACGTTTAAATACGATACTAGTGAAGATATGGGTAAACTTTTTGATTTAGAAGCATCTGGTTATTTTTACACAAGGTTACAAAACCCAACGAACGACCTTGTTGCAGCAAAACTTTGCGAATTAGAAGGTGGTTCTATGGCAATGTTAACTTCTTCTGGTCAAGCCGCAAACTTTTTTGCTATTTTCAACGTAGCAAACGCTGGCGACCACGTTGTTGCAAGTGCATCTATTTATGGTGGAACGTTTAACTTGTTTGCAGTAACAATGAAAAAAATGGGTATAGATTTTACTTTCGTTCCAGTAACTGCTACCGAAGAAGAATTAGATAAAGCGTTTAGACCTAACACCAAAGCATTGTTTGGCGAAACTATTGCTAACCCTGCTTGCACGGTGTTAGATATTGAAATGTATGCAAAAGTTGCCCATAAACACGGCGTTCCTTTCGTTATAGATAACACTTTTGCAACACCTATAAATTGTAGGCCAATAGAGTGGGGTGCAGATATCGTTACTCACTCTACCACAAAGTATATAGATGGTCACGGCGTTTCAGTTGGTGGTGCTATTATAGACGCAGGTAAATTTGACTGGATGGCTCATAAAGAAAAATTCCCAGGTCTTTGCACTCCAGACGATAGTTATCACGGCATAGTGTATGCAGAAAAATTTGGTAAAGAAGGTGCGTTTATTACCAAAGCCACTTCTCAATTAATGAGAGATTTTGGTTCAATTCAATCTCCACAACACGCTTTCTATATTAATTTAGGCTTAGAAAGTTTACACGTTAGAATGAAAAGGCATTGCGAAAACGGGCAAGCAGTTGCAGAATTTTTAAATTCTCACGAAAAGGTTGCTTGGGTAAAATATTGTGGGCTTAAAACGGATGAATATTACGAATTAGGTCAAAAATATCTACCAAACGGCAGTTGTGGGGTTTTAAGTTTTGCTCTTAAAGGTGATAGGGCGCTAACAGAAAAGTTTATGAAATCATTAAAGGTAGCGTCTATAGAAACTCACGTTGCCGATGCAAGAACTTGTTGCTTGCACCCTGCAAACGCAACTCATCGCCAATTAACAGACAAGCAATTAGAAGAAGCAGGAATTTCACCAACGTTAATTAGGTATTCTTGCGGTATAGAAAACGCAGAAGATTTAATAGAAGATTTAAAGAACGCATTAGAACAAATATAATAAAAAAGTAAAAATAAACGAAGGAGGGGTTAATTATGCCAATTATAGTTCCAAAAGATTTGCCTGGTGTTAAAACGTTGCAAGCAGAAAATATTTTTGTAATGAACGAAAAACGTGCATTAAAACAAGATATAAGGCCGTTAGAAATAGCAATATTAAACCTAATGCCTACTAAAGAAGTAACGGAAACTCAGTTAATGAGGCTTTTAT
This sequence comes from Clostridia bacterium, assembly GCA_017558105.1. Classification (GTDB taxonomy): domain Bacteria; phylum Bacillota; class Clostridia; order Christensenellales; family Borkfalkiaceae; genus UBA1259. The sequence continues at coordinate 1,332 of JAFYWI010000003.1, read as the reverse complement.
CTAATTCTCCATTACAAATAAACTTAACCCTAATTAGCACTTCAACCTACGTTGGTAAACATACTCCGTTAGAACATTTGCAAAAGTTTTATAAATCTTTTGAAGATATTAAAGATAAAAAGTTCGACGGTATGATTATTACCGGTGCTCCCGTAGAAGAAATAGAATTTACTGAAGTTAAATATTGGAAAGAGTTAGAAGAAATTTTTAACTTTGCAAAAAATAACGTAACCAGCACTATTTTTATTTGTTGGGGCGCACAAGCAGGGTTATATTACTATTATGGTATAAAAAAATACCCACTATCGCAAAAACTATTCGGTGTATATAAACATAAAAAATTAGTTAAGTACGATAGGTTACTTAAGGGTACAGACGATAGGTTCTTTATGCCACACTCTCGCCATACAACAATAAAAGAAGAAGATATTAAGGCTTGTAAAGATTTGGTTATGATTGCTTCTTCTAAAGAAGCAGGCGCAACTATAATTAGGTCTAAAGATAATAAGTTTATATTCATAACAGGTCACGCCGAATACGACAGAGATACTTTAGAATTAGAATATAAAAGAGATTTATCTAGGGGCTTAAATATCGCTCCGCCAGATAATTATTACGTAAATGGTAAAGACGGCGAAATTAAAATGAGTTGGTCATCTACTGCAAACTTAATTTATATGAACTGGCTAAACCACTACGTATACCAATTAACACCATACGAAATAGAAGACATATAATAAAAAAATGCCGTTAATATAACGGCGTTTTATATGGGGACGATTTTAGTTTCGATTGGGCGTTTTTAATAAGGCGTAAGCATACCGAAGGCTCGGCTTCGTTAAAACGGAAATTAAATTTAAATGCTAACAATCAAAAATTAGCATACGCTGCTTAATTTAAGCGTACGTCTTACTTTACTTTCCCGTTGGGTAGAGATAAGGCGTCAGTTAAACGGGGAACTACCTAAAAAATTAGGCTCTGTTTTTTAGGTTGAACTTAAAAAGCCACGGGCAAGTTAAAGGCTTCTGTTTGCCGTAATTTGCCTAAAATTAATAAGCAGATAAGTATGTAGAAGGTTTTATTATACCGTTCAAGACCAGGGTGCAAGTCCCTGCGTCTCCACCACGTCGAAGCACCGCCTTACGTCAGCAGTTTGCTATTGCAAACAGCATGACAGACAGCGGGCTTCTCCTTTTTCCCAAAAATCTTTTGCTATGCAAAATCTTTTCGGGAGCCCTAATAATACTTAGTGTCTTTTGTGTAAAGAGATAAAAACTTCAACAAACACAAGTTCACAAACCAAAAAAACGGCTTATTTTAAGCCGTGTTGGT
>JAFYWI010000002.1 GCA_017558105.1 Clostridia bacterium | reverse complement strand
TGAAATAACTGACCCGTTTAGGAAATAAGGTATGATTTGAAATATAGGCATAGTTAGGCAACGCACGATTTCGTGCTGCCTATAAAGTAGGGTTTTACCCGTATAATGAAAAACCACCAGGTACACTGGTGGATTTTTATTTATTTGCAAAAATTTTTAAAAAACATATTGATTTACTAATTACTTAATGATATTATATATTAATAAAAAACTATGTGGAGGCTTTATTTATGATAGAAAACAAATTTTATATATGTGAACATTGTGGTAATATAATTGGCTTAATTAAAGATGCGGGCGTTCCTATAATCTGCTGTGGGCAAAAAATGACAAAACTTGAACCTAACGTGGTGGAAGCAAGCGAAGAAAAGCATCTTCCCGTTGTTGCGGTAGCAGAAAACGTTGTTAACGTAATGGTTGGCACAGTTCTTCACCCTATGGCAGAAGAACACCATATTGCTTGGGTATATTTGCAAACAGACAAGGGTGGACACCGTAGAATTTTAAAGGCAGGGGAAGAACCTATTGCTAAATTTATTCTTGCAGATGAAAAACCACTTGCAGTGTATGCTTATTGCAACCTACACGGCCTATGGAAAACGGAAATTGAAGAAGAAAAGGTTTGCCCACTAAAACCTATAGACCCAACCTTAAACGAAAACTACACAGTTTGCAAGTGCAACAACGTAAGTTATTTTGATATTTTAGATGCTATTAAAAACAACGACAACATTGGTAAAGTTTTAGATATGTTTGAAGCAGTTAAAAACACAACAAAATGTTCTACTGGTTGTGGTGGCTGTTATGAAAAGGTTATAAAAATTATTTCTTACGTTTTAGAGAACGGAGAAAATTTTTAATTTGTAAATTTATTTGTTTATATTAATTAATTTAGAAAGAACGCCAAAATGAAATGCACCCCAAAAGTTAGACGCTTTAAGGAGGTGTATTTCAAAATTGGTGTTTTTTTTTGCGTTTAACTTTACCAAAAAACTAAAACCTAACCTTTTTCTATATATTTATGGAAAAAATACATTGAAAAAACCTTTTAAATTCAATAAAATATAATTAAGTAAAATTTACGAAATGTTAAAAGGAGTAGTATTATGAAAAAAGTAAAAGATAAATATTTAGTTGTTGGTGCAGACTTTGCAGGGTTTCCACTTAAGGAAGTAGTTGTGGAACACCTAACCAAAAAAGGTTGGAAAATTTTAGATTTAGGCGTTAAAAAAGATAGCGACCCTAACGATACCGACTTAATGTTCCACAGAGTTGGTTTGCGTGTTGGCGCAGAAATTAGCGAAGGCAATTACGAAAGAGCAATGATTTTCTGTGGTACGGGTATGGGTATACATATTGCCGCAAGCAAATGCCCACACGTTCACGCAGGCGTTGTAGAAAGTTTACCAGCAGCACAAAGGGCTATTACTGGTAACGGCGTTAACGTTTTAGCAATGGGCGCTTTTTACGTTGCGCCACAAACTGCTTGCGATATTGCAGATGCTTATTTAGGTAACGAACTTGGCTCTGGTTGGGAATGGTGGCATAATTTTTATGAATTCCATAAACTTGCCATTGATGAATTAGAAGCCTTTGACTACGAAGAATACAAGAAAAACGGCTTCAAGGTTAACAAACTTGGCGATTACGATTTAACCTTAGATTTCGATAAAAAGCCAGAATAAAAACTTAAATTTTAACTAATATTGCTATAATTTTGCTTGAAAAAGTTATAAAAAATATATAAGAAAAACAAAAAACTATTTTGTTAAAATGGGTATAAAAATGTATTATTTAGCAATAGATATAGGTGCTTCTAGTGGTAGGCACATTATAGGTTATTTAGAGAACGGCGAAATAAAAACAGACGAAGTTTTTCGCTTTAAAAACGGCATAAAAAAGCAAGAAAATACACTCGTTTGGGACGTAGAAGAACTTTTTATAAACGTAAAAGAAGGCATTAAAAAGGCTTTTCTTAAGTATAAAAACATAAAGTCTTTAGCAATAGATACTTGGGGTGTAGATTACGTGTTAATGCAAGGCGATACGCCTATTTTGCCTTGTGTTTCTTACAGAGATAGTAGAACGGAAAAATCTAGCGAAGAAGTACATAAAATTTACCCTTTTGAAAAGTTATATAAAAAAACGGGCATTTCCTTTAATACTTTTAATACGATTTACCAGTTGTATGCAGATAAATTAAGTGGAAAACTTAAATTCGCAACCGACTTTTTAATGATGCCAGAATATTTAACCTATTGCTTAACGGGAATAAAGGCAAAAGAATATACTATTGCAAGTACAACGGGCTTACTAAACGTTGAAACGGGAGATTTTGATTACGATATTATTGAAGCCTTAGGCTTGCCAAAAAATATTTTTTCAACTCCTAAACCAACGGGTAGTGTAGTGGGTAACCTTAAAGAAGAAATCGCTAAAGAAGTTGGTGGGCAATTACAAGTTATATTATGTGCCAGCCACGATACTGCTAGTGCCGTAGAAGGTATTCCTATCAAGGGCGATAACCCTTATATTTCTAGTGGAACTTGGTCTTTATTAGGCATAAAAAACCAAAAAGCCATTACTACGGAAGAAAGCAGAAAGGCAAACTATACTAACGAAGGTGGCGTGGGGTATTTCCGTTATTTAAAAAACATTATGGGTATGTGGATTGTAAACAGCCTAAAAGCAGAACTTTGCCCCGAACAAGATTTTGCATATATAATTAACAAAGCAAAAGAAAGTACTTTTAACGGCGTGGTAGATATAACGGAAAATAGGTTTTTATCTCCACAAAGTATGAAGGCAGAATTTTATAATAGTTTTAACGAAAAACCTACAAACTTGGGAGATTATTTCAAAAGCGCCTTGTTAAGTTTGGCACATAGTTATAAAAAGGCGTTAGAAGAATTATCGCTAAACACTGCAAAAAAATTCACTACGTTATATATAGTTGGTGGTGGTGCAAAAAACACTTATCTTAACCAATTAACAGAAGAAATTTGCAACGTAAAAGTGGTGGCATTACCTATAGAAGCAACGGCACTTGGAAATTTAAAAATACAAATAGAAAGGAAGATATAAAGAGTAGTAGTATAATGAAAAAAGTTTTATTGCTTGGAGATTCTATACGTTTAGGCTACGAAAAGTACGTAAAAGAAGCCTTTTTAGGCGTTGCAGAAGTTTATTCTCCTAAAGAAAATTGTGCCTTTGCACAATATTTATTTCGTTGGCTACATTGGTGGAAAAAGCAAGAAGAGTACCCAGACGATATAGACTTAGTTCATTGGAACGTTGGTCTTTGGGACGTGCTACGTATTTATGGTGAAGATACTTTTATTTCGCCAGAATATTACCGTGAAATGCTAATACGCTTGCAAAGGCACATTCAGTTTTTATTTCCAAAAGCAAAACAAGTTTTTGCAACAAGCACTTCGGTTATAGAAGAAGGGCATAAACCACCATACCAAAGGTATAATGCAGATATAGAAAAATTTAATGCTTTAGCGGTAGAAACTCTTTTGCCACTTGGCGTAGATATTAACGATTTATATGCCATTACAAAAACAGCCCCTAATAGTTGCCATTCAGACGTAACGCATTTTTATACGCCACAAGGGGTTAAACTTCTTGGCGAAAAGGTGGTGCAAAACATTTGCAAACAATTAGATATTCCTTTATCTAACGTAAAAGATGCAAATGCTATCGTACCAAAATTAACCGAAGAATTAATAGGCAAGTAGAAAATTATAAAAGATATCAATAAAAGCATCAGCCAAAAAGGTTGGTGTTTTATTTTGTGTTGTTATTTTTTATTCTTCTAAAACGAAAAATGCAAAAAACGCACCTAATAGACAAAACCTTTTTTATTAAAAACCTTGTAAACGTCTTTACAAATTAAGGTATAAGTTGTATAATTTAATAGTAAATATAAAAAGTTAAAATTAATAAGGAGCAATAAATATGAAACTAATTATTAAAGAAAACTATACTTCTATGAGCGATTGGGCTGCAGAACATATTGCTAACGCAATTAATAACCACAAAGAAAATCGTCCATTCGTACTTGGTTTACCAACAGGTTCTTCTCCACTTGGCGTTTACAAAAAACTTATTGAAATGAACAAAGCTGGCAAAGTTACCTTTAAAAACGTAGTTACTTTTAATATGGATGAATACGTTGGCTTACCAAAAGAACACGACCAAAGTTATTGGTACTTTATGCACGATAATTTCTTTAACCACATAGATATTCCAAGAGAAAATATTAATATTTTAGACGGTATGGCTAAAGATTTAGAAGCAGAATGTGCACGCTACGAAGAAAAAATTGCATCTTACGGTGGAATAGGCTTATTTATGGGTGGTAGCGGTGTAGACGGACACATTGCTTTTAACGAACCTTTTACTTCTTTAACTTCAAGAACTGGCGTTAGGGCGCTTACGGAAGATACTTTAATTGTTAACTCTCGTTTCTTTGGTAACGACGTTAATAAAGTTCCTAAAACTGCATTATCTGTTGGTGTAGGTACGGTGTGCGATTCTAAACAAGTTATGCTATTAATAAGTGGGCATAATAAAGCACGTGCGCTTCGCCATTGCGTAGAAGGTGGTGTAGACCACGCGTGGACTATTAGTGCGTTGCAACTTCATAAAGACGGAATTATCGTTTGCGATGAACCTGCTTGTGGCGAATTAAAAGTAGATACTTATAAATACTTTAAAGAAATTTACAAAAACGAAAAATAGTTTTTAAATTAAAGGCAAAGCACTAAACTGCTTTGCCTTTTTTATATATATTTTATATTTTTAATAGGTAAAATATGGAAATTAAAAAAAGATGTTCTTGGTGTAAAGCAAATAACGAATTATACGTTAACTACCACGATACAGAGTGGTGTGTGCCTAATTTTAACGAACAATATCTTTACGAAATGCTTATTTTAGAATCTTTTCAAGCAGGGCTTTCTTGGGAGTGCGTGCTTAATAAAAGGGCAAGTTTTAAAACTGCTTACGATAATTTTAACGTTAACAAGGTAGTACTATACGGCGAAGAAAAAATTAGCGATTTATTAATCAATAAAAACATAATTAGAAACAAACAAAAAATTATTGCAAGCATAAATAATAGTAAAATATTTTTAAAAATCGTTAAAGAATACGGCTCTTTTTATAACTACTTAAAAACCTTTACTTTAGATAAAATTATTTACGAAACGGGTAAAACCACCAACGCTATTTCTGATGCAATATCAAAAGACTTGCAAAAAAGGGGTATGAAGTTTGTTGGCTCTACAATAATATATTCTTATTTGCAAGCAATAGGAGTAATTTACTCGCACGAAGAAGGCTGTTTTCTATATAAAAGCAAACCTTAAACGTAAAAAGTATAAACGAAAATTGCCTTATACAAACTACTTTTTTTGCTTATATTAAACTCAACTAACGGTAGGTTGACATTGAAAGCCCCTTTATTTATAATTATATTATAAGGAGAACACAATGGACCAATTAAAAACAGGTAAGTTTATTGCCCAACAACGCAAAAAACAAAATCTAACCCAAATGCAACTAGCAGAAAAACTAAATGTTACTGACAGAGCCGTTTCTAAGTGGGAAACGGGAAAATCTATGCCAGATTCTTCTATAATGCTTGAACTTTGTAACGTATTAAAAATTAGCGTAACAGACTTATTAAATGGTGAAATGCTAAAAAGGGAAAATCAAAATAAAGAGATTGAAAGCACGTTTATACAAATGGTAAAAGTAAAAGAACAAAACGATAAGTTGTTGCTTATTTTAGAGGTGGTAATAGGGGTTTTATCTGTGCTAGTTTTGTTAGTTCCAATTATTATAGGTTCTTTGTTAACGAATATAGAAGATTGGCAAAGAATAGTAATTTGCTTTTCTGGTTTTATTCCATGTGTTTTAGGGATATGCTTTGCCTTAAAAATAGAACAAGTTGCAGGGTATTACCATTGTGAACGTTGTGGGCATAAATACGTGCCAACTTTTAAACAGGTTAATTTAGCAATGCATATGGGCAGAACAAGGTATTTAAAATGCCCAAATTGTGGTAAAAAATCTTGGCAAAAAAAGGTAATCAGTAAAGAATAAATTTATAATTTTGTTAGTAAAAGCACCAGCCGAAATGACTGGTGCTTTTTTATTTTTTGTTTTCATTATAAGGCAGTATAGTTAAGGTGAATAATCTACAAAAAAACACAAAAAACACTATATTTATAAATTTTTTTACTAATAATCGCCCGTTTTTGCCCCTTAACTTTAAAAACCCCTATTGACTTTTACTTAATATATAGTTATAATATATTAGATATATTATACTCATTATGCGAAAGTATACTTTTTTCGCATAAATGAAATAGTAAAGTAGCGCTAAACAAAAAGAAGGCTAAAATGTATAAGCATTTTTTTAAGAGATTTTTCGATTTTATTTTATCTTTTATAGGAATAATAGTTTTATTACTTCCTATGCTTATTATTGCCTTAGCAATTAAAATAGATAGCAAAGGCCCTGTTTTATTTAAGCAAAAAAGAGTAGGGAAAAATAAAAGATACTTTAAGATTTTAAAGTTTCGAACAATGCGAATAGAAACACCTAAAGATGCTCCTACACACGAACTTTCAGACCCAAAAAAATGGATTACAAAAGTAGGTGGGTTTTTAAGAAAAACTTCTTTAGATGAAATACCCCAAATTTTTAATATTTTCGTAGGGCAAATGTCTATTATTGGCCCAAGGCCTGCTTTATGGAATCAAGACGATTTGGTTAGCGAAAGAGATAAATATGGTGCTAACGACGTTAGACCGGGGCTTACCGGTTGGGCGCAAATTAATGGCAGAGATGAATTAGAAATTCCCGTAAAGGCTAAATTAGACGGCTATTACGTTGAAAAATTAAACGCAGGTAAATTTAAGGGCTTTCTTATTGACTGGAAATGCTTTTGGGGAACGGTGTTTTCCGTGCTTAAAAGCGACGGCGTGGTTGAAGGTGGCACAGGCGAACTAAAAAAACAAAAAGAACAATCTGCAACTGAAACTAAAGGGGAAAATTCTAATAATGAGTAATAAGTTTGCAATATTGTCTATGGATATAGAAGATTGGTATCATCTTTATTATTTTATTAGTAAGGCCGATAAAAATTATTCTATGATAGACGGCTTTACAAATTACGTTGATTTATTAAACAAATACAACGTAAAAACTACTTTCTTTGTTCTTGGTGAATTGGCAGAGCCTTTGAAAAAAGAAATTAGGTATGCAATATCTTGTGGACATGAAATAGCGTGTCATGGTTATACGCATACAAGACCAATTGATTTAACCATTGCAGATTTTAAAGCAGAATTAATAAAAGCAAAACACGTGTTAGAAGACGTTTCTGGAAAAGAAATTGTTGGATATAGAGCCCCTTGTTATGGTATTGATACCGAAAGATATAAAATATTAAGCGAAGTGGGGTTTAAATATAGTTCAAGCAAAATGAACGTTAGTGGACACCCTTTGTATGGGGAAATTGATTTAAGTGAGTTTGATAAGTGCATTGATGGTGTGTACAAAAAAGACGACATGATGGAGTTTGCCTTAAGCACAGAAAAGTTTTTAGGTAAAACCATAGCGGTTTCTGGTGGTGGGTGGATTAGGCTGTTGCCTTGGAATACTTTAATGAAACCACTTATAAAGAAAAATCTAAAAAATGCAGAATGTTATACCCTTTATATTCATCCTTTTGAATTATCTAAAAAACAAATGCCAAAGGTGAATGGCACAGGTTTACTAACAAACGTAAGGGCAAGAACGGGGTTAGGGAAAGTTGAAGGAAGAATTGAAAAACTTATTCAAATGCTAAAAGAGAATAATTTTGAAATTACTACGTTTGCAAATGCAAGACAAGAATTAATGAAAAAATAAGTATGGTAGGTGAAAGTTGGGTAAAGTATTAGGAATATTTGATAGTGGACTTGGAGGATTAACCGTTCTAGATTCATTGTTAGGATATTGCGATTATGATAGGATTGTTTATTTTGGAGACACAGAGAGAGTACCTTATGGTGCGCACAAAAAAACAACCATTTTAGAATATGCAAAACAAGACGTACGTTTCTTATTAAGCAAGGGTGTTGATGAAATTATTGTTGCTTGTGCTACTGTTACGTCTAATGCAATAGGCGAGTTAAAACAAGCGTTTGAAGTTCCTATAATAGGAATAATAGATGCCGCAGTAGAAAAAGCTTGTAAATCTACAATTAATGGAAACATAGGGGTAATAGCAACAAAAGCATCTATTTCATCTAACGTTTACGAGAAAAGCATAAATAAAATTCTACCAAGTGCAAAAGTTTTTAATAAGGCGTGCCCATTATTTGTGCCCCTTATAGAATATGGTTTTACACATGAAGGCGTTGAAGTTTCTTATAAAGCATGTGAGTATTATTTAAAAGACCTAAAAGAAAACAATATAGATACGTTAATATTAGGTTGCACACATTATCCTTTATTAAAACCTCAAATTGTAAACGTTTTGGGTGAAAACGTTAAATTAATTGACGTTGGTGTTGCTTTGCAAGAAAAGAAATACCAAACGAAAACAACCAAATTGCCAAGAATAGATTTTTATGTTAGTAATGAACCTGAAAAATTCACTATTGAAATGAGTAAGTTTATTAGCAACAATCTTTTTATTAAAAATTCAACGGTAAGTTTAATACATATAGAGGATTATTAATATGTGGACAAATAAAAAAATTCTTATAATAGATGGCTATGCTCGCCAAACGTTGCCTATGGCTAAAGCGTTTAGGAAATTAGGTTGTAAAGTTACAACCCTGTGTTTTTCTAAATTAGACGTTGGTTATGCAACTAAATATGCGAACAAGAAAATTTTATTTGGAGTTGAAAAGGAAAATTACGACGCTCAACTTGCAAAGGTTAAAGAAATTTTAAAAGCAGAAAAATATGATATGGTTGTTCCTATGACAGATTATTCTGCTACTTATTTATCTAAAAACAAGGAAGAACTTTCGCAATATGCATATATTGCAGTAAATAATTGGGATGTTTTTAAGTTGGCTATAAATAAAGAAGAAACAATGAAATTATGCGAAGAAAATGGGCTTTCTGCACCGAAAACCCTTTTTAGTAGTAGTCCTCTTGAAGACATACAGAATTCTGCCTTAAGGTATCCGCTTGTTATAAAACCTAAAACAGCGTGTGGTTCAATAGGCTTTAGCATTATAAAAGATTTTGAACACTTAAAGAAAGTTGTGGCAAGTTATCCAGAAGAAAACGGTGAGTATTTTATACAAGAATATATCCCTCAAGGAGATATGTCGCAATATGGTGCTGAAGTTTTTCGTAATAGAGATGGTAAATATTCATCTGTTTTAATAAATGAAAAACCTAGGTGGTATCCAATTGACGGTGGTTCTCCAACAATTAATATAGTAATCAATAACGAAGCGATGGAAGAATTGAGTAAAAATCTTCTTGACAAGATGAATTGGGAAGGTTATGCAAATATAGACTTTGTAATTGATGAAAGAGATGGGCAACCTAAAATTTTAGAAGTTAACGCTAGAATATCTGCTGCCGTAATGTTAAATTACATGGCGGGAGTAAACGTTGCAAAATTATTGCTTGAAAACGCTTTTTGCGACAACGTAAGCGTTTATAATGATTTTAAAAAAGGGGTATCTATAAGTTGTTGTTTAACAGAATTTTTATGGTTTGTAAAAAGCAAAAAAAGATTTAAATCTAAACCTAACATTTTGTTTAAAAGACGTAATAAAGATGTAATTTTCTCTTTTGCAGACCCAAAACCATTTTTTGTATTTTGCATACAAAGTATGAAAAATTATAAAACTGCTATGAAAAAAAGGAAAAGATTATAATTTATGAAACTCTTAATAGTTGCAAATTATGCTAAGGGGCATATAAATAAATTTCATATTCCAACAATTAAAAAGTTTAAAAGCGAAGGTTGGCAAGTAGACGTTGCTTGTAGATTAGATGCCGAAGTTGAAGGTTGCGATAATGCTTACGATTTACCTATAGGTCGTAACCCATTTAACCTTAAAAGCATAAGTGCTATAAAAAAATTAAAAAAAATTATACAAGAAAATAAATACGACGTCGTTCACCTTCATACTTTTACTGGGCGACTTGTTGGAACGTTTGCTACTAAAAAATTTAGAAAGCAAGGAACAAAATTAGTTGTAACCTATCACGGGTTAAATTATTATAAAGGTTCTTCGCTTAAGTCTAAACTCTTAATCCCTTTAGATAGGTATTTATCTAAATTTACAGACCTATCTTTTTCAGATAACCAAGAAGATATAGAGTATGGAAAAAGAAAAGGACTTAAAATGGATAACTGTGTTTTTTGCTTAATAAGCATAAAAACAGAACGCCTATTGCCGTTAGATATTCACAAGGCAAAACGCGAACAAGTTAGAAAAACCTTAGGTATAGCAGAAGATGAGAAAGCACTAATATACCTTGCAGAAGTATATAAAAACAAAAATCAAACCTATTTATTAGAAGTTTTAAAAGACTTAAAAGAAAGGGGTAACAAGGTAAAATTGTTGCTTGTAGGCCCAGAAAACGACGATGGATACGTTAGGAACAAAATTGAACAGATGGGGCTAACTAATAATTGTATGCTTTTAGGTTGGAGAGACGACGTTGGCGATTTGTTATGTGCTTCAGATATATACGTTGCCTCTAGCATAAGAGAGGGTTTAGGTATTAATCTAATAGAAGCAATGTTAGTTGGGTTACCAATAGTTGCAACAAACAACAGGGGACACCGCGAGGTTGTTATAGACGGCGAAAATGGTTACCTTGTGTCGCTTAACGATAGCAAGACTTTTGCCAATAAAGTAGACCAACTTATTAAAGACCAACAACTTGCTAACAAGTTCGTAGAAAAGGGATTTAATATTTACCAAGAAAAGTTTAGTAAAAAAACAGAAGAAGTTATTTTTAACGAATATAAAGAAAAATTAGGATTATAAATGGTACCATATATTTTGGCGTTTGGCTTTGCAATGCTAATGTCTTACGCAATACAAAAGAATAAAAAATATAAATCAAACGCATGGTTGCTAGCGATATTAATCGTTGGCATGGCTTTGTTTATAGGTTTTAGATTTAACGTAGGAACAGACTATGGTTCGTATTATAGAACTTATGAGAAATATAGTAGAATGTCTTGGGGAGAACTTCTTGTAGTAGATGACCCAGGCTTAAGAATTATAGCGAAATTAAGTTCTTACTTAATAGATAGCCCTATAACAATGTTCGTTATTGCAGCATTAATATTTTGTAGTTTGTTCATTACAAGCATATATGAATATACCGAAAACTTTTTGTTTGCAATGTTTTTATTCGTTTGTTCAGGAACTTTCTTAGAGGCGTTTAACGGTGTAAAACAAGCAACGGCAATGGCTATTATTTTTTATGGGTTTAGATTTATTAAACAAAAAAGTTTTATAAAATATTTAATTACTATTTTAATTGCTACCATTTTTCACTCTACCGCAATAGTTATGGTTGTTCTTTATTGGTTATTTAGTTTAAAATCAACAAAGTTTAATTTAGTTTTGGTTTTGGTTGTTTCGGTTGCATTATCTTCTTCATACGAATTGCTATTTACTTTAGTAGAGGCCATAACAGGTAAAAAAGTTAATTTAGAATACACTTATTACGTTACTCAAGTTAACGTGTTTAGGGTGGCTTTTGCAGTTGCTCCTTGTATAGTATTATTCTTAATGAAAGAAAAAGATAGGGTTAATAATTCGCATTTTTGTAATATGTTAGTGTTTAATGCAGCACTTATGGTTATTACTTCTTCTAGTGCATTCTTGGCGAGAATTGGTATGTATTCTACAGCATTTATTTCCATTTCGCTCGTAACCTTAAAAGGAAAAATAATGACAAACAGAAACACAAAATCTATTATAGATATGGGCATTATAGTATTATATTTCGTTTTCTTTATTGTAAGTGTTTTAAGAACGGCAGATTTATACCCTTATCAACTATTTTTCTAAAAACAATAGAGGTTTGTATGAAAGTTTGGATTTTGAACGGCCCTATGAATTTGGGTGGAACAGAAAGTCTTATAATGGAACTTTTGCGTAATAAAGATAAAAACGTAGACGTGGCTTTAGTAATTCATAGCTCTAAAGGAAATAGCCAAGGTGTTTACGACGAAGAAATAAAAAGATTAGGAATTACTCGTTACGATTTACCTTCCGTAGGTTCAGTTGGGGTAAAAGCATACAAAAAGGCTTTTGAGGAATTAATAGCAAAAGTTGGCGTGCCAGACGTAATACATTCTAATATGAACGCCGTTGGTGGCATTATTTGCAAAATTGCTAAAGAGTGTGGGGTAAAACACAGAATTGTTCATTGCCACGCAGATATAAAATACAGAGGCTCTAAAATATCGATTATTAAGAGTGAAATTGGTCTTTGGCTAATGAAAAAATACGTTAATAAATATGCAAATCATTTTTGGGCTTGCTCAAAGGCTGCTGCAAAACGTTTATTTTATAAATACGAAAATGCAGTTGTTATTCCAAACGTTATTAACGTAAAAAAATATCTACCTAACAACAAAACAAAAGAAATTGAGCGCGAAAAGTTATGTATTTCACAAGATACAATAGCCGTTGGTGCCGTAGGTAGAATTGCTCCAATTAAAAATTATGAAGTAATAATAGATGCCATTGCTAAATTAAAAACCGAAGGTATAAATGCACGTTTTTATTGTTATGGCAGTGCGGCAGACGAAAAATATTTTCAAACGTTAAAGGAAAGAATAATAAAAAACAACGTTGAAGAAGAAGTGTGCTTTTTGGGAAATAGCACGGAAATTTATAAAAACCTAAATGCATTTGACGTTTACGTTATGCCTTCTATTACTGAAGGGTTAGGAATTTCTGCTTTAGAGGCGCAGGCAAATGGTTTGCCAACCCTATTATCGTTAGGTATACCAACCGAAACGGATATGGAAATTGGGCTTGTGCAAAGAGTTGAAACTACCAATGCCGAGGCTTGGGCAAACGCAATATTAAATATAAACGCTAAAGAAGTGGGTGTAGAAGAAATTTTATCTGCTTTTGTAAAAAATGGGTACGATTCTACAACGAAATGTGCTGAAATTTATAAAATGTATAAGGATATGGTAATTTAATTATGAGCATTATTAAAAAGTTCAAAAAAAGCAATTTTGGGCAATATTTAATAAGTAAATATCATTGTTTAGCATCTTTCTTTTACCCACGCTTGGTTTCCGACAAAAAGGCTGTAATAAAATATTATAAGAAAAAATCTAAAGGTAAAATTGTAGACTTAAACAACCCAAAAACCTTTAGCGAGAAATTACAATGGTATAAATTAAATGCAAGAAATCCTTTAATGCAAATTTGCGCAGACAAGGTTGCCGTAAGAGATTATTTAAAAGAACAAGGTTTTGGTTATTTATTAAACGATATACACGGCGTTTATACCAAAGTAAAAGATATAGACTGGAATAGTTTACCCGAACGTTTTGTTATTAAGGCCGCTCATGGAAGTGGGCAAAACATTATTGTTAAAGACAAGGCTAAATTAAATATTAAACATGCAAAAAGAATGTTAAATAGTTGGTTGCACCAAGATATTTCTTGGAGTGGGCGAGAATGGGTGTATAGAAATATGCCAAGAAGAATTATCGCTGAAAAATTTTTGCAAGATGAAACCGGCGAATTAAGAGATTATAAGTTCTTTTGTTTTAACGGTAAACCTACCTTTATGCAACTTGAAGTTGGCAGGTTTACAAAAGAGAACACCAGGAACTTTTACGATATGGATTGGAACCTAATGCCTTTTGGTAAAGAATTGCCATACAACCCTAACGTTATAGTAGAAAAACCTGCTATGTTTGAAGAAATGAAGAGTATTGCCACTAAACTTTGCCAACCATTTCAGTTTGTGCGTGTAGATTTATACCAAGTAAATGGAAAAATTTATTTTGGCGAGTTAACTTTCTTTCCAGCAGGTGGTGCGCCAGATTTCGTGCCTTCTAATTACGATGAAATTGTAGGGCAATACTGGGAAATTAAGGAGTAAAATTAATGGAAAGTATTAAAATTTCTATTTTAGGAGACGTTTGTCCCACCGAAGATTACCGTGCATTATGGGATAATGGACGTGCCTTTGAAGGTATATCGCCAATTATAAAAAGTTCAGATTTATCTATAGTTAATTTAGAATGCCCGGCAACAGATTTCGAAAAACCCATAAAAAAATGTGGGCCATGTCTTAAGGCAAAACCACAAGACGTAAAATTGTTAAACAATAGTGGGTTTTCTTTAATTTCGTTAGCAAATAATCATATAAAAGATTTTCAGCAACAAGGTGTTTTAGATACTTTGCAAGCCTGCGAAGAAAACGGAATTCAATTCGTTGGCGCTGGCGAAAACAAAGAAGAAGCAAGTAAACCAACTTTTTTTGAAATAAAAGGCCGTAAAATAGGGGTAATTTCTTTTGCAGAAAAAGAATTTAATTTTGCAACGGAAACGGAAGCAGGTGCAAATATATTTGACGTTTATTCTTCTGTTGAAGAAGTATTAGAGTGTAAGAAACAATGCGATTTTTTAATAGTTTTATATCATGGTGGTATTGAACATTATCGTTATCCATCTGAAACGTTGCAAAAAAAGTGTAGATTATTAGTTCGTTGTGGTGCAAATATGGTTATTTGCCAGCACAGCCATTGTATAGGTACGTACGAAAATTATAATGGTGGATATATTTTGTACGGACAAGGTAATGGCGTTTACGGAGTAAGAGAAAATAATAAGCCTTGGAACGAAGGTTTGCTGTTAAATGTTGAAATTACTGAAAAAACAACGGTAAACCCTATTTTGTTAACGGCAACTAAAAATGGCGTTATAATTGCAGAAAAAGAACAAGCAGAAAAAAGATTAAATGAATTTGAAAGTCAATCTTCATTGCTTAACGATAAAGAATTTTTAGCAAAAGAGTGGAAGAGTTTTTGCGTTAAAAACGGTGCGTTAAATCGTCCGTTGTTTTTTGGCAAAAGCCGTGTTTATATAAAAATTAATCGTATATTAAAAAACAAATTATTTAAGGTGTGTACTCCTAAAAAGCGCGAGTTGATTACTATGAATCTTGTGCGTTGTGACGCTTGGAGAGAGGTTATAACAACTTTATTGGAGTTAGACGTTTATGAAAAATAGTTTAATTACTGTTGTCGTACCCGTTTATAATATGGGGAAGTTATTGCCAAAAGCAATAGATTGTTTATTACAACAAACTTATAAAAACTATGAAATACTGATTATAGATGATGGCTCTAACGATGGTTCAAGTGCCGTTTGTGATGATTGTGCATTAAAATCTTCAAGCATAAGGGTTGTACATAAAGAAAACGGTGGTCTTTCTTCTGCAAGGAATTGTGGCATAGAAAATGCTAATGGAGAATTTATTATTTTTCCAGACCCAGATGATTGGGTAGAAAACAACTATTTACAACAATTAGTAGAACTGCACGAAGAATATAATTCAAATTTAGAAATCGGTGGGCATTACGTAGATTATGAAAATAGAAGTTCTATTCATAACGAAAAGGGTAAAAAGCGTTTATTAAGTAAAAATGAAGCCCTAAAGGTTTTGATGCTACCTTTCGAGTTTTGTGGTTTTGCTTGGAATAAATTATATCATTTAGATATAATTAATAAACACCAACTTCGTTTTGATACAGAGTTGGGCATGGCTCAAGATTTACATTTTGCTTTTCGTTATTTAAGTTTGTGCGAAAAAATTGCCTATAATCCAAGCCCAACTTACCATTATTTTCAACATATTGGTGGTGTTACAAACGCAAAATCGCCACTAACACAAAGAAAAACAAGTGGGCTAAAAACCTACGAAAAAATTGCAGAGTTGGCTGGCGAAGAAAACAAAGAAGTAAAAGACCTTGCTCTTTCTACAATTTTTAATATGAGCATGCATTTTGTTTATATATATTATTTAACTAAGATGCAAGACAAAGAGTTGTTAAAGAAACTAAAAAACAACTTAAAAACTTATAAAAAATATTTCTTTGCAGACAAACGCTACTCTGCTTCTCATAGATTGCTTGGGCGAATAGTTTTAGCAAATACTAAATTATATTATTTAACAAAAAAATTGTTAAAGGGGTAATTATGAAAACGCCGTTAGTTTCGGTAATTATGGGTATTTATAACGTGGCAGAATCTTTGCCAACGTGTATAGAATCTGTTCTAAATCAAACGTATAAAAACTGGGAACTTATTATGTGTGACGACTGTTCTACAGACAATACTTACGAAATAGCAAATTCTTACGCAAAAAAATATTCAAACATAAAGGTAATTAAAAACGAAAAAAATATGCGTTTGGCGTACTCGTTAAACCAATGTTTACGCATAGCAGAGGGCGAATATATTGCTCGTATGGATGCCGATGATATTTGTTTGCCACAACGTTTTGAAAAGCAAGTTGAATTTTTAAATAACAACAAAGAATTTATGGTTGTTGGTTCTGCTTTAATACCATTTGATGAAAACGGCGAAAGGGAAGTTAGAAAAATAAAAGAATACCCTGTGGCTAGAGATATGAAAAGAGGCGTAACATTTTTTCACCCAACAATTATGATGAGAAAAGAGGCATACGACCAATTAAATGGTTATTACGTTTCTAAGCGAACAAGAAAAGGGCAAGATTTAGATTTGTGGTTTCGTTTCTATGCCAAAGGGTTTAAGGGGTACAACATTCAAGAACCATTATTAAAATATCACGAATCGCTCGAAGATTATAAGAAAAAAAGAAACTTAAGTTATTCGTGGGGGATGACTAAAACAGCTTTACACGGGTTTAGAATTAATAAATTCCCTTTTTATATGTATCCGTGGGCTTTTAAAGACGTTGTTTCTGCATTAATTCCAAAGTGGTTAAAATTTAAAAGAAATAAAAAAGTAAAGGATAATAACAAATGATTCGTTTTTTTTCAAAAGTAGCAGGAACGCTAAAAATTCTCTTGTATAAAATCTGTAGTGGAAGAAGGTTAAAACTTAATGGATTACCAAGTTTTTTAAGTACTGCATCTATAAGAACAAGAAAGAAAAGCAGAATAGTTTTAAATAAGCGCTCTTATTTCGATAAAGGCACGTTGCTTCGCGTTACCGAAAACGCAACTTTTACAATAGGTAAAAATTCTGGTTTTAATTCTTATTGCGTCATAACTTGTAGAGATAAAATTACTATTGGCGATAACGTAATGTTTGGGCCTTTCGTAACTATTCACGACCACGACCACGTTTATAAAACGGAAGGATTAATGAAAACTTCTGGCTACGTAACCGCACCAATTACTATTGAAGATAACGTTTGGATAGGTGGTAACGTTGTAATATTAAAGGGTGTTACAATAGGTTCTGGTAGTGTTATAGCCGCAGGAAGTATAGTTAATAAAGACGTTCCACCAAACACTATTATGTATAACAAAAAAGAAGTAGTAAAAAAAGAAATTGAAAGGTAAAAAATTATATTAAGGTATATTGAATAAAGTTTAGGTAATTAATGATAAGATTTCTATTAAGATAGTATGTGATTCAGAGGGTTAGGATGAGTAATAAAGTAGAAAATTCTGGGATGAAAATAGCACAAAATACATTGTGGGCTTTTTTTGAACGCTTTGGTTCGCAAATTGTAAGTTTTATAGTTTCCATTGTTTTGGCTAGATTTATATTGCCAGATGATTATGGCGTAATAGCAATAGTAACTCTTTTTATTGGTATTGCAAATGTTTTCGTTACTGGTGGGTTTAGCAATGCATTAATACAAAAAAAAGAAGTTGACCACGTAGATTTTTCTAGTGTGCTATACTTTGGAATGGGCTTTTCAATTTGCTTGTATTTGCTTCTCTTTTTTGTTGCACCATATATATCACTTTATTTTAGGATAGAAGAATTAACTACGTTATTAAGAATAATGGGCATTCAACTTATAATTTCTTCATTTAATTCTGTGCAACGTGCATATGTTTCTAGAAACTTAATGTTTAGAAGGTTTTTCTTTTCAACGTTAGGCGGTATAAGTGTTTCCGGAGCAGTTGGTATTGTAATGGCTTTTTTAGGATATGGTGTGTGGTCCTTAATGGTGCAGTACATCTTAAATACTCTTATAGATACCATAGTTTTATTTTTCACTATAAAATGGAGACCTACACTTGCTTTTTCGTTTAAGAGATTAAAAATATTATTATCTTATGGGTGGAAACTATTATTTGCTACATTATTAACTACAATTTATTCAGATTTATACACATGGATAATTGCAAGAAAGTATAATTCTGCAGACCTAGCCTATTATAAAAAAGGTAAAAGCTTTCCTCAATTATTAGCGGGACAAGTTGGTGCTTCTTTGGATTCTGTCTTATTCTCTTCTATGTCAAGAGAAAGTGATAATAAGGCAAAATTAAAATATAGGTTAAGACAATCTATTAGGTTTGGGTCGTTTATAATTTTGCCTCTCATTGTTGGTTTAGCAATAGTAGCAAAACCCTTTATAAATTTCATTTTAACAGATGTATGGGCTGATGCGGTTATATATTTGCAAATAGCTTGTATTTCATTTTTAGTTTCCCCTATTGGTTCAATGCATATACAAGTTGTTAAAGCGCTGGGGAAAAGTGGTATTTACTTAATTTTAGATATTCTAAAAAAATTAGTAGGGGTTATAGTGCTAATTGTTTTTATTAACAAAGGAGTAATAGCAATTGCTCTTGCTGAAGCATTTGCTAACTTTGTGGGCTTATTTATTAATATTATCCCTAACATTATAATTTTAAGGTATAACTTATTAGAACAATTAAAAGATCTAACATCAGCATTGCTTTTAACACTTATCATGTCATTAAGTATATATTGGATGATATTTTTGCCTATACCTTCATTGCTTTGTATGTTTTTACAAATTATAGTTGCGGGTGTTGTTTATATTGGAGTATCGTTTTTGTTCAAAGTAAAAGCATTGCAAGAAAGTATTAAAATTATAAAAGCTATATTTGGGAAAAAGGGGAACGTGAAAAATGAGGGATAAATGTGCTATTTTAGTATGTAGTTGCGACTCTTATGAAGAGGCTTGGGACCCATTTTTTTATTTACTAAGAAAATACTGGCCTGATTGTAATTTGCCTGTTTTTTTAAATACAGAAAGCAAAAATTACAGTAAATATGGTGTAAAAACAATACTTTCTCATGAGGGCAAATGGACGGCAAGATTACATCGCGTATTAGAAGAAATTGATGCAGAATTCATATTGTTTTTTTTAGAAGATTTCTTTTTCCAAAGAAGTGTAAAAACTGAAAAATTTAATAAAGTATTGCAAGAGATGAAAACAAACAATCAAATAGCAGTGTTTTATTTTAACAAAATTACTGGTTACACCGAAGAATCAAGATATGAAGAATATTATTTAATGAAGCCACAAAAAGATGCTCAATATATGTGTAATTGTCAAGCAGCATTATGGAGAAAGGATGTTTTACTAGAAGCTACAAAAGGAGCTATGTCAGCTTGGGAATTTGAGGATAAAGGGTTCAATAGTTTAAGCATTGAAAAGAAGGGTATGGAGTATTATTGTAGTCGAACTACATATTATGACAAAATAAGAAGTGAGGACATATTTAGTTATGTGTTGTTAAGAGGTCAGGGATATGGAATTTGGAAGTCACGTTGGCTATGGAAAAATAATAGTTTCTTAAAAAAGGAAGGAATACCAACAAAGGTGAAAAAAATACGAAAAATGTCAAAAATGGGCTACTTGGTTAGTAAATATTGGTCAATTATGAAAAGAAGACTAGGGATATAGGAGAAAAAGTATGAGTTTATTTAAGGGAAAAACGTTATTAATAACGGGTGGAACGGGTAGTTTTGGTAACGCCGTATTAAACAGGTTTTTGAAAACCGACATTGGTGAAATTAGAATTTTTTCTAGAGATGAAAAAAAGCAAGACGATATGCGCCATGAATTTCAAGCAAAAATGCCTGAAGTAGCAGAAAAAATTAAGTTCTTTATTGGCGACGTAAGAGATATTCAATCTCTTCGTAACGTTATGCACGGGGTAGACTACATATTCCACGCGGCAGCGTTAAAGCAAGTTCCTTCTTGCGAATTTTTCCCAATAGAAGCAGTTAAAACAAATGTTTTAGGTACGGAAAACGTGTTAACCGCCGCAATAGAAGCAGGGGTTAAAAACGTTGTTTGCTTATCTACCGATAAGGCTGCATACCCTGTAAATGCTATGGGTATTTCTAAGGCATTAGAAGAAAGGGTTTCCGTTGCAAAGGCTCGTACCGTTTCACCAGAAAAAACTAAAATTTGTTGCACAAGGTACGGTAACGTAATGTGTTCTCGTGGTAGCGTTATTCCATTATGGATAGAACAAATTAAAAACGGACAACCTATTACCTTAACAGACGGTAGTATGACTAGGTTTATAATGAGTTTAGATGAAGCAGTAGACCTTGTTTTATTTGCTTTTGAAAATGGTGTTAGTGGCGATATTTTGGTTCAAAAAGCACCTGCTTGTACAATTCAAACTCAAGCCGAAGCCGTTTGTGAACTGTTTGGTGGAGATAAAAACAAAATTAAAGTTATTGGTATTCGCCATGGCGAAAAAATGTACGAAACGCTTTTAACCAATGAAGAATGTGCAAACGCAATAGATATGGGTAACTTCTACCGTGTTCCAGCCGATAACCGTGGGTTAAATTACGATAAGTATTTTAGTCAAGGCGATGCAGAGCGTAACACCTTAACGGAATTCAATTCTAATAATACTAAACTTTTAACAGTAGAAGAAGTTAAACAAAAATTATTAACACTTTCTTATATACGCGAAGAATTAGAAAAAATGGGAATTAAATATTAAAATGAAAATTCTTATAACAGGCGCAAAGGGTTTTGTTGGTAAAAACCTTGTAGAAAGCCTTAAAAACATAAAAGCAGGCAAAGATAAAACACGCCCAAACTTAATTATTGAAGAAGTTCTTGAATACGATATAGATAGCACTTTAGAAGAATTAGAGAACTATTGCGCTAAAGCAGATTTCGTGTTTAACCTAGCAGGAGTAAACAGACCTAAAACGGAAGAAGAGTTTATGCAAGGCAATTTTGGCTTTGCATCTACTTTACTTAACACGTTAAAAAAATATAATAATACTTGCCCGGTAATGCTTTCTTCTTCTATTCAAGCAACGCTAGAAGGCAGATATGCTGGTAGCGAATATGGCAAAAGCAAAAAGGCTGGCGAAGATTTATTTTTTGAATATGGCAAAGAAACAGGCGCAAAAATGCTAGTATATAGGTTTCCTAACGTCTTTGGTAAATGGTGTAGGCCAAACTACAATAGCGCAGTAGCAACGTTTTGTAATAACATTGCTTGCGACTTGCCTATAACCGTTAACGATAGAAATATTGCCTTAACCCTTATATATATAGACGATTTAGTTAGCGAAATGTTAAATTCCCTAGAAGGTAAAGAAAATAGGCAAGGTGATTTTTGTAAAGTTAGCGTAGAGCACGAAGTAACCTTAGGCGAAATTGTAGATTTGTTGTATTCGTTTAAAGAACAAACAAACACCTTAATTATGCCCGAAATACCTAACGGTAGTTTTGCAAAAAAACTTTATTCTACCTATTTAAGTTATTTGCCAAAAGAAAAAGTGGCGTTTAACTTAAAAATGAATAAAGACGATAGGGGCAGTTTTACCGAATTATTAAAAACGGAAAAGTGCGGTCAATTTTCGGTAAACATTTCTAAGCCTGGCATAACAAAAGGGCAACATTGGCACAATACGAAATGGGAATTTTTTATTGTAGTTAGTGGCAAAGGCTTAATTCAACAAAGAAAAATTGGCACTAACGAAGTGCTAAATTTTGAAGTTAGTGGTGATGAAATTAAAGCAATACATATGTTACCTGGGTATACCCACAATATAATAAACCTATCTAAAACAGAAAACTTGGTTACTATAATGTGGGCAAACGAACAATTTGACACTAATAAACCAGATACTTTTTTTGAAATAGTAGAATAAGGAAAATCAAAAGGAATTTATTTTTAATATGGAAAAGAAAATTAAGTTAGATTACAGCGACGTTAAGTTCAAAGAAAATGGAAAATTAAAACTACTTATTATAGTAGGTACAAGGCCAGAAATAATTCGTTTAGGTGCAGTTATAAACAAGTGCCGTGAGTATTTTGATACTATTTTGGCACATACCGGTCAAAATTACGACTATAACTTAAACGGCGTATTCTTTAAGGACTTAAAACTTAAAGACCCAGAAGTTTATATGGATGCCGTTGGCGACGATTTAGGTGCAACCGTTGGCAATATTATAAATTGTTCTTATAAACTTATGAGTGCAATTAAACCAGATGCATTGTTAATTTTAGGCGATACTAATAGTTGCCTTTCTGCAATTTCTGCAAAGCGTTTACATATTCCAATTTTCCATATGGAAGCAGGTAACCGTTGTAAAGATGAATGTTTACCAGAAGAAACTAATAGGCGCATTGTAGATATTATTTCCGACGTAAACCTAGCATATAGCGAACACGCTAGAAGATATTTAGCAGAATGTGGCTTGCCTAAAGAAAGAACTTACGTTACAGGCTCTCCTATGGCAGAAGTATTACATAGCAACCTAAAAGAAATAGAAGAAAGCAACGTTTTAACTAAACTTGGATTAGAACCTAAAAAATATATTCTTCTTTCTGCACACAGAGAAGAAAATATCGATACGGAAAAGAACTTTAATTCATTATTTACTGCAATTAATAAGTTGGCAGAAAAATATAATATGCCTATTTTATATTCTTGTCACCCAAGAAGCAAAAAGCGTTTAGAAGCAACTGGCTTTAAGTTAGATAAGCGTGTTATTCAAAACCAACCTTTAGGCTTCCACGACTACAACAACTTACAAATGAACGCTTTTGCAGTTGTGTCAGATAGTGGTACCTTACCAGAAGAAAGTTCTTTCTTTACAAGTATTGGTAAACCTTTCCCAGCAGTTTGTATTCGTACAAGCACAGAACGCCCAGAAGCGTTAGACAAGGCTTGTTTCGTGCTTGCTGGCATAGATGAAAAACACCTTTTACAAGCAGTAGAAACGGCTGTTAGTTTAACAAAAGATGGTAATCACGGAATACCTGTTCCAGATTACGTTGAAGAAAACGTTTCAACAAAAGTAGTAAAAATTATTCAAAGTTATACGGGCGTAGTAGATAAAATGGTTTGGAGAAAATTTTAATGCGTTGTGTAGAAAAATTTGTAGAAACTTATAAAAAAGAACCTATGGCAGTATCTTTTTGCCCTTACCGTATTTGCCCTATTGGTGCGCATATAGACCACCAACTAGGCAAGATAACGGGTTTTGCCATAGATAAAGGCATAAACATTGCCTATGCTCCAAAGCAAAACGGAGTTATTGAGTTAAATTCGTTACAGTTTAGTAAGCGTGCGCAATGGCACGTTAGTTCTGTTTTGGAAACAAAAGAAAACGACTGGGCAGATTATTTGCGTGGCGCAACCTTAATGCTTTCTAAAAAATATCCTTTAAGAGTTGGGCTTAGTGGTGTTATTGAAGGAACGCTACCAATTGGTGGTCTTTCTTCTTCTGCTGCGGTAACGTTAGCGTTTTTATCGGCACTATGTAAGGTTAATAACATAAAACTTAGCAAACTAGAAATGATTTTAACTGCTCAAGCGGCAGAAAACAAATATGTTGGCGTTTCTTGTGGTAAACTAGACCAATCTTGCGAAGTTTTTTCTAAAAAGAACAACTTATTATATTTAAACACAAAAGACGATACTTATGAGTTAATTCCAACCCCTGTTAATATGAAGCCTTTTAAAATTGCAATTTTCTTTTCAGGCATAGAAAGAAACCTTGCAGGCAGTAAGTATAATATGCGAGTAGATGAATGTCGTGCCGCAGCATATGCACTTAAGGCGTTTAGTGGTATGGAATACGGCAAGATAAACGAAACCTATCTTAGCGACGTTCCTTACGAAGTATATTTGCAATATAAAGATAAACTTCCAGAAAGTTGGCACAAACGTGCAGAACATTTTTACACGGAATCTATTCGTGTACAAAAAGGCGTAGATGCTTATAAAAACGGAGATATAGAAACGTTTGGTAAACTTTCTTTTGAAAGCGGTAAATCTTCTATATGCAATTACGAAACGGGTTCAGAAGAACTTAAAACTCTTTACGAAATTATGCTAAAAACAGAAGGTATTTACGGTGGCCGTTTTAGTGGTGCTGGTTTTAAGGGTTGTTGTATAGCAATAATTAACCCAGAATACGAAGAAAGCATTACTAAAAAAATTACCGAAGAATACCTAAAAGCATTTCCTAACTTAAAAGGAAAATTCTCTGTTCATATTTGTAATATTGCAAACGGGGTAGAAGTATGAAATGTTTAATTTTGGCGGCGGGCTATGCTACTAGGCTATATCCTTTAACAGAAAACTTTCCAAAGTCCCTATTAAAGGTGCAAGACAAAACTATTTTAGATTGGCTTATTGACGATATAGATAGTTTAGGTTGGGTAGACGAATATATAGTTGTTTCTAACCATAAATTTGCCCAAATTTTTTCTAATTGGGCGAAAGAAAGCAATAAAAAAATTACTATTGTAGACGATGGCACAACTTCTAACGAAACACGCCTTGGTGCAGTTAAAGATATTCAGTTTGCCATAGAAAAACTAGGCGTAGATGATGATATATTAGTTGTTGCAGGCGATAATTTGTTAGACTTTAGCCTAACCAAGTTTATATTGTATGCAAAAGAAAAAGGCACTTCTTGCATAATGCGTTATTACGAAGGTAATTTAGAAAAATTAAAGAAAACGGGTGTGGCAGAAGTAGACGAAACGGATAAAATTATTCGTTTAACCGAAAAACCACAAGAGCCAAAATCTAACTGGGCTTGCCCACCATTTTATTATTACACTAAGGAAGATGCAAAACTTGTTAAAGAAGGCATAGAAGAAGGTTGTGGTGTAGATGCCCCAGGTAGTTATATCGCTTGGCTATGCACTAAAACAACCGTTCACGCTTTTGTAATGCCGGGTAAACGTTACGATATTGGCAATTTAGAAAGTTACGAAAAGGTTCAAAAGGAATATAAAGGGCTACTATAAAGGTAGTATGTTAAGATATAAAAGGGGCAAAAATGCAACAACTAGAAAAAATATTTTTCGCGCTAATTAGGTTTGAAATAAATAAAACCGAACTAACGGAAGAAATAAAAAACTTAATAACTCCAGAAATTTTGCCTGCTCTATTTTCACTTGCAAAACGGCACGACCTTGCACATTTAATTGGCAACGCGTTAGAAAAAAACGGGTTATTAGAAGAAAACCCTAACGCAAAAAAACATTTCTTATATGAAAGAAACGTTGCAGTTTATCGTTATGAACAACAACGTTATGAACTGCAACAAATTTGCAAAACTTTAGAAGAAGCAAAAATACCTTTTATTCCGCTAAAAGGGAGCGTTATTCGTAATTTTTATTCTACGACTTGGCAAAGAACCAGTTGCGATATAGATATTTTAGTAAAATCTAACGACGTTAACAATGCAATTTCTTTTTTGCAAGAACGTTTACTTTATAAAGTAGATGGGCAAAGCGACCACGACGTTCAAATGGTTTCTGAAAGTGGTATTCATTTTGAACTTCATTTTGCATTGGTAGAAACAGATGTAAAAATAAAAAACGTGCTAGATGAAGTTTGGAACTATTTATATCAAACGGATAGTTATGAAAAAAGTATGAAAGAAGAATTCTTTTACTTCTATCATATAGCACATATTGCAAAACACGTTAGGGGTGGTGGTTGTGGTATAAGACCTTTTATAGATACTTTAATTATACTGCAAAAATTCAACTTAGAGAGAGATGTATTAAACAGTTTATTAAGCCAAGCAGGACTAAAAAGGTTTGCGGACGTTTTGGAAAAAACCACTAAATATTTACTTGCTGATGAAGGTGGCGATGATATAGTTTTGTCGTTAAAAGATTTCGCCCTTTATTCTGGGATGTACGGAGATACTACAAACTCAACGACCATACAGAAACTTAAAAAAGGAAGTTTAAAATATTTCTTTCAAAGAATATTTCCACCATTTAAGACTATGGAAATAAGATACCCGGTTTTAAGGAAATGGAAAATACTTTATCCATTTTTTATTGTAAGACGTTGGTTTTCTTTGTTAAACAAAGAAAAAAGAGAAAAGGCTTCTTTTGAACTAAAAGCAAACAAAAAAGTTAGCGAAGAAAAGAAACAAAAAATTGCTAAACTATTTAAAGATTTAGAACTTTAAGAATTAAAAATAAAGGAGTATTAGAAAAACTAATACTCCTTTTAATATTGTTAAGATATTTACTAATTAAATTAAGCCTATCATTAAATTACAAGCAAGAACTATTAAAACTAACGCAATAGGGTAAGTTGAAGCATAAGCACTTGCAACGTCTTCTGTTTCAGCAGTAGAGATAAGTGTTCCTAATGCTGGGGTAGAAGTCATACCACCGGTAATAGAGCCAAGGTTGTTAAGTAGTGGAAGTTTTAACATTTTGCCACCTACGAAGAAACCAACTATCATAGGGGTTAACGTCATTACAGCGCCACCTAAAAGCCCCCAAACAACTATCATACCGCCACCTGCATTAGCAACTTCGGTAACAAGTGAAACGCCACCGTCTACACCAGCGCCAATTAAGAATAGCATTAAACCTAATTCACGTAAAACTTTTGCAGAGTGTTGAGGTACTTCTAAAGAAAGTTTACCAATTCTACCAAAGTGACCAAATACTAAGCACATAATTAAAACGCCACCAGTAGTTCCTAAAGAGAAGCAAGCACCATTATAACCAGCCCCTGTTAGTGGAATTTTAATTGCTCCAATAAGTAGTCCACAAACTATTGCTAATGCTAAAGGCATTAAACCAAAGTCGTCGCATTTAAATAATTTCTTTTCTTCCTTCTTTTCGGTAGAAGCCATAACTTCTGGTTTTAATAAGCTTCTTTCAACGTTCATATCTGCTTTTAAGAATTTAGGCATAAGTTGAACGAATAGTACAACACCTATAACACCGAAAGGATATGCAATAGCGTGCCCTAACGTTACTAAACCTTGTGCACTAGAAACTTCTAACGCTGCAGAATAACCAGGGGTAGAAGTTAATGCACCAGATAAAACACCTGCAGAAAAGTCTGATCCAATTCCAGGAATAAGTGCAAAAGCAACTGAAACTACCGTACCTGCAAGAATAATTATAACGCCCATAAATATATAGGTTTTAAAGTTCTTTGCTAAATCTCTAAAGAATTTAGGGCCTGCAATAAAACCAACAGAACCAACGAATAGAACTAAACCAACGTTTTGTAAAACACTTTTGAAGTAAGGAAGATTTTTAGACGCTGATTGAATTACTTCTTTGTTAACCTTATCTAATATTTCTGCTTGTAGGTGAAGTGACCCAATAACAGGAATATCTTCTGGAATTAAAGTGCATAAGAAACCAACAAGAATAGCAACTAGGAATACTCCAGCCGTTCCTAAAGAAACACCTTTAATAGTAATTCTACCAAGCATATAGCCAAGAACAACTATTACAAACAAAGTTATTAAAAAACTTGAAATACTTAAAATATTTCCAATGCCATATTGTGTTTTTTCAAATTCGCCCCATTTATCTTTTATGTCTTTACCCCAAGTAGATGCAACACCACACCAAATTGCAATGCCGGCAACTACAACTAAGGCAATTGTAATCCAAAGCCATTTAAGGCTTTTCTTTTTTGAATTTTCCATAATGTCTCCTAAAAATTTATTTCATTAAGCCCGTTATCATATATTATTAAACTTAACGGCAAAAGGTATTCTGCCGTTAAGGAAATAAATTAAATATCTTTTTGTATGGTGTAGTTAGGTAATAATTGTGGTGAAAGTTTAGTTGGGTTTAAGCCAGCATCTTTAAGTTCTTTATCAAAGGCTTTAACGTGGTCTAAAGTTAATTCTTTTAGTTCAACGTTTTTATAAACTTTACCAACACTCTTACCAGCGTTTCTACCGAAAACTATAATATCTAATAAAGAGTTGCCCATTAGCCTATTTCTGCCGTGAATTCCCCCAACGGCTTCGCCAGCAACGAATAGGTTAGGAACGTTGGTAGTCATACCGTCTGCAGAAATATCTAAACCACCGTTTTGGTAGTGTAGGGTAGGGTAAACTAAAATAGGTTCTTTTCTAATATCAATGCCGTATTTACCAAACATACGTAGCATTGCAGGAATACGTTTTTCAATAGTGCCTTCACCACCAATCATTTCAATCATAGGTGTATCTAGCCATACGCCTTCGCCATCGGTAGTTTTAATGCCGTTATCTCTTTGTCTGCATTCTCTAATAATAGAAGAAGCAGTAACGTCACGCGTTTCTAAAGAATAAACGAACGCTTCACCATCTTTATTAACTAATTGAGCGCCAAGTGAACGAACTTTTTCGGTAACTAGTGCACCAAAAATTTGTGTAGGTTCTGCAACACCGGTTGGGTGATATTGAAGCGTATCGGCATAAAGAAGTTTAGCACCAGCCCTATAACCTAAAACCAAGCCGTCTGCCGTTGCGCCGTAGTGGTTAGAAGTAGGGAAGCCTTGGTAATGAAGTCTGCCAGCACCACCTGTAGCAATAACAACCGTTTTAGCCCTTGCAATTTTAATTTCTTTGGTTTCCATATTAAGAAGTACTGCACCTGCAACTTTACCTTCAACGTCTTTAATAAGTTCAATAGCAGAAGTAAAATCCACAACAGGAATACCCCTATTTAGAACTTCATCACGTAAAGTTCTCATAATTTCTGCACCAGAATAGTCTTTACAAGCGTGCATACGTTTTCTTGAAGTACCACCACCGTGGGTAGTAATCATAGTGCCGTCTTTGTCTTTATCGAACATAACGCCAAGTTCGTTTAGCCATTTAATACAATCTGGAGCGTCGTTAACAAGTTTATATAATAGTTCTGGCTTAGCTGCGAAGTGGCCACCACCAAAAGCATCTAGGTAGTGAATAGCAGGTGAGTCGTTAGGTTTGTCTGCCGCTTGAATACCACCTTCAGCCATCATAGTGTTAGCGTCACCGATACGAAGTTTAGTAACCATCATAACCTTAGCGCCTGCGTTATCTGCTTCAATAGCAGCGCAAGAACCAGAGCCACCACCACCAATAACTAAAACGTCTACGTCGTAATCTGGTTTAGTTAGGTCTAAATCCATATCTAAAACTCTTGACCTACCTTGTAAAAGGTCTGCAAGTTCGTGTAGAACTTTGCCACCCTTATTAGGTCCTACTTTTAATTCTTCGTAAGCAGAATCAATATAGTCTGGGTGATTTTCTTTTAATACTTTTTGTTTTTCATCAGCGCTCATTCTAGCAAAAAGATTGTTTAACCTTTCTTGCCTAGTCGCTTCAACTTTTTTCATTGAATCTAGTTGTTCTTGAGTATATTTATACATTATTAATCTCCCTTACTTTTCAATCTCTCTATTGTTATAAAGTTCTTTAAGTTCTTCTATTGGCTTATTCATAAGTGTTTCAATAAGTTCAACGTATTTGCCGTCTTCAATTTCTTTAACCCTATCTAATAAGTGTTGAGTTTCTGGGGCAATATACTTGCCGTAAATACGCCTAGAAAGTTCTGCAACTTGTGGGTGAGAAATCCCAGCAGGGCATCTTGAAGAACAAACGCCACACATAACGCAGTCGAAAGATTCTTCTGCGCATTTTTCGTGGTCACCTCTTTGTGCGTAAGCAATGTATTGCATTACGTTAAGGTCTTGAGTACAACTTTTCGTACAAGCATTACAACCAATACAAGCATAAATTTCTGGGTAAAGTTGCATCATAATTTGTTGAGAAGGTGTAACCTTTTCAATATCGTAAACTTGTTTAACTAAAGGGAAGAAAGGCAAGGTAGCAACGTACATATTGTCTTCTACTTGAGTTTGGCAAGCAAGACAAGCCTTTAATTCTTTATCACCTTTAATACGGTATATGGTAGCGCAAGCGCCACAAAAGCCGTTACGGCAACCACAACCCCTAACAAGTTGGTAGCCAGCATATTCCATAGCAGTCATAATAGTAAGACTTGCAGGAACTTCATACTTTTTTCCAAAAAGGAAAACGTTTACCATTTTTTCCATAGTTCTCTCCTTTTAATATTCTGTAGGTAGTTCGTTTAGTTCGTCAAAACGGAAAACAGGTCCGTCTTTGCAAACGTATTTTGCGCCTACGTTACATCTGCCACATTTACCAACACCGCATTTCATACGAAGTT
The DNA here is from genome assembly GCA_017558105.1 of Clostridia bacterium. GTDB lineage: Bacteria > Bacillota > Clostridia > Christensenellales > Borkfalkiaceae > UBA1259. The sequence continues at coordinate 53,429 of JAFYWI010000002.1, read as the reverse complement.
CTAACGTGGTGTAAATTTGTGTTTTTTCAAACCCTAACGCGTAAAGCCCGTCTAGGGTAAATTTAATCATAATAGGTGGCCCGCAAAGAACGGCAGTTTTATCTGTATCAAAGCCAAGTTCTTTAACGTAGTTAGGTACGAAACCAACGTGCCCGTCCCAACCTTCTTGAGCATTGTCTATAGTTAAGTGAACGTTAATGCCTTCGTCGGTAGCCCATTCGTCTATTATTTCTTTATAGTCTAACAAGTCGTCTTTACTTCTAGAGCCGTAAACGATATCTATTTTACCATATCTATCGCGGTAATGACGGCAGTAGTTAATTACAGAACGTAGTGGAGCAAGCCCAACGCCACCTGCAATAAATAGTAGGTTTTTGCCTGCAAATTCGTCGTCTACAGGGAAAGGTTTGCCGTAAGGCCCTCTTATAGTAATTTGTTGACCTACTTCTGCAGAGTGCAACCACTCTGTAACACAACCACATTTTTTAATAGAGAATTCCATATATTCCGTATTAGTAGGTGAAGAAGTTATAGAAAACATTGCTTCGCCAACACCAGGAATAGAAAGCATAGCGCATTGACCAGGTCTGTGGTCGAAAGCCTTTTTGCCATCAGGAGTAACAACTCTAAAAGTTTTAATATCTGGGGTGTCTATGCGTACGTCGGTAATAACACCAACTTTAGGAATTAAAGTATCTACGTTAGTCATTTGTTTTTCCCCCTAATTTTTTCATTACTTTAACGATGTTCATAGAAATAGGACATCTAGATAAGCACCTGCCACAACCAACGCAACCAAAAGTTCCGTCGTTATTTTCTGGGAAGTAAACTAACTTGTGCATAAAACGTTGGCGGAAACGTTCTTTTTGAGAATTTCTGTTGTTGCCGTGTGCCATAAGTGTAAAGTTAGAATACATACAAGAATCCCAACACCTAAAACGAATTACGCCTTTGCCGGTGTTAAAATCTTTAATATCGTAGCATTGGCAGGTAGGGCATACGAAAGTACAAGTTCCACAACCTAAACAAGTAGAAGAAAGTTCTGCCCATTCTGGTGCGTCGAATAATTCTTTGGTTTTGCCACCACCAAATTTTTCTGTGCTTAAATTAGCCAACGGAAGTTTTTTCATTATATTAGAAATTTTTTCTTTTTGTTTTTTAACTTCTTTATTATCAGTTTTTTCCGTTAAATTTTTAATTAATTCAATAAATTTTTCGCCTTTTTCGGTATTTGCTTCAAAAAACATTTCATTTTCGGTTTTCCAAGCAGAAACGTCGCCCATAGGGTTAGCAGGGTCAATACCGAAGGCAGAACAGAAACAAGTTTCGCTAGGCTTATTGCACGCTAAGGTAATTATAGTGCCGTGTTCACGACAAGAAGCGTAATAACTATCTCTTGGTTCGGTTAAGAAAACTTTATCTAAAATATCAAAAGCCTTTGCATCGCAAGCACGAACGCCAAACACAACAAAATCTTCTTTAGCAGTTCTTGTGTCTATAATTTCAATGTTTTTACCACTCGTTTTAAATTCCATTAAATTTTCCGTTTGTGGAAAGAGAAATTCTTTAGGGCTTTTAACGGTGTTAAGTTTTTCGCTTAAAAGAAAGCCTTCTTGCCATTTTTTATATTCTGCTTTGCCGTCTTTATTATCTACGGGTAAAAAAAGCATAGTATTTTTAGCAATTTCTTCAAAAATAGAATTAATTGCACTTAAAGAACATTTACGCATTTTATTCTCCTTTATTAAAAACGTCCGAAGGTTCAACGTCTTCCGTAGTATAACTAACTAGTGGGCCTCTTTGACCAACTTCTAAGCCTGCTTGGAATTCGCCGTAGTGTTCGTTTATGTCTTTAATGAATTTTCTGTTTAGTAAGTGTAGTGGAATGTTTTGTGGGCAAGCACGTGAACATTCGCCACAATCGGTACAACGACCTGCAACGTGGAAAGCACGAATAATATGGAATAGTTTTTCTTCAAAACTATTTGCAGGTGATTTGTTTTCTATGCCAGAATTAGGGTTGTCGAAAACACATTTTTCGCAAGTACAAGCAGGGCAAGCATCTCTACAAGCGTTGCACCTAATACATTTAGAAAGTTGGCTTTGCCAAAATTCAAAACGTTCTTCTGCCGTCATACTTTCTAACTTTGCAACTTCATCGAAACGGTTGTTATCTAAAACGTCGCCTTCTTCGCCCAAAAGTTCATCGTAAGCATAGTGTTTTTTGCTTTTGCAATTTTTACATTTTTCTAATAAAATTGCTTGTTTTTCTAGTTCAATAGTTTTATCGTCTAAAGTGTTAACTTTAACGCCTTCTTTTGTTTCTACAATAGAACTAATACCTTCTAAATTAAGTTTAATTTTATCTATATCTAGCATACCTTCGCAAGGAATACCTATTGCGTAAACTTTTTCTCTATTAAACCTATGTTCAGTTAAAAGTTGGTTAAAGCTATAAGTGTCGCAAGGCTTTAAGAAAACTAAAATTTTGCCAGCTAATTCTTTAGTTTTAGCAACTAAGTATTTAGAAAGGTTTACACCACAAAAGTCGCTATAAATAAATTCTTCTTTTAAGGTTTTTTCATCTTTGAATACGTAAGGGGTAATATCGTAATCGAATTCACCCTTTTTCCAACCGAGAACGTAAGATACCGTATTGTTATTAAGTAGTTCAACGGCTTTTTGAACTAAAGCATCAGTCGTTATTTTTTGCATCTTAAATCCTCCAATCTTTTGTTTTTGCCAAGTTTAGTAACTTTTTCAACAAAATCGTTCATTGTAGCAGAAAACTTAGCACCTTCTGCAGCAGAAACCCACTCAACACGGGTGCGTTCTCTTTCAATGCCAAGGTAATCTAACATAGAAAATAGCATTGCCATACGACGTCTTGCGTAGTAGTTACCAGAAGTGTAGTGGCAATCTCCTGGGTGGCAACCACAAATAATAACGCCGTCAGCACCTTTTTGGAAGGCACGAAGAACGAACATTGGGTTAACCCTACAAGAGCAAGGAACTCTAATAATCTTTACGTCGGCAGGGTAATTAAGTCTGTTATTTCCAGCAAGGTCTGCACCAGCGTAAGAACACCAGTTGCAACAAAATGCCACTATTAAAGGTTTATGTTCTGTTATTTGCATATTGCGTCTACCTCCGCCATAATTTGTCCGTTAGTGAAACCGTTAAGGTCCATAGCGCCAGAAGGGCAAGTAACGGTACAAGCACCACAACCTTGGCAAACAGCAGGGTTTACTTGTGCTATGCGCCTTGTTCTAGTAGTTCTGTCTGGCATTCTAAAGTCTTTATCAATATAAGTAATAGCGCCGTAAGGACAAACTTTTTCGCAGTTAGAACAACCGTTACATAAAAGTTCGTTGCTCCTTGCAACGCAAGGGTTACCAAGAAGTTTATCTTTAGCCAACAAGCCAATTACTTTGGCTGCGGCAGCACCTGCTTGAGAAACCGTTTCAGGAATATCTTTAGGGCCTTGGCAAGCACCAGAAAGGAATACACCTGCAGTTGGGCTTTCAACAGGGCGTAGTTTAGGGTGGGCTTCTGTAAAGAAGTCGTTAGTATCCATACTAGCAGTAAGTTTAGTTGCAAGTGGCCTTGCGCTCTTATCTGGTTCAATAGCAGCGGCTAAAACAACTAAATCTGCATCTATATTAATTTGTTTATTGTTAATTAGGTCAGAGCCTTGTACTTTTAACACTTCGCCTTCTGGGGTAACTTTACCAACCATACCTTTAATGTAATGAACGCCATATTCTTCTACGGCACGGCGGTAGAATTCATCAAAGTTTTTACCAGGAGTTCTAACGTCTATATAGAAAACGTAAACTTCAGTATCTGGGTATTTATCTCTAACTAACATTGCGTGTTTAGCAGTGTACATACAGCAAATTTTAGAGCAGTATTCTTTGCCCTTTTCTGCGCCGGCAGAACATCTTGAGCCTACGCATTGAACGAAAACTATTTTGTGTGGGTGTTTTCCGTCTGATGGGCGAAGAAGTTTACCAGCAGTTGGGCCTGCCGCGTTAGTTAACCTTTCAAATTCAAGTGAAGTAATAACGTCTTTAGATTGGCTGTAAGCATATTCGTCAAATTTTTCTAAACTAATAGGGTTAAAACCGGTAGCAACAACTATTGCGCCGTATTTTTCTTCTATATATTCATCTTTTTGGGTGTAATCTATAGCGCCTGCAGCACAAATTTTAGAGCAAACGCCACATTTACCCGTTTTTAACATAGTACAAGCACTTGGGTCTATAGTAGCAACCTTAGGAACTGCTTGTGCAAAAGGAATATATATTGCGTGCCTATTATCCATATTTAAGTTGAATTCGTTAGCAACTTTCTTTTGTGGGCATTTTTCTACACACGCACCACAACCGGTACATAAATCTTCTTTGACGTACCTAGCGTGTTTTTTAATGGTAACGTTAAAATTACCAACGAAACCTTTAACGCTTTCAACTTCGCTATAAGAGAATATTCTAATTTTTTCGTGTTGAGCAACGTCTACCATTTTTGGTGTAAGAATACAAGCAGCGCAGTCTAGGGTAGGGAAGGTTTTGTCTAATTGAGCCATTTTACCACCAATGGTTGGCTTCTTTTCAACTATATCTACTTCAAAACCAGCGTCTGCAATATCTAATGCAGTTTGAATACCTGCAATACCACCACCAATAACTAATGCACGTTTAGTTACAGGAGATTCACCTGGGGTTAACGGTGCGTTTAAGTTAACTTTTGCTACTGCAGCCTTACCTAAAATAATAGCCTTTTCAGTACCAATAGCCATATCTTTATGTACCCAAGAACATTGTTCCCTAATATTGGCAATTTCTACCATATAAGGGTTAATGCCAGCACTTTGGGCTGTTTTACGGAAAGTTGCTTCGTGCATTCTTGGTGAACAAGAACATACTACAATACCCGTTAGGTTATGTTCTTTAATAGCGTCTTTAATTAAATTTTGTCCTGCTTGAGAACACATATATTGGTAATCGGTAGAATGAACAACGCCTGGCTCAAATTTTAAGGCTTCGGCAACTGCTTTTACGTCTACCGTGCCGGCAATATTACTACCACACCAGCAAACAAAAACACCTATTCTTTGCATCTTAATTAATTTCTCCTATTTCGTGTATTTTCTAAATGCGCTAACTATTGCTTGTTGAGGAAGGTCTTCGTTAAGCATATTAGGGATATCGTTTGGTGTAAGATAATTTTGCCCTTTCTTGCGAATAACTTCTAACTTTAACGCTTCAATAAGTTTTGCAGGTTCAACACCCCTTGGGCATCTTTCAACGCAAGCAAAACAAGAAAGGCATCTGTAAATTGAATCAGATTTAACTAATGCTTCAATATCTCCGTCTGCAATCATGCTAACGAATTGGTGTGGGTGATATTCCATTTCATCGTAAGCAGGGCAGGTTGCAGAGCATTTACCACATTTCATACATTTAAGTGGGTTTGCACCACTTCTTTTAATAATTTCTTCTACTGAATATTTATTAGTCATTTGTTTGCTCCTTTAATCCTAAGGCTTCGGCAAGTAATTCCGTAAAGTAAACTACAGGAATATTAGCGCCACTCTTTTTTAAGTTATATAAACAAAGTGGGCAGGCAGTAATAATTAATTCTGCGCCGTTTGCCTTAGCATTTTCTAAAACTCGGTTGCTTTGTTTTTTAGCGCTGTTAGGACTTTCTAAAGTAACGTAGCCACCACAACATTCGTTGCGTTGAGCATAAATAACTGGTTCTGCCCCAATTGCACGAATAAAGTCTTCTAAAATGGTTGGGTTTTCTGGGTTATCCATAGCCATTACTTTGCTTGGGCGAAGTAATAAGCACCCGTAGTAAGCACCAATTTTTTTGCCTTTTAGTGGGTTAACTACTTTTTCTTTAATTTTTTCAAAACCAACAACGTCGCGTAGCATTTCTAAGTAATGGTAAATTTTGGTTTGACCTTCGTATTTATCTTCGCCCATATAGTTGTTAACCTTAGAAGCGAATTCACTATCGGTTTGCATAGCGTTATTAGTTTGTTTAACAACGTTGTGGCAAGCAGAACAAACGGTAACCAAATCTTGCCCTTTCTTAAATGCAGAGTTTAAAACTCTTACGGAAGATAGTTTGGTTGCAACTTCATCGTTAGAACTGGTGAACATGCCACCGCAACATTGCCAATTTTCAATTTCTTCAAGCATAATGTCAAGCGCTTCTGCTGAAAGCCTTGCATACACGTCTAAGTCGGTTGCTTTGTTTTTTAAGGTGCAACCAGGAAAATAACTCATTTTCATAATGTCTGTCCTTTTGTTTAAACTATTTATCTTTTAAGAAAAAAGTATTAATTGTGCCTAAGTTTTTTCTTTTTTTGTTAAAAGCAAGTTGGCTATAATTAATCATTATATATACTTGCAAAAATATTTTAGCACAAAAAGACAAAATAATCAAATTATTACAAAACATTTTAGCGTGTTTATATTAAAATTTTATGTTAATTTTTAACATTTTAACAAAAAAGTGTTAATTATTAACACAATTTGTTAAAAAAGATAAAAGGTTAGTTTTGAAAAAATATTAAACAAACTAAAAGGCTTAAGGTGAAGTCTTAAGCCTTGTTCTATTTTAATAAAAGATTAAAATGTAAATAACTGGTTGTTGTTTATGCTCCGTAAATGTTAAAAACGGGGTCTAAAAAAAGTGGAATTTTAGGTGGAAAATATGTAAAAATAAAAAACAAAATTGCAATTATAATAAATAAAATTATGCAAATTTTTTGGCAGTTAGTTTTATAGTTTTTATTAAACAAAAAAGTTTCGTAATAAAACCCTAAAACAACCGAAACAAAGAAAATTATAACGTTAAGCCACCCAGGTAAAGTGCCAAAAATTCCGGTTGAAGTATAGAAAAAAGTTGGTATTAAAATTAGCCCTAAAGAAGTACCTATTAACTTAACGCACCAAAAAGAATTAAACTCTTTTTTACTAAAAAAACTTTGAAAAATTGCATAAATTAGTGCAGGGAAAAATAGCAATTTCATATGTTCCCAAGTGCTTTCGTTAACGCTAGAAAACAACGCCACAATTTTGTTGTTATTAGTCCACCCGTATAAAAAATGCAAAATACTACCTAATACGCTTACGAAAGTTATACCACCTAATTGCCATAACCAAATATTCTTTTTCATTTTAATCCCCTTATAACATTGTATTAATAAAATACTGCTCGTATTCTTATTAAATTAAAAGCACCAAATTGTTTTGGCGCTTTTAATTGGGTTCACGTTATTTTTAACATCCTTTTCGTTTTATTTTACAAACTTTTTTTGTAGGTTAGTGGCGAAACGCCAAAGTGTTTTTTAAAGGAATTGCTAAACGAATAAACGGTAGAAAAGTTAAGTTTTTTAGCAATTTTGCTTAAAGAAAGGTTTTCTTCTTCTATTAAGGCTTTGCTTAAATTTAGCCTTGTTTGGTTATAAAATTCTATAATAGTGTTCCCCGTAGTTTTCTTAAATAAGTAAGATAAGTGATTATAAGAATACCCAAAATTATTAGAAATTTCGCTTATTTTTCCTATATTATATATATTGCTCGTAATATATTCCATAATTTGAAAACACAAAACTTCCTTGTCGCTTGGGTTAGTGCTTTCAGTTTTAACCTTGTTTAGAGCCCTAATTAAATATACCAAAATTTGCAAACAAATTGCGTTTATGGTGATTAGGGTAAACCCGTCTTTTTCCCTTGTTAATTCGTGCAGAGCCGTGCTGACCAAAAAGGTTATTCTTTCGCTAGAAAATACCCTTGAAGTAATGTTGTTGGCATTAGAAAACTTTTGTAATTGCTCTGCCAACTTTTTATCGGTAGGGTAGAAAGAAAAAAAGTCGTATTTTAAGGGTTTTTCTTTAGAAGTTTCTATTTTATGGTTTTCAAAGGTGGTAGAAAAATAAATATCACCCTTTTTAATTTTGGTAGGAATATCGTTAGCGTAAATTACACCTTCGCCATCGGTAACAATAGTTAGTTCGTACCAATTAACGTGGTAGTGGTTATCGCAATAAAAAGTTTCGTTACAAAACACTCTGCCAAGTTGTAAAAGGTTTAATTTTTCTAACTCTAAGGGGTTTCTAACAAAGTTGTGGTTAATAACAAAATCGTATTTCATAACTCAATTATATCATAAGAAATATTAAAACGACAAATGAAAAAACTAGCGATTTTTTACTTTTATAAAAAAAATCGTAAAAATGAGTATCTTTTTGAAAGAATATTCGTATATATTTTTTTTAATATCTATTGAAATTTGCTACAACAAAAAGTATAATATAACTATAAACTAAAAAATAAAGTTTAATAAACGAACAATATTAATAATGTAAGGAGAATTATTATGGCATACAAATTAGGAGTTATTGGCTACGGCACTATGGGTTCTTGGCACTGCAAAAACGTTACGGAAAGAATTAACGGGTTAGAAATTGGTGCAGTTTACGATATAAACGAACAAAGAAGAGAACTTGCTAAACAAGATGGTTTTAAGGTTTACGAAACGGAAGAAGAATTTTTTAATAGCGAAGTAGACTTAATTTTGGTTGCTACGCCTAATATCTTCCATAAAGACCATTGTATTACTGCAATGGAAAAAGGCAAAAACGTAGTTTGCGAAAAACCTGCTTGCTTAAATTTAGAAGAATTAGAAGAAGTTATTGCCGTTTCTAATAGAACGGGCAAACTTTATACAGTGCACCAAAACCGTAGGTTCGACACAGACTTTGCCATAATGAAAAATATTGTAAACCAAAATTTACTTGGTAAAAACTTCTACTTAAACTCTCGTTTATATGGTAATAGGGGTTTTTCAGACGCAAGTTGGAAAAGTTTATACGAAACGGGTGGTGGACTTTTATACGACTGGGGTATTCATATGATAGACCAAGTGTTATGCCTATTTGAAAATGATAAACCCGTTTCAGTATATGCAGAACTACAAAAAGTTCGTATGCTAAACGTCGACGACGTTTGCCGTGTAGTTATAGAATTTGCTAGTGGTGTTAGAGCCCAAGTTATTGCAGATTTATGGTGCTATGTTAGCGAAGCAAGGTGGCATTTAGAAGGTAGCGACGGCTCTGCCATAATATACAAATGGTTTGGCAAAGAAGGTAAAATTATTCGTGCTAAAAACCAAAAAATCTGTTGGGAAGAAGGTTGCGTTTACACTCCTAACGGCTTATCTACAACAATGTGGCCAAGGGCAGAGCACGACTTAGAAGAATTGCCACTACCTATTCCAGAAGAATTACCACGTTGGGAAGAATATTACGAAAACGTTATAAAAGTTTTAGACGGTAAGGCTACGCAAATAGTTACTCACGAACAAATTAGAAAAGATATGCAAGTTCTAATGGCAGCGTTTGAATCTGCCGAAAAGAACACCGTTGTAAAATTATAATTTGGTAAAAAATGAAAGAATTTGGAACTTTAGTTCGCTTAAAAAAGGTAGAAATGGCAGAACAATCTTTTACCAAACTAAAAGAATTGGGGTTTAGTTTTTGCCAATTAGTTTTTAAGCCAAAAACCTATTGCAAAGAAGATGCACTAGTTATTAAACAAGCAGCCGAAAAGGTAGGTGTTAAAGTAGTTGCGCTTTTTGCAGGTTTTTACGACAATCTTACTAAATGGGATATTTACGGCGACTATAAAGATGCCGGCATAAATAGTAAAAAATATGGCAAAGCAAGGTTAAAATATATTAAAAGTGCTGCAAGTTTTGCTAAAGAAATGGGCGTTTTAGACGTGTTGATTCACGCAGGGTTCGTTGCAAACAACCCTTTTAGTAAAGAATACCTTTATATGAAAAAATGCGTTAAAAACTTTGCTTTATATTGCAAAGAAATTGGCGTTAACGTTTTATTAGAAACGGGTGGCGAAAGCCCTATTACAATGCTACGTTTAATAGAAGAAATCGGCTTAGGTAATATTTTCGTTAACTTAGATACTGCTAATATAATAATGTATGGCTACGGCAACCCAATAGAAGCCGTTCCTACTTTAAACAAATATATTAAAAGTATGCACGTTAAAGACAGCGTTCCACCAACAAACCCTTACGAATTAGGTAAAGAAACGGCTATCGGCGAAGGCTACGTAGACTTTAAAAGAGTGTTTAAGGAATTAGAAAAAGTAGGTTTTAACGGCCCAATTATTATTGAAAGGGAAATAGAAGGAGAAAAACAATTAAACGACCTTAAAAAAGCCGTAGATTATTTAAACAAAAAAGTATTCAAAGAGAAAAAATAAAAGTTATAGAATCTATGTCTAAATTAGGCGATTGGGTAGAAGTTTAACAACAAAAACAATCAAAAAGAACGCTTGCACAAGCGTTCTTTTTATAATTAGTTGCGAATATGCTTGATTTATAATACAAAATTTGCTAAAATGTTTTGGTAATTTAATTGGAGATGAAAGATATGAGAATAGGAGAATTACTTGCGTTTATCGTTTATTTTGTTGCTATGCTTGGCATAGGCATATATTTTATGGTAAAAAGCAAGTCTAATAACGAAAAAGAATACTTTTTAGGCGAAAGAAAAATGGGGCCTTTCGTAACGGCAATGTCTGCACAGGCTTCCGATATGAGCGGTTGGCTTTTAATGGGCTTACCAGGTTCTATTTTAGCAATAGGTTTTGGAGAAGTGTGGATTGCTATTGGTTTAGCATTAGGCACTTATTTTAACTGGCTAGTAGTTGCTGGAAGATTAAGAAAATTTTCTCAATCTGCAGGAGATTCTATAACTATTCCACAATATTTAAATAATAGATTTAAAGCATCTGGCAAAGCGTTGCAAGTTATTTCTGCAGTAATTTTCTTCGTATGCTTTACCGTTTACGTAGCAAGTGGTTTTAAGGCTGGTGCAGCCCTTTTCCAAAGTGTATTACAAATAGAAAGTAATGCTTTGGCAATGGTAATTTTTGGTGTAATTATGCTTGCCTATACATTTATGGGTGGGTTTAACGCAGTTTGTTGGACAGACTTTTTTCAATCTTTACTAATGTTAGGCGCAATAGTGTTCGTTCCAATTTTCGTTGCAGTTAACGGAATTAACGGCAGTGGTGCGTTTGATATTAATGCAATATTAAGCAATTCTCCAAACTACTTTAATTTACTTCCTAGTGGCAAGTTAGACTGGGAAAGTATTAGTTCAATTCTTTCTGGTCTTGCTTGGGGCTTGGGCTATATGGGTATGCCACACATTTTAGTAAGATTTATGTCAATAAAATCTAGTAAAATGATTAAAACTTCTCGCAGAGTAGCAACCGTTTGGGTAGTTATTACACTTGCTATGGCAGCACTTATTGGTGTGGTTGGCCGTTTCGTTTTCCCAGAACTTGTTAGTGGTAATAGCGAAATGGTATTTATAAACATGGTTAGAATAATTTTCCCTGCGTTTATTTCTGGCATATTCCTTTCAGCAATACTTGCTGCCGCAATGAGCACGGCAGATAGCCAATTATTAGTTGCGTCTAGTGCCTTCACTTGCGATATTTATAAGCCGATTATTAGAAAGAACGCAACCGAAAAAGAAACACTTTGGGTTGGTAGGGCAGTAGTAGTTGTAATTTCAATAATAGCGTTTATTATTGCAATAATACCAGGCTCTGGCAATATTATGAGCCTTGTAGAAAATGCTTGGGCAGGCTTTGGCGCTGCGTTTGGTCCGGTTATAATACTTTCATTATATTGGAAGAAATTTACCTATAAAGGCGCTGTTGCTGGTATGGTTGCAGGTGGATTAACGGTAGTTTTATGGATTATATTCTTATCTAACACAACAGGGTTATACGAATTATTACCAGGCTTTATAGTTGGTATGGTTGCTTGTATAGTTGGCTCTTTATTAGATAAGGCAGACAATTCTAAAGCAGAAAAAGTTTACGAAGAAGCAGTTAAATTTGAAGAATAATATAAAAAACACAATAAAAAAAGAACACCGAATTCGGTGTTCTTTTAATTTTGTTTATAAGTTAAAATTTATTTTAAGTTAGTTAAAATTTTTCTAACTTCTTCGGTAATTGGCGTACCATATTCGCTACAACCGAATACTTCTGCATACCTAACTTTTTTACCTAATTTACCGTAGGATTTAATTAAGAACTTTCTGTGTTTAGCGGCAACTTTTGCATATTTAACAGCGTAAGCGCGCTTAAACGGAGTGTTTAAAATTTCTTTATCGGTAGTTTTTTCGGTAATTTCAAAACCACGTAAAATTTTAAATACGTCTTCTGGGTTATTTTTGTCTGGTGCAGGTTCGTTATAAGTATAAGGTAACCATTCAAATACTTGAGATTCGTTTATTGCAGAAATTTGAAGTTTAGTTTCTATAACGCTGTCTATAGGAACAATAATTTCTGGTATTAACAGAGGGTTAGTGAAAGGGTCGTCCATAAATAAGATAACTGGCATTTCTTTTAATGCAGTAGTTTCTGGGCATTCGTGTGGAACTATTAAAACGTAAGAAGCATCTTGAACTAAAATACCAACGTTTCTGTGGTCTGCGTGGTAGTCGTTAGTTCTGTGGGTAATAATAACGTCTGGTTTATATTCTCTAATATAGTTAATCATTCTTCTTCTAGTTTCTAAATCTGGCATAATAGAACAGTCGTCAACGTCGTGCCAAACGTCGTATTCAATACCTAAAAGTTTAGCAACCTTTTTACTTTCTTCCCATCTTCTTGCACTAATTTCTTCTTTAGTGTTAATATGGTGGCCACCACAACCGTTACAGCAAGATAAAAACCTAACTTGGTGTCCGTTTTTAGCAAGTAGGGTGGCAGTTCCGCCACATTCAAATTCAGCATCGTCTTGATGTGCGCCAATCATTAAAAATCTCATAAAATTCAACTCCTTAAAAATGTAAAAATCGTTAAAAAAATTTAACGAAAGTATTATATCACTAAAGTAAAACAAAATCAACATAAAATTAAATAATTTATTTTTCGTTATTTATAAAATTTGTTCAAAAATTTATAAAATAAGTTAGTTAAAAAGGTTGCTTTTATTTTTATAAATGTTATAATTAATTTTGTATATGATTAAAAAAGTTTTTTGCAAAAAGGTGTTTTATGAAAAAAGAAAGTTTAACGGCGGTAAAAGAAGCGTACAAAATTGAAGCAGAATGTATTAGCGAAATGCTAAATTATTTAGATGAAGAACAATTTTCTAACGCAGTAGAACTATTAAAAAACGCAAATAGAATAGGAACTTGTGGTTGTGGGCATTCTGGCATTATTTGCCAACACTTAGCACACCTACTTTGTTGTATAGAACAACCTGCAAGGTTTATTTCTCCTGCAGAAGCCGTTCACGGCGCAACGGGTTTTTTACAAGAAGGCGACGTAATGGTTTTTGCATCTCGCGGGGGCAAAACTAAAGAACTTTTACCTATTTTAGACATTTGTAAAACAAAAAAAGTAAAAGTAATTACGGTTACTGAAAATTTAGAATCTCCTTTAGCACTTGGGGCAGACGTTGTTATTAAACAATACGTTAACAGAGAAACAGATAAATATAATTCTCAAGGCACAACTTCAACCACGGCACTATGTATGATATTCCACGCTTTACAAACAGCCCTAATTGAAGAAACGGGCTTTAAGAACGAACAATTTGCATTAATTCATCCAGGTGGAGCAGTTGGCGAAAGATTAAATAAAAAATAAAGAGAAACATTATGGTTAAAGATTATAAAATTAGCGAACCATTTTTTGAACATGGCCCAAAATGTTATATGTATGGCGAAACGTTAGCAAAAATGGCAAAAGGGCTACAAAAATTAGCAAAAAAATATAAAATAAAATAAAAAACTAAAAAAGGAGAAAAATTATGGAATTTAAAGTTTTTCAAAAAGAAATCGAATTACAATCTAGGGGTTGGAGACCAACTTTCCACGACGTTACAAGCGATATTTTACATATCGTAGAAGAATCTGGTATTAAAAATGGTACAGTAACCATTGCTTCTCACCACACAACTTGTTCTGTTATGATTCAAGAATGTTCTCACGACTTAGATAAGTACGATTTAGAATATTTACAACACGACCTATTAAAAATTATGCAAAAGTTTATTCCAGATTATTCTGAAACAAACGAATATATGCACCCAGGTCCAATTCACACACAATTTGGTAGATTCGTTAACGAACCAGGCGACTTCACTTCTTTAAATACAGACGGTCACTTACGTTCTTGTTTCTTTGGCAGAAGCGAAACAATGACTATTAAAGACGGCGTTTTAGACGGTGGTGAATTTGCTCACGTTTACTTTATTGACTGGGACCAAGTTAGAGCAAGAAGACGTCAATTAAACGTAACCGTTATGGGTACAGCCGAAGCAGTTAACGACAGAAAGTATAACGACGGCAAACCAGTTAACACTTTAAGAAAATATACAGAAGAAGAAAAGGCAGACGACATTCATTATAATCTTCAATGGAAAAGATAAATGACTAAAAATTTACGAAATTTGCGAATATTTAAAGATATAAAACAACAATAATCGTATAAAGATAAAGAGTGCGAAATCACAAGAGTATTTTAAGGTAAAAACCAAAAGGAAAGGAAAAATGAAAATGTCTATAGCAGAAAAAAGACATGGAACCTATCAAAAATGGTTGGTTGCATTGGGTGTAGCTTTGTTTTTGGCTATGATGATTTCAAAACAAATATTTACGGCGGAAATAGTAGAAATTAAAATGGTTTTTCAAATGAAAGACTCTACGTTAAGTTTGGCAAACTTGTTTTATTACGTTGTTTATGCGTTAATGCAGTTTTTGTTGATATTTTTCGCTCATAAAATAGATTTAAGAAAGTTTTTAACTATATCTTTAGGAATATCTTCTATACTTACCATTTTAATTGGCGTACTAGGTAAACTATATGGAAACATATTACATATTTTTATTATATTTACACTAAACGGGTTAGCTCAAGCAGGTGTTTATGGTGGGGTAGTTAGTATTTACAATAAACACCTTTCTAAAAAATATTATTTTTCAGGGGTTAAAGCTATATCGTTTTGTATCGGTTTTTCTTTGGCTATTTGCTATGGCATTGCGGCTATATTTACTGCTATTAACAGGTGGGATTTAGCATTTGTTTTAGCAGGGGTGCTAATGGGCGCTACTTGTTTAGCTTTTTTTATTGGTATGCCAATTTTAACAAAAAAATTCACGCCTTAAAAGAAGAAATAGAAGACGAACATCACGAACCACACCAAGCAGATTACAACGCACCAAAAGCGTCGCTAAAAGGAAGAAAAGGGATGCTTTCTTTTATATTAATAGTGTCTTTAGTATATCTTCTGGCATACATAGTTTATTATGCGTTCAACAACTGGGTGCCAACGTTACTATATAATAATGGAAATGGAATTAGTAAAGTGTATTCCCCGCTAGTTTCAACAATAGTTGCTTTTTTAGTTGGTGGGGCGTCCATATATGGCATAAACTTGTTTATGCAAACGAAACGTATGTATGCATTAGCAATAGGCTTAATTGTGTTAGTGATAACATCAAGCATAGCATTAACTTTTTTATACGAAAACACCGTTGCAGTCGTAGTTTTTTCAAGCTTATTATTGTCTGGCGCAAAAATGGCAAGTTTGCCGTACAATAGCGTAATGACTTATAAAATAAGGGACGTTATAGAGCCAGGCAATTTTACTTATGTGCTAAACGGGTGTGCATCTATTGCGGCGGGTGTAGCGCCAACACTTTCAAGTTTAGTATTTGAAGCGTTTGGTTGGCCAATTTTGTTTATAACATTAGCATTACTTTCTTTAGTGGTAATAACTTTAACGCTTATTATAATGAAAAAAGAAAAAAAATTATTAGGTTAAATTATACTACGTAAATATTGTAAACGAAACCTTTAAAAAGCATCTTTCACAATAAGGTGCCTTTTTTTCATAGTTATAAATAAAAACAACGGGGGATAACTATGAAACCTTTAGCCGTAGATTTACCATACCCTAAAATGGAAGAAATTACGCCAAATTATATTTATGCGCAAATAATAGCACCAGCGTACTCAACGAAGCATAGCGAACTAACGGCAATTTTGCAATATCAATTTCACGCGCTATATTTTAATCGGTTAGATATGGTAGAATACGCAGAAGTTTTAATTTCTATTGCGTTAGCCGAAATGGAACATTTACATATTCTTGCAGAACTTCTTAATAGGTTAGGGTTAGATAGCGCTTACGGAATAAACACACCGTTTGGTTTTCAGTTTTACAACACTTCTTGCGTGTCTTATAGCAAAACTCCAAACAAAATGCTTTTAGACGATATTGCAGGCGAAATGCTTGCCATAAGCGACTATGAAGATATGTTAGAAAAAATACAAGATGAAAAAATTAGTGCAATAATTTCTAGAATTATATTAGATGAAAACTTGCACGTTCACGCACTTAAACAACTTTTAGGCAAATTACAAGGGTAAAATAACAAAAAAAATTATATTTCGTATTGATTTTTTTTACCAAGTATTGTATAATATATTTAAAATTAAACTATAAAATGGTGAAAAATATGTTTTTTGGTAAAAAGAATAAGCAAGAAATAGTAAATCAACCGGTAGAAAAAGGTTCAAGCCTATATAATAGGCTAAGAGATAACGTTTTACACTTTAGCGAAAATGGCAAAATAAAAGTAATTCAAATTGCTTCTGCCAACGCTAACGAAAACAAGGCTTTAACCACTAGCAATTTGGCAGTTAGCCTTGGTGAAATAGGTAAAAAAGTAGTTGTTATAGACTTAGATTTTGCAAGCCCTAAAATCCAACACTTCTTAAACGTAGAAAAAGCAAACGGCATTAGAGAATACGCGTTGTCTTCTGCAGAAAAAAAGGCAGTTGTTAAACAAACGGAATATCAAAACGTTTCAGTTATAACTAACGGGGAAATAGATATTACTAGCACAACTTCCGTAATAGTTTCTGAAAAGTTTAAAAAACTAGTAGAAGAATTAAAAAATGAATTCGATTTTTGTTTAATTAACAGCGCACCAATTCTAACTTCTTCCGACTATATTAACTTATCTTTCTTAGTAGACGGCGCAATTTTCTTAGTAGCGCACGGCGAAACCAAAAAAGAAAAAGTAGAAATTGCAGTTAAAGAACTTCGTAAAAACGGCGTTAATATTTTAGGTTCTGTATTTACAAAGTACAAAAAGAAAAAAGACTTGGGTTGCAACTACTACACGGAAATGTAATAAAAATAAATTAAATTAAAAGGTTGGGCAAATAAGTCTAACCTTTTTTATAGTATTAATATTTTAAGGAACTTATGGAAAAAATTATTATAGCCATTGGTGGTGGCGAAATAAAAAATAAAACCACGTTAGAAATAGATAAATACGTGGCAGAAAAAGCCAAAATTCACGCAAAAGATAAACGCGCTAACGCTTTGTTTATAGGCACTGCCTCTCACGATTCAATGCCTTACTTTAATAGTTTTAGAAAAACTTACACTTCTGTTTTCGATATTAAGGCAGAAGTTGCGCTAATAGTCTACGGCGAAATGAATATAGAAAAAATCGCAGGGAAAATAGATATGGCAGACTGCATTTACATAGGTGGTGGCGACACGGTGTATATGTTAGAAAAATGGCGCGAAGTAGGGTTAGATAAACTTATTATAGATGCTTATAATAAGGGTAAAATAATTTGTGGGCTTTCTGCAGGTGCAATTTGTTGGTTTAACGATATGTACACAGACTACGAAATTATGCGTGGGCAAAGTGCAGATTACGTTATGAAAAAAGGATTAGGCGTGTTAGATGGAACAATGTGCCCACACTTTAACGAAAGAGAAGAAGATTTTACTAAAGCCTTTATTAAAAAAGGAATTAAAAGTGCCTATTGCGTAGAAAACGACTGCGCTTTAGAATTTATTAACGGCAAATTAACTAAAAGTATTTCTGCTGGTGGCAAAGCTTATTTAATGACCAACGAAAATGGAAAAATAGTTAAAAGTGAAATATAATGGTGAAAAATTATAATAAAGAAATGCAAAATATAATTTTGCAATTACAAAAAGAAAAGAAAAAACCAACCTTATTGTTGCATAGTTGTTGCGCCCCTTGTTCAAGTTCTGTAATAGAAAGGCTAAAACCTTATTTTGAAATAACCGTTTATTATTATAACCCTAATATAGATAGTTTAGAAGAATACCAACTAAGGTTTAACGAACAAAAAAGGTTATGTGAACTTTTAGGGGTTAATTTTTTTGGGGAACAACACCTAAAAGAGCAATTTTTAAATTGCGTAAAAGGTTATGAAAAAGAAGTTGAAGGTGGTAGTAGGTGTAAACTTTGTTTTAATTTAAGGTTAAATAAAACGGCAGAGTTTGCTTCTAACAACGGCTACGAATTTTTTACAACTACTCTTTCTGTAAGCCCGTTAAAAAATAGCGCGCTATTAAACGAAATTGGCTTTGAAATTGCAAAAGAAAAAAAGGTTAAATTTTTATATGCAGATTTCAAAAAACAAAACGGCTATATTAGAAGTATAGAACTTTCTAAAGAGTACGGCTTATATAGGCAAAACTATTGTGGTTGTGAATTTTCTAAAAGATAGGTTGCGAATTTTCTAAAAGATAGAATAAAAACATAAAATAAAACACGCTAAAAAATTTTAGCGTGTTTTTAGTTTGTAATTAAATTATTCTTTGTCTACGTCGTATAAAGGTTCTCCTGCCTTGTTTAATAAACCTTTTTTCTTGCGTATATCTCTTTTGTTAATTTCATCTTTAACAAGGTTAGAAAGGGCAATTAACGCCAATGCGTTAGGTAAAACCATTAAATAATTAAAGAAGTCGGTTAATTCCCAAACTAAATCGTTTTTAAGGAAAGAACCTAATAAAATAAATACTAACGACAATATTGAATAAACTATAGTAGATTTTTTACCAAATACGTAGTTAAAGTTAATTTTGCCAAACAAGTTCCAACTAATAATGGTTGAAAAAGCAAAGAAAGTTAGGCAAACGGCAACGAAAATAGAACCAATTTGTAAACCAATGCTTCCGTTGGTAAAAATGGCAGCAATACCATTTGCAAGCATATTAGATTTATCTAACTCGGTTGGATTGCCGTTCATAAGTGGGCCGTTTCCTGCGTATAGAGTAGAAATTATTACAAGAGCGGTAAGGGTTAATACTATAAACGTGTCTATAAAAACACCAACCATAGCCGTTACGCCTTGTTCGTGTGGGGTTTTTACGTTTGCAAGAGCGTGTGCGTGTGGTGTAGAACCCATACCGGCTTCGTTAGAAAACAATCCACGTTTTGCGCCTTGGCTAATAGCCGTTTTTAGCGCTGCGCCAATGCTACCACCAATAACTGCGTTAGGAGTAAATGCAAATTTAAATATCATACCAAGCGCTTCTGGAATAAAAGTAACTCTACAGCAAAGAACAATTATGCCACCTAATAAATATAAAACGGTCATAATAGGTACGAACTTTTCGGTAACAGAGGCTAACCTAGAAATGCCACCAATAAAAATAATTCCTGCCAAAACGGTTACTATAATACCAACTACGTAGGTAGGAATACCAGTTGCGTTATAAACTGCTTCGCCAATAGAATTAGATTGAACCATAGAGCCAATAAACCCTAGCGCAACAATAGTGGCAATAGCAAAGAATATAGATAAAACCTTACCAAACTTATTATTAAAAGCCGTTTTTATGTAGTAAACTGGGCCACCTTGAATAAAGCCGTTTTCATCTTTGCTTTTGGTGCGTTGTGCTAAAACTGCTTCGGAATAGTTGGTAGCCATACCTAAAAAGGCAATTAGCCACATCCAAAAAACAGCACCTGGACCACCGGCTAAAATAGCGGCGCTTGCGCCTATGATGTTGCCCGTACCAACTTGTGCGGCAACGGCTGTTGCAAAGGCTTGGAAAGAAGACATTTGACCCTTTTCTTTTTTACCTTTTAACGAAAGATTACCAAAAACCTTTCTAAACCCTTCGCCAAAACATCTAATTTGAACAAAACGTGTTTTAATAGTAAAAAATACGCCTAAACCAATTAGCAGAATTATTAAAACGTAGTCTGCAAGATAACTGTTAACAGTTGCAATAAATTTTGTAAGTGCTTCCATAGTAACTCCTTAAAATAAAAAAATAAGCTAAACGTTCCGTTTAACCTAAAACATTGTGAGTTACAAAAATTCCACGCAAAAAAAGTGAATTCTGTCCTTTTACCTGAGAGATTAGGCTTGTTTATATAAAGCCTTTGCACCTTCGGTACTCAATGATTTTGAGATTCTCCAGAACGCTATCCATTTATGGTCTTCGCCTAAAGTTAGGCACCTGAAAGTTTTACTTCTTCGGTAGCAAACGCTTTTTCCATAAACTTCATCTAGTCTTAATTACCCGTATATACTAACAAATTTTTTTCATAAAGCAAGCAAATTAACACAATTAGTTGTAAAAATATTTTTTTAGCATAGTCTATTAGTAGAGTAGGGGGTAATTATGCAAGAAAATATAAACGTAGAAAAAGTACTTATAGAAGGAAGAAAAAAACTTTCCGTTTCCAACGTAGAAAGTGTAGACGGGTTTACTTCGCAATGGCTTAAATTAACGGTAAGTGGAAGCACCCTTTTAGTTACGGGCGAAAATATAAAAATTACTGCCTTTAACAAAGCAAACGGCAATCTTACGGCAGACGGAAATTTTTTAGAAGTTAAATATAACCATAAAAAACAGCCGTTATTAAAAAGGTTGTTTAAGTGAACTTTATTTCAAACGGGCAGTTTTACATATTTTTAGCATGCGTATCTTTCGGCGCAATTTGGGGTATTTTTTATTTACCGATAATACTTTTTAAGCAGTTTAAGGTTAAATGGTTAAATATACTATTAGACCTTGCTTTTTTCGTGCTGTTATCGGTTAGTTATTTTTACTATTCTTTTAATTTGCATTTTCCATCGATAAGAGTGTATATGTTGGCAGGGGTTTTAATAGGACTTTTTATTTCGGCTAAAAGTTTTAATATAATACTTGCAAAATTCATTAAAAAGATTTATAATATAATAGATAAACGAATAAAAGAAAAACTAAGGAAATTAAATGGCAGAAGAAAAAAACACCTTGCAAGAAGAAAACGCAGGGCAAACGCAAACTGAAAAATCTAAAAGAGTACACAATGCGCTAAAGGTTGGCGCAATAGTTTTGCTTATCGTTTTACTTGCTCTTTTAATTTACCAAGTTGTTGCAATAATTGTTACGAAGAATAAATACGACGAATTAATTTCAAAAATACAATATTACGAACAACGCCTTGAAGAAGGCTCAGAGTATGAAGAGAGAGTGGCCGACGAAGAATGGATTATAAAAAGGGCTCATGAATTGGGCTATTGGTTTGAAAACGATAGAATTGGCGAAGAATTTATGAAACCAGTAAAATAAAATGAAAATGAATAAATTTGCAGTTATAGATATAGGCTCTAACTCTGTAAGGTTAATGGTAAGTATAAACGGAAAAAACCATAACAAAGAAGTTTTAACAACTCGTTTAGCAGAGGGAATGGGCGAAAATTTAATTTTGCAAACCACACCAATGGAAAGAAGTGCCAAGGCCGTTTCTTTTTTTGTTAAAAGAGCAAAAGCCCTTGGCATAAATAATATTTGGGCGTTTGCAACGGCAGCCGTTAGAAACGCAAAAAACAAGCAAGAGTTTTTGGCTATGTGCAAAAACTTGTGTGGAATTGAAATAGACGTAGTTTCTGGCGAAAAAGAAGCCTATTTAGGAATATTAGGTGGGCTAGGTGGGAATAATGGTGGGTTAATAGACGTTGGTGGCGCAAGCACTGAAATAGTGGTGCAAAAAAACGGCAAAATTACCTACTTAAAAAGTTTTAATATAGGTTGCGTAAGTTTAACCAACGTTGCGGGGCAAAAAGAAAAAAAAGCCCAAGAATACTTAAACAACGTTTTTTTGGCTTTAGGTGGGTTAGAAGAAAAGAAATTTACTGCTATTGGTGGCTCTGCGCTAAGCGCTTGTGCCATTTTACTTAAGTTAAAGGTTTACGACCCTAATAAAACCCACGGCTACGTAATAGAAAAACAAAACCTTTTAAGTTTAAAGAAAAAACTTTATTCTTTAAGTTTAGAAGAAAGAAAAAACATAATAGGTTTACAAGAAAAAAGAATAGAAACAATTTCTAGTGGCGTAGCAATATTATGCTTTATAATGGAAAGATTGGGATTAGACCAACTAACCATTAGTGAAGGAGACAATTTAGAAGGCTACTTAAAGGACAAAACTATATGAATAAAAAAACTACTTTAATAAACAATATAATATCTTTGGGCGCTACTTTAGGGCTTGTAATTTTAAGTTGCGCGCTAGCAGGCGCCCAAACGGAAAACGTAATAATTAACGGCTTAATTGCGTTAGGTGGAGCAATAGTGTTTGGGCTAATAAACACTTTTTTGCACGAATGGGGGCATTTAATAGCAGGCAAAATTAACAAATTTGAACTTATTTCTTTTTCAGTTTGGTTTTTTAGGTGGGAAAAAATTAACGGCAAACTAAAGTTTAAATTTATAATGTTAAAAGACCAAGCAGGTAGCACCGAACTTGTTCCTACCACAACCGAAAACCTTTTTAAAAGGTATAGAAAAGTTGCAATATCTGGTGGCGTAGTTTCTTCCGTTTTAACTATAATTAGCATTGTACCACTATTTTTCGTAAGCCTTTTACCAGTTGAATTATATTTCTTTTTAAGTATGGCACTACCAGTTTCTGCCTTCTTCGCATTAGGCAGTTTATTGCCAATGACAGAAGGTGGTTTTAGAAACGATGGCGCAACTGCTTTAGGCTTAAAAAGAAAAGATGATATTGCAAAAGTTACCGTTGGTTTATTAGAAATTCAAGCATTGTTATATCAAGGTAAAACTCCTAGCGAAATAGAAGAAGAAAAATATTTTAACCTTCCACAATTACCAGAAGATGAAATTATGTTTATAAACCTACTAAACGCAAGGTATAACTATTATTTAGATAAAAAAGATTACGCTAACGCAATTAAAACTATCGAAAGGCTTTTAGGGTTAGAAGAATATATGCCAAAAGGTTATATAAACGAAATTAAAGTAGACGCGTTATTTAACGCTTGCACCTTTAATTATAACGAAGACTTGGCAGACGATTTAACCTACGAACTAGAAAAATACTTAAATAACGTTAACACGGCTAAAACGTTACGAGCAAAATTAGCCTATCTTTTGTACGTAAGAAAGGAAAAAGAAGTTTTTGATATGTTCTATAACAAGGGTATCAAAGAAGCCAAAAACAGTCAATTAAAAGGCTTAATTGACTTTGAAATTAAACTTTTTGAAAGCATAAAAGAAAATAAAGAAAAATTTAACTAAAAAATAAAAACCAACTTAAAATAAAAAAGTTCAAAAA
Organism: Clostridia bacterium; assembly: GCA_017558105.1. Classification (GTDB taxonomy): domain Bacteria; phylum Bacillota; class Clostridia; order Christensenellales; family Borkfalkiaceae; genus UBA1259. The sequence continues at coordinate 29,932 of JAFYWI010000002.1, read as the reverse complement.
AAGGGCAAAATTTTTGCCCTTTTTTTGTTGTAAAATATTAATTTATTTAACCAAAAAATTCCAAATCGCTATAACAATAAGGGCAAATTTTTTTAGTTTTTTCGCCACAACTTGCACAAATGTAAGCACCACAATTTTTACATCCTAAAAGATTGCCGTCTTTAACTATATTTTTGCAATTTTTACACTCTATCATAACCGTCTCCCTTGCCTAATTAGTATGGTTTTTTAACCAAAAAAATATACATTTTTCGGCAATATTTTCAAAAGTTAAAAAATATGCTTATTAAAACTATAAATAGTTTTAAAGTTGCAAAAAACGCTTGTAAAAAAGGTAAAAATATGTTAAAATAAAAATGAACATTTTTTTGCGAAAATATGCGCCTGAAAAAATGGTAAAAACACTTAAAATATGGTGGTGTAAAATGGAAGAAAAAGTTAACGTTACAAATTATGGCGAAGGCGAAATTCAGGTTTTAGAAGGGTTAGACCCAGTTAGAAAAAGGCCTGGTATGTACATAGGCTCTACAGACGTTAGGGGCTTGCATCATTTAGTGCAAGAAATAGTAGACAACTCTATAGACGAAGCGTTGTCTGGCTATTGTAATACCATAACCGTTCAAATCAATGCAGACGGCTCTTGTACCGTAAAAGATAACGGCCGTGGTATTCCAACGGCAATACACCATACCGAAGGCATTTCTGCAGTAGAAGTAGTTTTAACCAAACTTCACGCAGGTGGTAAATTCGGTGGCGGGGGATATAAAATCTCTGGTGGTCTACACGGGGTAGGTCTTTCTGTTGTTAATGCTCTTTCAAAATGGCTTAGAGTAGAAGTTTACCAAAATGGCAAAAAGCACTCTCAACTATATAAAAGGGGTATTCCACAAGGTAGGTTAGAAGTCGTTGGCGAAGCAGACTTTACTGGTACTTGGGTAACCTTTATGCCAGACGATGAAATTTTTGAAACGGTAGACTTTGTTTACGATTCTATTAAAACAAGGCTAAGAGAACTTGCTTACCTAAACAAAGGTTTAACAATTAACCTAGTAGACCAAAGAGCAAGCAGAGAAAGGGAAGATTCTTTCTTCTTTGAAGGTGGTATTGCCCACTTTGTAGAAGACCTTTCAAAAAGCAAATCACCAATGTTTGAAAAGCCTGTATATTTCGACGTGTTCTACGGCGATACCGAAGTAGAAGTTGCGTTGCAGTATACCGACACTTATAACGAAACCGTTTATGCTTTTGCAAACAATATTAACACCGAAGAAGGTGGTACTCACTTAGAAGGCTTTAAGTCTTCATTAACCCGTATTATTAACGATGCAGGCAAAAAGTTTAACGTGTTTAAGGGTGATGAAAAAGTTTCTTCAGACGATTGTAGGGAAGGTTTAGTAGCCGTAGTTAGCGTTAAGTTAACCGAACCACAATTCGAAGGTCAAACCAAAACCAAACTTGGCAACAGCGAAATGAGAAATTTCGTTAGCAAGGCTATGACGGAATATTTTGGCGCTTATTTAGAAGAAAACCCATCTAAAGCCAAAGAAATATTATTAAAATGCTTAACGGCGCAACGTGCAAGAGAAGCGGCAAGGGCTGCAAGAGAAAGCACCAGAAGAAAAGGCGCGTTAGAAAGCACAACCTTACCTGGTAAACTTGCAGATTGTTCAGATAAAAACCCAGCATTTTGCGAAATTTTCATAGTCGAAGGAGACTCTGCAGGTGGTAGCGCAAAACAAGGCAGAGATAGAAGATTCCAAGCAATCTTGCCACTTCGTGGTAAAATATTAAACGTAGAAAAAGCAAGGTTAAATAGAATTTTAGAAAACGCAGAAATAAAGGCTATGATAACTGCTTTCGGTGCAGGCATTAAAGAAGATTTCGACGAAACTAAACTCCGTTACGACAGAGTTATTTGTATGACCGACGCCGACGTAGACGGTAGCCATATTAGAATTTTATTACTAACTTTCTTCTTTAGGTTTATGAGACCTTTAGTAGAAAAAGGGCACGTATATATTGCTCAACCACCATTATATAAAGCAACTAAGGGTAAAGTAGATAAATATTTGTATAGCGATAAAGAGTTAGCAGACTATTTAGAAGAAGTAGGCAAATGCGATATTCAACGTTATAAAGGTTTAGGTGAAATGGACCCAGAACAACTTTGGGATACTACAATGAACCCAGAAACCAGAACTATGCTAAAAGTAACTATGGAAGATGCGGTAGAAGCCAACGAAACGTTTACAAGGCTTATGGGTGACGACCCAGAACTAAGGCGTGAGTTCATTGAACAAAACGCAAAACTTGTAACCAACTTAGATATTTAAGGAGGAATACTATGGCTAAAAAAGATAATAGTGTTGAACTTAGTAAAGATTTTGAAGAAACCTTAAAAAAGACAAAACTTATAAATATAGAAGTTAATAACGAAGTTAAAAAGTCTTTTATAGCATATGCTATGGCGGTTAACGTTTCAAGGGCTATTCCAGACGTAAGAGATGGTTTGAAACCCGTTCATAGAAGAATTTTGTACGCTATGCACGATATGGGCTTAACTTCTGATAAGGCACATAAAAAATGTGCAAAAATCGTCGGTGAAGTTTTAGGTAAATATCACCCACACGGCGATAGTTCCGTTTACGATGCATTAGTTCGTTTAGCGCAAGATTTCTCTATAAATTGTCCACTCGTAGATGGGCACGGCAACTTCGGTTCTGTCGACGGCGACTCTGCCGCAGCATATAGGTACACGGAAGCAAGGTTAAGTAAACTTGCTAACGAAATGTTAAAGGAAATAGATAAAGACACGGTAGATTTCTACCCTAACTTCGACGATACTGAAATGCAACCGGTTGTATTACCTTCAAGGTTTCCTAACGTATTAGTTAACGGTGCAGACGGTATTGCCGTTGGTATGGCAACTAATATTCCACCACACAACCTTGCAGAGTGTTTAGACGGGTGTATTGCTTTATTAGATAACCCTGAAATTAGCATAGAAGAACTTATGGAAATTATCCCTGCACCAGATTATCCTACTGGTGGCGTTTTAATGGGCAGAGCAGGTATAAGGCAAGCGTATAAAACGGGTAAAGGTGGCTTTGTTTTAAGGGCTAAAACAGATATTGAAGAAATGGCAAACGGCAGAGAAAAAATCGTCGTAACCGAAATACCTTACCAAGTAAATAAAGAAGAATTAATTAAAACCATTGCTCAAATGGTTAACGATAAAAGAATTGAAGGCATATCTAACTTACGCGACGAGTCTGATAGGCACGGTATGAGAATAGTTATAGAACTTAAAAAAGACGTAAACTCTCAAGTAGTTCTAAACACGTTGTTTAAGCACACCAACCTTCAAGTTAAAGACGGCATAATTTTACTTGCTTTAGTAGACGGCGAGCCAAAGGTTTTAGGCTTAAAAGAAATTTTAGAACACTATATTGCTCACCAAGAATCCGTTATTATTAGAAGAACTAAATACGATTTAGCAAAAGCGGAAGAAAGGGCGCATATAGTAAAAGGTTTAGTAATTGCACTTGCTAATATAGACGAAGTTATAGAAATTATTAAGGCTTCTAACGATAAAAATAGTGCAGTTAGCGCATTAACCGAAAGGTTTGAACTTTCTGAAAAACAAGCCAACGCAATTTTGGAAATGAGGCTTCAACGTTTAACTGCTATGGAAGTTGAAAAATTAAACGAAGAACTTGTTGAACTTGGCAAAATCATAGATGATTTAACAGATATTTTAAATAACGAAAGTAGAGTTAAAAATATTATTAAAACAGATATGATAGATATGAAAAATAAATATCCATCACCAAGAAAAACAGAACTTTCTTACGACTATGGCGAAATAGATATTGCAGATTTAATCCCTGTAGAAGACGTTGTTATAAGTTTAACCCACTTTGGCTACGTTAAAAGGTTACCTATTACCGAATATAGAACTCAAAGAAGGGGTGGCAGGGGTGTAACGGCTCATAAGCCAAAAGAAGAAGACTTTATAGACGATATGTTCGTTTGCTCCACTCACGACGATATATTGTTCTTTACAGATAAAGGTAAAGTATATAGCATAAAAGGTTATTTCGTACCAGAAGCGCAAAGAACGGCAAGGGGCAGAGCAATTGTTAACCTATTACAATTAGAACAAAACGAAAAGGTTTGCGCAATGTTGCCGTTAAAGGCAGATACCGAAGGCTATATTGCAATGGCAACTAAAAACGGCATAATTAAGAAAACTGCTTTAACAGAATTTGCAAGCATTAGAAAAACGGGTAAAATAGCAATTTCTATAGTTGAAGGCGACGAACTAATTTCCGTTCAATTAACCAATGGTAAAGATGAAATTTTAATGGCATCTCATAGTGGTAAGTGTATTAGGTTTGCAGAAACAGACGTAAGACCTACCGGCAGAGATACTCAAGGTGTTAAAGGCTTAGAACTTAACGACGACGATTTCGTTGTTGATATGACGGTTATTAAAGAAGACTGCGAAGTTATTACCGTAACAGAAAAGGGTTATGGCAAACGTTCAGACATTAGCGATTATAGGCTACAACAACGTGGCGGTAAAGGCGTTAAAGCAGGTGTGTTTAACGAGAAAACCGGTCAGTTAGTTAACTTAAAATTAGTTTCTAGTGCAGAAGATATTATGTTAATTACCGTAAACGGCACAATCATTAGGGTTGCCGCGTCTGGTATTAGCAAAATTGGCAGAGACACTCAAGGGGTTAGAATTATGCGTTTAGACGAAACTTCTATATCTAAAATAGCAATAAGCCCAAAGAGTGAAGAAGACACCGAAGAAGTAGAAGAAACTACCGAAAGCGCTGAATAATAACTAAATAAAAAACAAAACAACAACAAAACCCACTACGAAAAGTAGTGGGTTTTTAATTATTAAAATCGTTTGTAAAATATTAGTGTTTTTAAGTGTTTATTTTTTATAAATAACGTTACCTTCTCTAATGGTTAGCTCAACGCTAAAGTCTTCGTTAAGCACGGTAATATCGGCATCTTTACCAACGGCAATAGAACCTTTTTTATCAAAGATATTTAGGTTTTTAGCAGGGTTAACGGTTGCAAAATCTATAGCGTCGGTAAACTTAACGTCGCACTTTAATACAAGGTTTTTAACAGCGTCGCACATTTTTAATATGCTACCAGCCAAAGTTCCGTCTACTAACCTTGCTTCGCCGTCTTTAACAATAACTTGTTGGCCACCTAATTCACTTAACCCGTCTGGTAAATATTTTGCACGCATAGAGTCTGTAATTAAACTAACTTTATCGTGTGGTTTGTTTTTAATTAAAAGTTTAATTGCAGGTATGCTTAAATGAATAGTGTCGCAAATGGCTTCGCAGTTAAGGCTATCAAATAAAAATGCACTACCAACCGTACCAATTTCTCTGTGGTGAAGTGGCTTTTGCGCGTTAAAGGTGTGGGTAATATTTTTTAAGCCGTGTTCTATGGCTTTTTTAATATCGTTATAGCCTGCGTCCGTATGACCAGCGCTTGCTACTATGCCGTTTTTATTTAAATAATCTATAAGTTCTAAAGCGCCATCTACTTCTGGTGCTAAAGAAACCAATTTAACGTTGTTTCCACTAGCAATATTATATTTTTCAAATTGTTCCACAATAGGTTTAGCAATATATTCTTTAGGTTGAGCGCCTGCGTGTTTAGGCGAAATAAACGGACCTTCTAAATGTATGCCGTGTAGTAATGCACCTTTTTTAGAATTTAGTTCTTTATATTCTTTAACGGCGTTCATAGCCCTTAAAATATCTTCTTCGCTATTAGTCATTGTAGTTGCTAAAAAGGTTGTTGTACCTTCTTCGGCTATAGCACAAGCAATTTTTTCTAAAGATTCTACCGTTCCATCCATAGCGTCTGCACCAAACGCGCCGTGTATGTGTTGGTCTATAAAGCCAGGAACTATAACTTGCCCTTCCTTATATGGTAAAACTTCGGTAATAACGTCTTCGTTGCCAACGTAGGCGATTGCGCCGTTTTCAAAACCAACGTTAGTAGTTACAATTCCTTTTTCGTACAAATAAACTCTTGCATTTTTAAAACCTTTCATAGTGTTCACCTTTATAATAAATTATCTACTTTTATCGATTTAACATATTCTGTAGGGGACATATCGGTATGTTTTTTAAATTGTCTGCTAAAATAAAACACGGTAGAAAACCCTAACATATCTGCAATTTCTGTAACAGAATGCTTGTTTTGGCTTAAAAGTTCTTTAGCCTTGTTAATTTTAAGTTTAATAAAAAATTCTATAACCGAATAGCCGTTTACCTTTTTAAATTGTTGTTTAATATAACTTTTGCTAACGTTAAGGGAATAAGCAAGTTCTTCTAAACTAACGTTTTCGCCTTTGTTAATTTTAGCATTTAATATGTTCATAATTCTATCTGTAATATCGTTAGAGCCAACGTTAACGAACATAGTGCTAACTTTTTGCGTATTTTTTGAATCTCTTAACAGCCAAACAAACAATAATTCAATGCAATTTTTAAGAACTTGTTCGCAAGCAAAAGGGGCATTTTTCTTTTTGTTCATTTTTTGCAAATAAATTTGGTCTAACTTATCGTCAAAAGTAAGGTCTGCTTCTTTAATAATTTTGTTCAATAGCATTTTTTCATTGTCGCCTAAAACCAAAACTTTGTCTGCAATTTCCATTAATTGTTTGTTTTTGCAATCAAAAGAAATAATAACGGAGTTTGCAAAACTATCTGTAGTGTAAATAGTGTGAAATTCGTTTGGAGTATGCAAAAAGGCTTGCCCTTGTAAAAGGGTAAACTCTTTTTTATCGGAAACAATGGTTGCCTTACCGCTATCTATATACACCAACTCCCAAAAGTTATGACTTTCGCCGTGGAAACTAAAATTTTTTCCATACTTAAAGTAGTGCACGGTATATAATGCGGGAATATTTATATTCTTTTTTAAAGAATATTTTGTAAAATTATTGTTGCTTTCCATACTTAAAATTATAATATTATAATTTACATAAAAAATCAAGCAATTTATTAAAAGTGTGTCTTATAGTGCAAAAAATAGTGCAAAAATAAAAAAACTTTTTTTTGTTTTTAAATTGCCTTGAAATTTTTTAATGATTATTATATAATTAAGTGGCTAAATTTAAGGAGAAAAATTATGTATTGGCAAAATAAATTTAATAAAGCGTTAACTTTTAGTTTTGACGATGGCATTACACAAGATATTAGGTTTATAGAAATATTAAATAAATACGGTTTAAAAAGCACTTTCAACCTAAATTCAGGGCTATTTGGCAATAAAGGAATAGTAAACGTTAAAAAAGACGGCGAAATTATTCAAATTCCACATAATAAGGTTCACGCAGAAGATATTAAAAAGATTTACTCTGGGCACGAAGTTGCAGTGCATACTTTAACTCACCCATATTTAGTTAACGAAGACGATAGTTGCATAATTTGGCAAGTAGAAGAAGATAGGAAAATACTTTCTAATCTATGTGGCTACGAAGTTGTAGGTATGGCTTATCCTAACGCAGACCCAAACCACGATGAAAGGGTTATAAAAGTAATAAAAGAAAATACCGGGGTTAAGTATTCAAGAACCATAAGAAAAAACTTTAGTTTTGATTTACAAGAAAATCTTTTATCGTTTGACCCAACTGCTCATATTGGCAATAAAAAAGAACTTTTTGAATTAGCAGAAAAGTTTATAAATATGAAAAACCCTACCAAACCACAACTATTTTATATTTGGGGGCATACCTATGAGTTCGACTATGCTAACGGCGGTGTAGATTGGCAAGTAATTGAAGATTTTTGTAAATTAGTTTCTAATAAAGAAGATATTTATTATTGCACGAATAAAGAAGCATTCAAAATTGAAGAATAAAAAAGGTAATAATATACTATTTAAACTATAAAAATAAGGGCTTAAAAATTGTTGACATATATAGTTTAAGTATGTTAAAATAATAAAAAAATATAAAGACGAAGACAAAGGGTGCTTTAATTTAGTAGGTTTCAGAGAGACGGCGGGTGGTGAAAGCCGTTACAGAAAGGTTAAAGTTTGTAACTTTCGAGTTGGGAAGAAGAAAAAAATTTTTTAGTTTTTAGTAGAACTTCCCCGTAGTTGCTACGTTAGTGCATAAGAATTGTTAGATTCTGAGGTGGCAGTTTAACTGCAATTTGAGTGGTACCGCGGGCTAAATGTAGGCTCGTCTCGAAGTATAAAATCTTTGGGGCGGGTTTTTTTCGTTCCAAAACGGAGAGAAATATGAGTAATTTTTTAGAACTTGATTTAAAAATCAAGGAAATGGCGAACAGAATAAAAGAACTTCGTGAAATAGAAAGTCTTTCTACCTTAGAAATGGCAGAAAGAACGGGTGTTTCTGAAGAAGAATATATTAAGTGCGAAGAAGGTTTGCAAGATTTAAACTTTGCATTTATTTATCGTTGTGCGCAAGCCTTTAACGTAGACGTTACCGATATTATAGAAGGTCAAAGCCCAAATTTAAGGTCTTATACTTTAACTCGTGCAGGCAAAGGTCAAAAAATAGAACAAGCACACGGTATGACGTATTTTAACTTAGCACCGTCTTTTAAAAACCGTATTGCAGAACCACTTTACGTTCGCAGTGAATATAGTTTAGAAGCGCAAAACAAAGAAATAGAAGTAACTTCTCACTCTGGGCAAGAATTAGATATCGTTATAGAAGGTCAATTAAAAGTAAAAATTGGCGAACACGAAGAAGTTTTAAGCGCAGGCGATAGTATTTATTATAACTCTGCAACCCCACACGGAATGATAGCCGTTGGTGGTAAAGATTGTATTTTCTACGCAATAGTATTAAACCCTACTGGCGAAGCAATACCAGAATTACAAAAGAAGCATAAGAATTTAGAAGTTAAAACGGTTAAAAAAGACTCTGTTGAAAGAGTTTATAAAAAGTTTATAGAAACCACCGTAGATGAAAACGGCGTATTAAAAACTATAGACTTTAAGAATATAGAAAAATTCAACTTTGCATTTGATATTATAGACGAAATTGCTAAAAAAGACCCTAATAAACTTGCCCTACTACATATTTCTAGGGAAAAGGAAGAAAGAAGGTTTACTTTTAGCGATATTAAAAAATATTCTTGCCGTGCAGCAAACTACTTTAAGTCTTTAGGTATTAAAAAAGGCGATAAGGTTATGCTTGTTTTAGGTAGAGATTACCAATTTTGGTACACTTTACTTGGCTTAAATAGAATTGGAGCAGTAGCAATACCTGCTATGAACCAACTTTTAGACCACGACTTTGAATATAGGTTTAACTCTGCTGGGGTTAGCACCATTATTTGTACTTCTAAAGGGGAAGCATATAAGCACGCAGAAACTGCAAGTAAAAAATGCCCTCAACTAGTAAACAAAATTATAGTTGGCGAAGCAAAAGAAGGTTGGAGAAATTTCGACGAAGAGTGTGCTTTATTTAGCACTCACTTTGAAAGAGATGAAAACACCGCTTGTGGCGACGACGATATGATTATGTTCTTCACCAGTGGTACAACGGGCTATCCAAAAATTGCAAAACATAGTTTCAAATACCCATTAGGGCATTTCCATACTGCTAAATATTGGCACGCGGTAGACCCTAACGGAATACACTTTACTATTTCAGATACCGGTTGGGCCAAAGCAATGTGGGGAAAAATGTACGGCCAATGGCTATGCGAAGGCGGGCTATTTACCTACGACTTCGAAAAGTTTAACGCGAGCGACATTTTACCTATGTTTGCAAAATATGGTATTACTACTTTCTGCGCTCCACCAACAATGCTTCGTATGATGGTTAAAGAAGATATTTCTCAATACGATTTATCTTCTATAAAACATATGACGACTGCTGGCGAAGCCTTAAACTTAGAAGTATTTAAGCAATTTAATAAGGCAACGGGCTTAAGCATTATGGAAGGTTTTGGTCAAACTGAAACAACCCTTGTTATAGGTAACTTGCAAGGCGCAGATACCAAACCAGGTTCTATGGGTAAACCTGTTCCACTTTACGACGTTAGGTTATTAGATGCCGACGGCAACGAAGTAGAAACGGGTAAATCTGGCGAAATTTGTATTAACGTTAAAGACAGAATTCCTTGTGGATTATTTAGTGGTTATTATAACGACGATGAAAAAACTAACGAAGTTTGGCACGATGGGTTCTACCACACGGGCGACGTTGCTTGGCGAGATGAAGACGGCTTCTATTGGTACGTTGGTAGGGCAGACGACGTAATTAAATCTTCTGGCTACAGAATAGGGCCTTTTGAAATAGAAAGTGTAATAATGGAATTACCTTACGTATTAGAATGTGGTGTTTCTGCCGTTCCAGATGAAGTTCGTGGTCAAGTAGTAAAAGCAAGTATTGTATTAACTAAAGGTACTGCTCCTACAGAAGAACTAAAGAAAGAAATTCAAAAATACGTTAAAGACCATACTGCACCGTATAAATACCCAAGGGTTGTTGTATTTAGAGATGAATTGCCTAAAACAACCAGTGGTAAAATTCAAAGAAATAAATTGTAAAATATGATAGATTTTAAAAGATTAACAATAGTTTCGGGGCATTACGGAAGTGGCAAAACTAATATTGCTATAAACCTTGCTTTTGATTTAAAAAAGTTATATAATAACGTTGCTATTGCCGATATCGACATAGTAAACCCATATTTTAGAACGAAAGATAGCGAAGAGTTGCTAAAGAGTGCGGGCATAAAACTAATTTGTTCTCCTTACGCAAACTCTAACGTAGATATTCCGGCTTTGCCACAAGAAATTTATAGCATAACCGACGATTTGAGCATGCGCGCTATATTAGACGTGGGTGGAGATGAACGTGGTGCTTTAGCGCTAGGTAGAGTTGCACCTAAAATAAAGCAAGAAAATAATTACGATATGTTTTACGTAATAAATAAATTTAGGCCACTCACTAGCGATATAGACGGCGCAATAGAAGTTTTTAGCGAAATAGAAAACGCTTGCAAAATTAAGTTTACGGGTATAATAAACAATTCTAATTTAGGAAAAGAAACCACTATAGAAGACGTGTTGAACTCGGTAGATTTTGCTAGTAAGTTAGCGGAAAAATTAGGTTTACCATTGGTATTAAACACCGTAGATGAAAAACTATTTGAACAACTAAAAGATAAAGTAAGTAATTTGTATCCGTTAGTGATGCAAAAGAAAATATAAAGGAGAAAATTTATGGCTAATTTAACTTTTCAGGTAGATAAGTGTAAGGGCTGTGGGCTTTGCGTAGAAGCATGCCCAAAAGGCGTATTGGCGTTAGCAACAGACAAAATAAATAAAAAGGGGCATCACCCCGTAGAAGCAGTAAAAATGGAAGCGTGCATAGGTTGTGCATTTTGCGCTACTATGTGTCCAGACTGCATAATTAAGGTAGAAAGGTAGGTTTTACTATGAGCGAAAAAGTTTTAATGAAAGGAAACGAAGCAATAGCAGAAGCGGCTATAAAAGCAGGTTGTAGGCACTACTTCGGTTACCCTATAACTCCACAAACGGAAATAGCAGCATACATGGCAAAAAGAATGCCAAAGATTGGTGGAACTTTTTTACAAGCAGAAAGCGAAATTGCCGCAATCAATATGGTATACGGCGTATCTGCCGCTGGTAAAAGGGTTATGACTTCTTCATCTAGCCCAGGAATATCACTTAAAGGCGAAGGTATTTCTTATATGGCTGGTGCAGATTTACCTGCATTAATTGTAAACGTACAACGTGGTGGCCCAGGGCTTGGTGGTATTCAACCTTCTCAAAGCGATTATTTTCAAGCAACCAAGGGTGGCGCACACGGCGATTTTCATATGATAGTTTTAGCACCTGCATCTGTTCAAGAAATGGCAGAACTAACGGTTAAAGGCTTTGAACTTGCCGATAAGTACCGCGTTACTTCTATGATTTTAGCAGACGGAACTATGGGGCAAATGATGGAACCTGTTAGTTTAGATTTTGAATTAGCAGAAGAAGTAGAAAAACCTTGGGCTGTTACTGGCACTAAAATGGGAAGAAAGCACAATATTGTAAACTCTTTATTCTTAAAGCCAGACCAATTAGAAAAAACTAATATAGAACGTTTTGAAAGATACGAAATTATTAAGCAAAACGAAGTTAGGTATGAAGAATACCTAATGGAAGATGCCGAAATTTGTATTGCAGCATTCGGTATTGCTGCAAGAGTTGCAAGAAACGCAATAGACGAAGCAAGAAAACAAGGTATAAAGGTTGGTTTAATTCGCCCAATAACCTTGTGGCCTTTCCCAGAAAAAGCATTTGCAGATGCTTCTAATAAAGTTAAACAAATTATATCAGTAGAACTTTCTATGGGGCAAATGATAGAAGATATTCGCCTTTCTGTAAACGGAAAAGTACCTGTAACTTTATGTAATCGTACAGGTGGTATGATACCTTCACCAGAACAAGTTCTAAAAGCAATTATAAACGCTAACGAAGGGGGTAACGAATAATGGTAGTTTTCGATAAACCAAAAGCATTGGCAGACGTTCAAATGCACTACTGCCCAGGTTGTACTCACGGTATAGTACATAGGTTAGTAGCAGAAGTTATAGATGAATTAGGCATTGAAGGAAAAACTATTGGTATTGCACCGGTAGGTTGTTCAGTTATGGCATACGACTATTTTAATTGCGATATGGTTGAAGCCGCACACGGCAGAGCCCCTGCAGTTGCAACGGGTGTTAAACGTGCTAACCCAGAAAATATAGTATTTACTTACCAAGGAGACGGCGACTTGGCGTCTATTGGTATGGCAGAAACGGTACACTCTGCAGCAAGAAACGAAAATATTACTATTATTTTCATTAACAACGCAATTTATGGTATGACGGGTGGTCAAATGGCACCAACTTCTCTACCTGGTCAAATTACACAAACTTCACCATATGGCAGAAACGTAAACGAATGTGGTTTCCCAATTAAAGTTTGCGAAATGCTTTCTCAGTTAGACGGCCCTGAATATTTAGAAAGGGTTGCAGTAAACAACGTTAAAAACGTTAAAAATGCTAAAAAAGCAATTAAAAAGGCTTTCCAAAACCAAGTAGACAAAAAAGGCTTTTCATTAGTAGAAGTTGTTTCAAGTTGCCCAACAAACTGGGGCTTAACACCATCTAACGCACTTAAATGGGTAGAAGAAAAAATGATACCTTACTATCCACTAGGCGTTTATAAAGATAGGTCTAGTAAATAAGGAGAAAAAAATTATGAGTACTACACAATATTTATTCGCTGGTTTTGGCGGTCAAGGTATATTGTTTTCAGGTAAAGTATTAGCATACAAAGGCTTAACAGACGGCAAAAACGTTAGTTGGTTGCCATCTTACGGCCCAGAAATGCGTGGTGGCACGGCAAGTTGTTCGGTTATTATAAGCGACACGGCTGTAGGCTCTCCTATAGTAGAAAAACCAGACGTTTTAGTTGCTATGAACTTACCATCTTTAGACCTTTATGAAGAAAGAGTTAAAAGTGGTGGCATAATTTTCGTTGATTCTTCTTTAATAGACAGAAAAGTTAAAAGAACAGACGTAACTGCTTACTATATTCCTGCAACCAAAATGGCATCAGATAACAACATTTCTAAACTTGCAAACGTAATTCTATTAGGTAAAGTTTTAAAAGAAACAAACGGCTTTACTAACGAACAAGGCGTTATAGACGCATTAAAGAAAGTTATTTCTGCAAAACACGCAGATATGTTAGAAATCAACCTAAACGCACTAAAATTAGGCAGAGATTATAAAGGAGAATAATTATGGAAATTTCTATTACTAAAACTACTTGCCCTGGAACGTTACCAGAAGCAAGCACGTTAGGTTTCGGTAAAGTATTTACAGACCATATGTTCATTATGGAATATAACGCAGAAAAAGGTTGGCACGATGCAAAAATAGTTCCGTTCCAAAAAATTGCTTTGCACCCAGCTTCAACCGTTTTACACTATGGTTCAGAAATTTTTGAAGGCTTAAAAGCATATAGAACGTTAGAAGGCAACGTTCAACTATTTCGCCCAATGGAAAATATTAGAAGGATGAATAGGTCGGCAGAAAGAATGTGCTTGCCACAAATCCCAGAAGATATGTTCTTAGAAGCGTTAGTTAAATTTATTGATTTTGAAAAAGATTGGGTTCCATCTGCAACCGGCACTTCACTTTATATTCGCCCATTTATGTTTGGTAACGACGAAACTTTGGGTGTTCACTCTGTTAAAAACGCAACTTTCGTAATTATAACTTCACCTGTTGGCAGTTATTATAAAGAAGGCATTAATCCTGTTAGAATTATGATAGAAGACGAAGACGTAAGGGCTGTTCGTGGTGGCACGGGCGAAGCAAAATGCGGTGGTAACTACGCAGCAAGCAATAGGGCTGGCGAAAGGGCAGAAAAGAAAGGCTATTCACAAGTTCTTTGGTTAGATGGCGTTCATAGAAAATATATTGAAGAAGTTGGCGCTATGAACGTTATGTTCAAAATAAACGGCGAAGTTGTAACTCCAATGCTAGCAGGCTCTATTTTGCCTGGTATAACCAGAAAATCTATTTTAGAATTATTAAGAAAAGAAGGTTATAAAGTAAGCGAAAGGTTAATTAGCATTGAAGAACTTGCTAAAGCATTAGAAGAAGGCACGTTAGAAGAAGCGTGGGGCTGTGGAACGGCTGCAGTTGTTTCACCTATTGGCGAACTTTGTTATAAAGACAAAAAATACGTTATTAACAACGGCAAAATTGGTAAATTAACTCAACACCTTTACGATACTTTAACGGGTATTCAATGGGGCAGAGTTGAAGACCAATTCGGTTGGGTTTATAAAATATAATAACAAACGAATTAAAGCATAGATGTTATCTATGCTTTTTTTATGCTCATATATTGACACTTGCACACTTTTTTGTTATATTAGTAGTTGAGATTTTTTGGAGAATTATATGTTAGAATTAATTAACGTAAAAAAAACTTATATCACTAAGGCAGGAAACACAGTTGCTCTTAACAACGTAAACATAGTTTTTCCAGATATGGGTATGGTGTTTATAACGGGTAAAAGTGGTAGTGGTAAAACCACCCTTTTGAACGTCGTTGGTGGCTTAGATAATATAGATAGTGGCGAAATTATTATAGACGGAAGAAAATTTTCTTCCTTTTCACCTTCTGATTACGACAGTTATAGAAACACTTTCGTAGGTTTCGTTTTTCAAGAATATAATTTATTAAACGAATACCTTGTAGAAAAGAACATAGGTATGGCTAACGAATTACAAGGTAATGTTACCAACGAAGAAACGTTAAATGCTTTACTAGAAAGGGTTGGTATAGAAGGTTATGCAAAAAGAAATCCAACTGAAATGAGTGGTGGGCAAAAGCAAAGGGTAGCAATAGCAAGGGCGCTTATTAAAAACCCTAAAATAATTTTAGCCGATGAACCTACCGGCGCTTTAGATAGCCTTTCTGGTAAACAAGTTATGGACCTACTAAAAGAACTTTCTAAAGAAAAGTTGGTTGTAGTAGTTTCTCACGAAATGGAATTTGCCGAAAAGTATGCAGACAGAATTATTAGGTTTGTAGACGGGGTTATTGCAGAAGACTTGTTGGTTTCCGAGCAAAAAATTGTTGGCAACGTTTACGAACAAGAAAGCGAAATAACGGTATTATCTGGTAGTTCTTTAACCGAAGATGAAACCAAAAAACTAGCAAAAGCAGTTAAAGAAAGAAAAAAAATAGTTGTAAAAGAAGAACTAAACGTTAGAGAAAAGAAACAAACGGGAAAAATAGAAGCCGTTCACCCAGAAACCCCTGCGCCACTTATAAATAGTAAAATGAAGTTTACTACTTGTGCAGGTTTAGGTGCAAAATCAATATTCGTTAAACCTTTAAGGCTAATATTTACAATTTTACTTTCTGTAGTAGCATTTGCATTGTTTGGGTTGTTCGATTCGGTTGCATCATATAATGGTGTAACTGCATTGTCGCATTTATTGCGCAATAACGATTATGGCGCCGTTTCCGTTTATGCTTCTTATGAAGACGATTATTATTACGACGTAGACCTAAAAATTAGCCAAGAGTATATAGATAGAATTAGTGCATCTACCGGCTATGCTTTTAAGGGCGTTTACGATATAGACGATACAACTAGTATCACAGCCGTTGAAGGAAACTATAACTACAACAAAGGTTGGAGTTTAACTGCTACAAGGTATGCTAATAATTCGTATGGTAAAGATTATTATCATCAACAAGTAAATGGTTTAATAGAGTTTACTGCAGATGAAATAGTTAAAAAAGGTAACGATGAATATATATCTACTTCTTCTTACAATTATAGAATTTATGGTAGATATCCAAAGTTAGAGACGCAAGGAACTCTTCCAGAAGTAGCTATTTCAAGTTATATGGCAGAAAGTATAGTGTATTGGTTGGGTATAAGAAATCCGTTAGAACAAGTTATTGAATACGACGGAAAAGTAATAGAAAAAACAGAAGATTTAATTGGCACAACTATTGAAATAGACCGTCTTATGAGCAACGGTGTAAATAAAAGATTTAAGGTTGTAGGTATTGTAGATTGTGGCAAAATTTCGCCAAAATACGAAAAGTTAAAATCTGTTATGAGTGGCGATGAATACTCTTTAGCACAAGATTATAACACCTATATAAACGCAAGTCTAAATAAATTATTGTTCGTTGCGGGTGGTTACGTTGAACAACTAAGAACAAAAAATAATTCAGTAACAAGTTACGTAACTAACTACGTTACGGGCGAAGTAGAAGTTGGAAATAAAAACGTACAAAGCGCGCACAGTTATTTGTTTTATAATTTAGATGATTTTACTGCAAATAATATAATAATGTTTGATGGCAGTACGGGCGAACCATCTTTAAAAGCGCACGAAGTGTTGGTTTCTGCAAAGGCATTACACAGGTTGTTTTCTGAAGAAAGAGTATCTGCCGAAAGTGATGATTACGACGAGTTAAACAGATTAATTAACGAAATTAAAAGCTCTTCAAACGATTATTCTGATAAAGTAACTGCCGTTAACGATTTAGTTGTTTTAATAAATAAAATACGTGGAACACACGAAGAAAACCTAAAAGAAATAAGAATAGTCTTTTACGAAAACGGCAAGAAAATTATAGAAGAAGATTTAATTGTTAAAGGTATATATTTAAATGCAGATACGAATATTTACTCGAGCGAAAATTCTTTAAGCACGTATGGAAACCTATTGCTTTCTGATTCTGGTTTTAATTTGTTAAAAATTAATAAAGAACAGGGCATTTATTCTCGTATGATAGCACCTTTAGGTTACAACTATTTTGGTGCTCAAACTCTTGCTAAGGCAATGTCAACGCAAACGGGAATGAAATTAAATTGGTACGAAAATAACATTTTATCAACGATTGAATATAATAAAGAATATATAGAAGAGTTTGCAAACTTATTCTTATACGTTTCTTTAGTAGTAGTTTTATTCTCTGTATTCTTGTTGTTTAACTACGTTGCTACAAGTATAATTTCTAAAAAGCAATCAATCGGTGTGCTACGTGGTCTTGGCGCAAGTAGTAAAAATATATTCGTTATG
This sequence comes from Clostridia bacterium, assembly GCA_017558105.1. Taxonomy (GTDB): domain Bacteria; phylum Bacillota; class Clostridia; order Christensenellales; family Borkfalkiaceae; genus UBA1259. Next base: position 12,260 of record JAFYWI010000002.1, on the reverse strand, counting down.
TTTATGGTAGAAAGTTTTATTATTTCTTTAATAAGCGGAGTTCTGGCAACGATATGTTCTTATATTGCTTGTATAATAGTAAGTAATTATATAATGAATATTATGTACTTAAGCGTTAGTTTCGTAATATTTGGCGTAAGGCAAATTTTAATAATATTATTGGCAAGCCTGTTAACAGGTTTTATGGCAAGTTTAATACCAATAATTAAAATTACAAAAGAAAAACCTGTAGATTTAATAAGAAAAGTATAAAGGAGATTTTTTTATGAGGGCAATTTTTAATCTTTTTAGAAACCTTTTATGGTGGTGTACGGTAGGCATTATAACTGCAATAGAATTTTTCTTTTTTGGTTTATTTCTATGCATAACTTTAATAGGCATACCTTTTGGCGTAGAATGTTTTAAGTTAGCAGGTTTTACTCTTATGCCTTTTGGTAAAGAAATAGAAACAGATTTTAGTTCACACCCATTTGCAAACTTAATTTGGCTATTTTACGGTGGTTTAACGTTAGGTTTAACTTACGCGTTTTTGGGCATAATACTTTGCGTAACCTTAATAGGTATTCCATTTGGTAAACAATGCTTTAAGTTAGCAAAAGCATCTTTATTCCCATTTGGTGCAGACGTTTATTAAAATTTAATTAAATAAATACAAAAACGGACTTTGAAAATTCAAAGTCCGTTTTTATTTTTAAAATGTATTTTATAGCATTATTGCTAACCCTAACAAAGCACCTAAAATGGTTGGTATGGCAATAATAACGCCGTATTTAATAAAACTTAAAAGTATATTTAACTTTTGTATTAAAAGTTAGTTAGTCTTCTTTATTAGAGTTGTCTTCAGTAATAACTAAATCTTCTTCAACTTCTTTATTGGCATTTTCGTCAATATGAAATGTTTTCTTAACATTTTTCTTAAGTTTACGCCATATTATTATAGCAGAAGCTCCAATAGCGGCAACTATAGCAGTTATAGAAGTTAAAAGAACAGTCGTTGCAGCAGGGTCAATATAAAGTAATTGATAAAAACTTGAAAGTAGGTTCATAATATTCTCCTTAAAATATTTTAATTTTTTTCTTTTGCTTTTTGTTGTTTATTAATAATACTTTTAAGAATGTAATCAGCGCCAACTTTAGCAGCTGTACCATGGTTAAAAGTAAAGGTTTTAAAGCATTCTTCAATTTTCTCTTTGTATTTTTTAGCGTTAGTTATAGCATCGCTTACGATTTTATCTATATTAACAAGGTTATCTAAATCTACGGGGATACCGATTTCACTTCTTAGCTTAATTTCAATAGGCGTTATATCAATATTTTGCCAATTAGGGTTATTTACCTTCATTTTAGTATTAATAAAAATAGTAGGTCTACCCGTTGCAAAACTATATTCTGCAGCTATTCCAGACCAGTCCGTTATCATAAGGTCTGCATTATAAACGGAGCTATTACTAGAGAAATCTAATTCAAAAGTAAGTTTATCCTTATCGTAATTAGAGTATTTATTAACTAATTGATTTAATTTGTAGCCAAATCTTTTAACGAATTCAGGGTGAGGTCTTACCGTTATGTGATAATTATCGCTATAAAGTTTTTCAATAATAGTATCTATACAACTCTCTAAAATGTTTTCTTCTTGCCAAGAAGGTGCAATTAAAATTTCTTTTTTTGTTTTGTTGGTTTTTTTAGGTAGTTGTGCTTTAACGGTTTCTACTAAATTATCAAGAAGTGGAAAACCAAATTCCACAAGGTTTTTGGCAGGTAATTTGTAAAGTTTTTCAATTGCTCTAATTTCATCTACAAAATGCTTACCTACGCAAAGTATGGTATTAAATTCGTCAAAAGCGCCTTCGTTAAAGTTTTTATGCGCACTCATTGAATCGTGTGGGATATAGATATATTCAATGTCTTTTTTCGTAAAAGATTTTTTAAGGTAATACTTATTTAAATCTGGCGTAGTCATAATAAAAACGTCAGTTTCTACCATCATCATTAAAAGGATGGTTTTCTTTAGGCTTATGTAATAAGGTTTTATACGTGGTTCTTTTTTTGCCACTTCAAAAATTTGGTCGTTATAATCGTTGGTAACGTAATGAATAACCACGTTAGAACGTTTTAACATTTCGTCCATTACGTCTTTAAAATACTTATAAAAGCCACTTTTTTCAGAATATATAACGATGTGTTTATTGGCAACGCGCATAAATGCTTTATAATCTACTTTTTCGCGTTTTTTCATTTTCTTAAACAAAGGGTCGTGTTTGTCTATTTTGCCATAAGATTTTGCATCGTTAAGCACTTTTCTAGATTGTTCTAGTGCGTCGTGGTCTACGTATTTTTTAGGGTTTATAACGGCGTTTAAGCAGTACATTTGTAAAACGGATAAAAGGTTGCTAGAAACCCAATAAATAGCAAGTCCTGTAGGAACAAATAGCCCTAAATAAAGCGAAAGCCCAACGCTTATTGCCATAATAGTATATTGGTTAATTTTACTTTGTTCATGTTGAATAACGTTAGATGCGTTTTGTGTAAAACTCATAAACCAAGAAGATGCACCAGCAACGATAGGAACAAGTATAAACCAACCCCAAACTTCTGCCGGTACGATAGAAAGATTAATTCCAATAAAGTTTAAGTTGAAACCGTTTACCTTGCTAATAATATCACCAAGAACAGCAGGGGAAAGCCCTATTTCTGAACTTAAACTTGCCGTAATCGTACCAGATTTTATTGCGTCAATAATATAAAGTTGGTAAGAAGATTGCGAAACGTCTAATTTAAGGTAGGTAGCAAGGCTACTTATTGCTTGGTCTGATATTCCAAGCAAGTAATTCATTGGATGGTAAATAATATAAACTACTGCAAGCAATAAAAATATTTGCAATAATAAAGGTACAAGCGATAGCATAGGGTGGTAGTGCTCGCGTTTAAATATTTTTGCTTGCTCGTCTGCAATAGCATCCATATTACCATGAAGCCTAGCCTTCATGAAGTTTATTTCTGGTTGAATTTTTACCATTAATATAGAGTTTTTGTGAATCCAAACCGAAATAGGTAGTAAAACTAATTTAGTAGCAAGTGTAAATAAAATAATCGCTATGCCGTAGTTTCCTACTAATTGATAGCACCATTTCATAATGTATCCAAAAGGGATACAAACGTAGTACATAATTTTATCCATGATTTTACCTTTAGTTCATAAGAAATTTATCCGTGTGTATGTGTTCGTACATTTCCCAATTGTTAAAGTTATTGCCAGCACCAGTAATTTTGTACTTATACTCATCGCAATCGCCAGCATAGGTATGCCAGAAATAATATCTAGTAACGTTTTCGTCTTCTAAAATATCAAAATGCGATTTATCTTCAGGGTTAAGTTTCTTAAACGTCGTTTGATTATACGCTTCTTGTTGTTCTGGAGTAAGAGTTATATTTTCACTATCAAATATAGTTGACCAAATTTGAGAATGACTTACTTGGCTACTACTAATTTTGTAACCTTCGCCGGCAACGTTTCCAGCGCCTTTTTGTTTAATAAATAATCCTGTTTGGATTGGGCGAGAAAGATCTTTCAAGTCGTTTATTGGTTTTCCGTGATCGCCTAAAATAAGAATAGTAGATTCTTCGTAAACGCCAATATCTTTCATTGCCTTTATGTATTCGTTTATAATGCTAAAACTATTCATAAGAGAAAGGGTTATATCGTTTCTGTCTTTCCCGGTAGGTTTTTGCCAATTTGCGTTATACTTAATGCTATGGCAACCATAAACGTGAACGAGTGAAAACACTTTTTTATCGTTTATCGTGGTAAATTTACCATCGTCTTTAGAACTTTGAATTGTGTTGTATACTTCTTTTAAGTCGGTTGAATATTGTTTGTACCCGTTTTCATCTTCGCAAGAAACGAAGTTGTTGGTTTCAGCTGAATCTACGTTACCTACTAAATTTTTTAAAAATAGAGGGAAACAACGGTATAAAGCAATTTGAATAAAGTTTGCAGTTAATAAAAAAGGATGTTTAACGTTAGTTTTTACTGCTTCTGAAACGTTACTAACGTATGAAGGCATATAACTAGCATCTTCATAAGCGTAAAAACCTTGACTAAAAATATTAATTTGATATCCGTTTTCATCTAAAATATCTAAAGGAACGGCGTTTTGATAAGCGTTATTTAAATATTTAGAACGTTCCTTTGTAACTTCAAACTCTGCGCCCGTAATAATGTTTGCAACGGAAGGGAAAGTGTGCCCAAAAAGAGAAAGGTTATCTTCGAAATAAGTAAACCCATCTAAACTATTAAAAATTTCAGGACGCTTTTCAATGGCTTCTTCAACGAACGTTTTATCCATAACGTCTACAACGAAAATAAATACGTTACCATTAGAAGAAATATTAGTAAGGTTTTTTGTAGTTAAAATATTAAACGTGTCTTCTCCGTTTAGGTTTACGCGTTCAGCCTTAGTTTTAAAAACGTTTTTTGTAGAAATTGCAAGCACGAAAGGAGACATAAGAGAAGAAATAGTAATAACCGCGCAAAGCCCTACTGCAACCATAGATAAAATATCGTGCCACTTTTTAAAAACTGCAAAAAACACGGCAACGCCTAAAACCAACAGCCAAACAAAAAGATTAATTATTTTGCTAACTAACGATATGCTAGAGCCTAATCCGTCGCCAGCAAGCGAACGTACTCCAACGTTAAGATAATTGCTTTGAATAAAAAATAAAAATGCTAAAGCCAAGTATATTGAAGCAACTATTCTGTATGCTTTTTCTGGTAAAAATAAAAGAGAAAAAAAGAAAATTATCGTTGCGCCTAAAGATATTAAAATAGATAAAGGCAAAAAGTCTTTTACAGAAAAAACAAATTGCTCAATATTGTTTGCAAAAATTTCAAACGGAATGCAAATACACGTTATAAAAGGAATTGCTAAAGAGAAAAGAAGCGTAGGTAAAATACGCTTTATCGTTCTTTGTTTAAAGGTGAGTTGTTCGTTTTTTTCCATTTTCTTCATATGCTCCATCTTTGCTCTTATAAAAACGTAAATAGTATACCACAATTAAGTTTATTTTGCAACTTTTTGCAATACTTGTTTTGACTTTTCTATTTCGTTCAAACACTAGTTATAAATTCAGTATTTTAAGCAATAATTTATTAGTTTTTTTATATTGTGCTTTGCTGGTGTTTGCGTAGTAATTGACAAACGAATTAGTATTTGTTATAATGATATGAAAAGGAGAACAAATGAAGGCATTAATACTTAACTCTGGCTTAGGGCGCAGAATGGGGGCTTTTACAAGCGAACACCCTAAATGTATGACTGAAATAAATAACGAAGAAACAATTTTATCTAGGCAGTTAAAAATTATATCTAACGCTGGCATAAAAGAAGTTGTTATGACCACGGGGTATTTTGATAACGTGTTAGTAGATTATTGTAAAAATTTAGGTTACGAATTAAATTATACTTTCGTAAATAACCCTATTTACGATAAAACTAATTATATTTATTCAATTTATTGTGCAAGGGAAGAGCTTAAAGACGAAGATATCGTTATGATGCACGGAGACCTTGTTTTTGATGAATCTGTTTTTGAAAACGTAGTAAATAGCAAAAAAAGCTGTGTTACGGTAAGTACTACGCTTCCTTTACCAGAAAAAGATTTTAAGGCTGTAATACACGACGGTAGGGTGGAAAAAATTGGTATTGAGTTTTTTACCAATGCCGTAGCAGCGCAACCACTTTATAAACTAAATAAAAAAGAGTGGAATTGTTGGCTTAATGAAATAGTAGAATTTTGCGAAAGAAAGGAAGATAAATGTTACGCAGAAAACGCGTTTAACAATATATCAGATAAGTGCGAAATTGTTCCTATTGATTTTGCAAACGATATTTGCGCAGAAATAGATACGCCTGAAGATTTAGCAATGGTTTCAAAAAAACTTAAAGAAATAGAAAATAAAATCGTATATATGTGTTTTTCTACTGATATGTTACATAGTGGGCATATAAGCATATTAAAGAAAGCGCAAAGGCACGGAAAATTAATCGTAGGGGTTCTTTCAGACGAGGCAGTTGCTAGTTATAAACGTTATCCGTTAATGAGTTTTGAAGAGAGAAAAACCTTAGTAGAAAATATAAACGGAGTATCTAAGGTAATAGAACAAAAAAATTTATCTTATAAAGAAATTTTAACCACGTTAAAACCAGACGTGGTAGTACACGGCGACGACTGGAAAGAAGGTTTTCAAAAGCCTATAAGAGATGAAGTTATTTCTATTTTAGAAAGTTATGGTGGTAAATTAGTAGAATTCCCTTATTCACAAGACCCAAAACATATTGAACTTGAAAAGGCTTCTCGCCAACAACTTTCTATGCCAGATATGCGTCGTGGCAGGCTAAAAAAACTTTTGGCAATGAAAGGTTGCATAAACGCTATTGAAGCACATAGCGGGATAACGGGGCTTATTGCTGAAAACACGAAGGTATTAAAAGACGGCAAGACTTATCAGTTTGATGCGATGTGGGTATCTTCGCTATGCGATAGTACTGCAAAAGGTAAACCAGATATTGAACTCGTTGATATGACTTCAAGGTTTAGAACGATTGACGATATAATGGAAGTAACAACGAAGCCAATAATTTTTGACGGCGATACGGGTGGACTTACCGAGCATTTTATTTATACCGTAAGAAGTTTAGAACGCATGGGCGTTTCTATGGTTATTATTGAAGATAAAACGGGGCTTAAAAAGAACTCTTTATTTGGGGCAGAAGTGGTTCAAACCCAAGATAGTATAGAAAATTTTTGTGCTAAAATTCAAGCAGGGAAAAAGGCTCAAAAAACTAAAGACTTTATGATTTGTGCGCGTATTGAAAGTTTAATTTTAGAACGCGGTATGGAAGATGCGCTAACTCGTGCTTTTGCGTTCAGTAAAGCTGGGGCAGACGCAATAATGATTCACAGTAGAAAAAAAGACCCTACTGAGATTTTTGAATTTGTTGAAAAATTTAGGGCAGAAAATGAAATCACACCTATAGTCGTAGTGCCTACTTCGTTTAATTCCGTAACGGAACAAGAGTTTAAGGATAGAGGGGTTAACGTTGTAATTTATGCAAATCAACTTACTAGAAGTGGATTTCCTGCAATGCAAAACGTTGCTAAAACAATTCTATTAAACCATAGGGCAAAAGAAGCTGACGATATGTGTATGTCTATAAAAGAAATAATAACGTTAATACCGGAGGAATAGAGATTGTCTGTTATTATTGAAAACGGAGATTATAGCGTTATTAAAGAGTTTTTACAACTTTCGCGCAGTAAAAAATTTATGCTAGTTTGTTCTAACTCTTTTGATAAACTATTAATAAAAGACTATATTTATTCACAAAATATACCTTTCGTACGGTTTAGTGACTTTACTCCTAATCCACAATACGAGCAGGCTATTACGGGGGCTAAAGTTTTTAACGATAACGGGTGTGATGCAATTATAGCAGTAGGTGGAGGTAGCGCAATAGATACTGCTAAATGTATTAAACTTTTTTCTGCGGGCGATAAAAATACAGATTTAGTTAGGTGTGAATATAAAGATACAAAAATTCCTTTAGTAGCAATTCCTACTACAGCTGGCACGGGAAGTGAGGCAACACACTTTGCAGTTATTTATAAAAATGGCAAAAAGTATTCTGTGGCTCACCAAAGTTTACTCCCATCACTTGCAGTGTTAGATTATTCCTTTTTGCGCAATCTTTCAGATTATCAGAAAAAAAGCACTCTTTTAGATGCTTTATGTCAAGCAATAGAAAGTTTTTGGTCGGTTTATTCTACCGATGAAAGCAAAGAGTATTCTAAATGCGCAATAGAAATGATAATGCGTTCTGCAAGAGAATACGTTTTTGAAAACAAAGAAAAAAGTTCAAAAGAAATTATTATAGCCTCAAACCTTGCTGGTAAGGCAATAAATATATCTAAAACCACAGCTGCTCACGCAATGAGTTATAAAATAACTTCTAACTATGGTTTAGCACACGGGCACGCGGTAAGCGTATGTTTGCCACTTACTTGGAAGTATATAATAGATAATTCTAACAAGTGCATAGACGTTCGTGGAGAAGATTATTTAAAAAGCGTGCTTACACAAATTGCCCAAGCAATGGGTGGAAAAAAGGCTGAAGACGGCATTGAAATTTTTAATCAATTAATTTTAGAGTTTAACCTTGCTAAACCACGTGTAAAAGAAGAGCATTTAGAAAATCTTACGTCGTCGGTAAACGTTGAAAGGCTAAAAAACACCCCTGTAACTTTGGGTAGTAAAGAAGTTTACGGGTTGTATTCTAAGTTGGTTATATAAAGGAGATAAAATGAAACTAGATTTTTTAAGCAAATATGAATTTTTTGCAGGTGTACCAGACTCTCAATTGAAGCCACTTTGTAATTATCTAATGGATAGATTTGGCATATCAGACAAGCACGTAATTACGGCAAACGAAGGTAATGCGGTAGGTGTTGCCGCTGGTTATCATTTGGCTACGGGCAAAGTGCCGGTTGTTTATATGCAGAATAGTGGGCTTGGCAACATTATTAACCCAGTTGCATCTCTTATGAACGATAAGGTGTATGGAATTCCGTGTATTTTTATCGTTGGTTGGCGTGGTGAACCAGGCGTTCACGACGAGCCTCAACATATCTATCAAGGCGAAGTAACCGTTAAATTACTTGAAGATATGGATATTAAAACGTTTATAATAACTAAAGAAACTACTTCTATAGAAGTGGAAAATCAATTGAAAGAGTGGCAACCTTTATTAGATAGTGGAAAACAAGTAGCTTTTGTAGTAAAAAAAGGTTCGCTTGAATTTGATAAAAAAGTTAAATATACAAACGGCAATACTATGATGCGTGAAGAAATAATTAAACGTATCGTTTCAGTTAGTGGAGAAGACGTAATAGTTTCTACAACGGGCAAAGCATCTAGAGAATTATTTGAAATTAGGGAGGCGAACGGGCAATCACACGGGAAGGACTTTTTAACCGTAGGTTCTATGGGGCATTCTTCCTCAATTGCTTTGGGAATTGCAAACGTTAAAGCAGATAAAAAGGTGTGGATTATAGACGGCGACGGTGCTGTGCTAATGCACATGGGGGCAATGGCAGTTCTTGGAACTAATTCGCCTAAAAACGTCGTGCACGTAGTAATAAATAACGGCTCGCATGAGACTGTTGGGGGCATGCCTACCGTTGCAAAAGACATAAATTTAGTTAAAATTGCTTTAGGTTGTGGTTACGATAATGCCGTATGCGTAAGCGATTTTGATTCATTAGAGATTGCACTTAAAAACGCAAAGAAAAAAAAGGCGTTATCTTTTATAGAAGTAAAATGCGCAATAGGTGCAAGGGAAGACCTTGGCAGACCAACTACAACGGCAAAAGAGAATAAAATTGCTTTTATGGAAAATTTAAAAAATAAATAATGCAATAATTTAATGGCTAAATTCACATTAAAATTTAGTTATAGTTTTGCTTATTGGCTTGTTAGTAAAAAAACGGACTTTGAAAAATCAAAGTCCGTTTTTTAACGTATATATAGTTTACTTAAAAAATTTTTTATAAAACAATGCTTAATCCTAGCAAAGCACCTAAAATGGTTGGTATGGCAATAATAACGCCGTATTTAATAAAACTTAAAAAAGTATATTTAACCTTTTGTTTTGCAATTAAATCTGTAAACATAATGCCGGCAAGCGCGCCAATAGGGGTTAAAAACGCACCTATATTAGAGCCTATAATAGTTGAATATATTGCTTGGTTTTGTAAAAGTGGGTTAGCAAAATTTGGAATAGTGCTAAATAAAACGCTCATTGGAATATTATTCATTAGGTTGCAAGATAAAAAGGAAGCAAACCCATATTTCCAAATAGCATAATCTTTGCTAAGCCAATTAGAAATAACTTCCGTTACGTTTTGTTTTTGTAGGGCTAACACTATTATAAACATAGATATAACAAAAGGAATTAACTCCCAAGGTAAGCGTTTTGCCGTGTTTTTTAACACTATTGGTCTTTGATGCCTTAATAATGAAGATATTACAATAAATATTATAAGAGAAATAGCGCAAATAAAACAAATTAGCCACATATCTATGCTAATATAAGAAGAAATTACAAGCAACAATAGGCAAATTACAAGGTGTTCTATGCCTATAACGGTGTAAGGTTTGTTGGTTAGTTTAACGTCTTCAACTTGTAATTCAAGTGGCTTTAGTAAAGCCTTTCTAAATATAAGTAAAATAACCACAACTTGTATTATGCCTGCAAAAAGGGTAGGCAATGCCATTACCTTAAAGTAAGAAATAAAATCTATGCCAGCAGAAGTTGCTAAATAAATGTTTGTAGGGTTGCCAATAATTAGCATCATGCTCCAAGTGTTAGCCCCAGCGAACTCTGCCACAAGGTAAGGTGCTGGGTTTATTTTCGTGCTTTTTGCAAAGTAGCATATAAACGGGGTAAAGGTTAAAATAACAATATCATTAGAAGTAAAAATGGTTAAAATAGCCACAATAAAATAAAGAATAAAAAACAAAGAAAATTGGTTATTTTTTGCTTTTTTGGTTGCTAAAACGGCTAAAAACTTAAAAAACCCTACTTCATCTAAGAAAACAGATAAAAAGGTCATAGAAACGAATAGCACCAATATTTTTAATGGGTTAATAGCAGAAGTGTTGGTTAGCCCGTTAAAAACTTCCGTAATAGATATATCACCAAAAGCAATAATTAAAGTTGCACCTATTAGGCAAACTAGCCAATAAGTGCTTATTTCAAAGTTAAAAATTTTAATTTTAGGTAAAAATAGCACGCTTAATATTAAAAAAATACAAGTTAAAATTGCAATAATTACCGTAGAAAGCACCTTAGTTTCTCCTTTGAAAATTTTGGCTAATTTTTTAACCTAGGGTAGTATACCACTAATATAAATAAAAAAGCAAGCATAAGCAACAAAAAAGAACTAAGCACTATACGAGTTTCTTGTATGGTGAACAAAAATAGTTTAACATAAACCTTGCACGTTTACAAGAATAAATCTCATAAAAAAAATTTGTTTTACAAAGATTTTTTACGAAAGAGGAAAAACAGACATAAAAGCAAAGAAACAACCTTTTAGGTTGTTTCTTGCATAATTTGTCTTGTTTTGACGTGGTGCCGAAGGCATTTCAAATCCGAACCCACAAAGTTTTCAAATGTCAATACGATATGGGTATATTTATAAAAATTAGATATTAAAAACGGCAGATTTTTTAATCTGCCGCTCTAATTAATTTTAATTTTTACTAAATGAAGAAATTTCTTCAGTGGTTAAAGGGTTCATCCCTTTCTTTTGTAAGTAGGCGATAATGTCGTTCTTGTTTATTTTTGACATATTACAATAAGCACTTCATGTTAAAATATTTTTTAGGGATAATTTTTAGAAAAATAAAAATTCGAACATTAATACGAACCTTTATTGATATATTTTTTAAGCACATCTACACAAAAAACCTATTACGATTATTACTATAAGCACTATTGCCCAAACTGTTCCCTTTTTTGCGGCTTGTTTGTTTTCTACATTTTTTTGCTCCACGGATTTATCTAATCTAAAATTATCAAGTTTTCTTTCTAAATTACTTACTTCTTGCAATAAATCACCATCTACTTCATTATTTGCATACTTTATAGCTTTTTGCAAATACATACGACACTTTTCTATCATCCCGCTTAAATCGTAGAAATAAATTATTTCGTCTCCTGCTTTAGGATGAATTACCCTTTCAATATATTTTGTCATATAATTAACATATGCTATATATGATTGTGTTTCCGAGGGGAACTTGTCAATTATTTCAATAAAATTAAGTTCTCCTTGATTCACTTCAGTATGAACAATTTTACTTTTTGTATACAATACGGTAGACGCATATGTATCCGCTCTCGCAATAGCCTCATCTAAATACTTGTTTGTGTTTTTGATTTCTGTTTTTTTTGTTTCAACAATTCTTGTTCCACAAGCTGGACAAAATTGTTGTCCTGGACTAATAACTGTTCCGCAATTAGGACATTCTTTTGTAGACATAATTTTCTCCTTTTGTTTTATTTAATCCTCTTTAATAGGGATTTCTTTTCCTTTTAATTTTTCATCTGCTAATAATGATTTTTTTGATAGAATTATCGAACCAAAAACTATACAGCTATAGGTTAAGACACTCACAAAAAATATAATAATTG
>JAFYWI010000019.1 GCA_017558105.1 Clostridia bacterium | reverse complement strand
TTAATTAGATTTTCTAATAAAAATTCTTTTTCCGTCATGTCAGTTAATTCAATTTTTAGTGAAAGTGCAAGCGCATATTCTTCACTATTTGCTTCTGCATTTTGAATAACTGAATCTAATTGCAATAACTCTTCATTTCTGCTGTTAAGCCTTTCATTTCTGTATTGGGTAAAATAATTAGACGTAGTTATTACGTTAGTTTCGCCGTTATTTACCCCTGTTGGAGTCGTTAACACAAAATTAAAAACGGCTGTAACTGCCAAAAGTGCAATCATGCAAGATAATACAATAATTTTCTTTCTTTTTGTCATAAAAATACTCCTTTAATTTGCTTTTAAAATTTCAATTTTTTTGGTATCTATATTAAGCAAAGATGCCGTTGCTTGTTCAATTTTTGTATATACGGAAATATTATTAGCCCCTTGGCAAACTATAACAACTCCAATAATTTTAGGAAAATTTTCTTTTATAACAACAGTTTTACCACCCACCAAAATAGGTTTAGAAGTTGTAGTAATTTTACCATTTTCTTCTGTTTTAACCGTTTCGCTAGCAAGTACCGTTTCCATGCCAGATTCAACTGTTATAACAACGTAAACGTTGCCAGCGCCTTCTACCTTAGAAAGAGTTTTAGATAGCCTATTTTCTAAATCTGAAACGTAATTATTGCTTGTGTTAACTTGGGTATTTTCATTATTGTTAAAAGAAGAAAAAACAATTAACAACGCAAATAAAACCACAATTAATATAATACCAATTTTAACAAGTTTTTTTCTATCGTTTTTTATGTTTTCAAAAAATTTCTTCATATTACTCTATAAAATATATTTGCTTAGAATTTAAGTTAAAATTTTTTATAAATGCTTGTTTAATTTCTTCAATAATATCTATATGCTCTTTATTAGAAATAATAACTGAATTTTTTAAATTTACTTCAATTTTATTTATAAAAAAATTATAATCTTCGGTTAAATGTAAATTAACGAAAACAGTTGCATTTTTTATTCCTTTTTCTTCTAAATAACTAGCACAATATTTTTCATAATTTTGTTTTTTTTCTTTTAACACGTAATTTAAGTAATTTTGTTGTGGCGCAACTTCTTCATAATTAAAAACGTCTAACGAAGTATTAAAATTAGCGTTATAATTAATATTTGAAATTGGTGATATTACAACAAAAACCCCTAAAATTGACAAGATTGATAATATAAACGGCTTTATTTTACCAGTTGGCAAAATAAAAGAGATTATAGTAATTAAAAGCGAAAAAGCAGATACACTAACTATCCAATTAATCATTTATAACACCGTGTTTGCAGACATAATAATAAATAAAAATAAAATAAAAAACATTAAAGAAACCATTAAAATTACAGCTATTAAATAAGAAACGGACTTAGAAAGGTCTGTGCACATAGCAGAAATTTTATTATTACTAGAAATAGGGCTTATTACCCCTGCAATTAATTTAAAACTCAACGAAAAAACCGTTAAACTTATTATTGGAGAAAGAACGTTATAAAGTAATATTATTAATGCCGTAACCCCTATGCTATTTTTAATTAAAATACTTCCACAAAGCACAATATCAAACCCATCTTTAACTAACCCACCAATAATTGGTATACCATTAGATAAAGAATACTTAGCAATTTTTAAAGAAACACTATCGAAAATAGATGCTCCCAACCCTTGAATCGTTATAAAAACTGAAAAAATAGTTATTATAATACCAAAAATCCATTTTAATAGACTTGAAAAAAAATCTTTAATCCCGTTTAATTTAATTTCTGGCGAAATTTCACCTATAAACGTTAGGGTTGTTATAATTATTATAATTGGAAAAATTATTGCTTGTACTATTTGCATTATGCCAGAAGTTAAAAAGAAAACTACCGGTTGATATATGCCTGCACTAACGTTCCCACCAGAAACTATCATTAAACTAAAAATTATGGGAGACATAATTTCACTTAATTTCACTTGTGTTTCTATAATGGTTTTAGTTTCTATAAAGAATTTAATTAATATGTTAGAAACTAAAATTGCTACGGCTATAATACAAACTGCATTAATAACCTTACTAACTTCTTCTGTTGTTTTTGAACTCTTAAAACTTTCTATAACACCAACAAGTATCGCAACAACCACAATAGATAGTAATATTGGCAAATACTCTTTAACGTTTATTAAAGTAATAGAAATAACGGAAGAAAATATATCTGAAAAATTTAAGGAATATTCCCCTTTTATTAATTTTTCAACGTTTTCTAAAAACCCGTTTATTCCGTTTGGTAAAATAATATTATTATTGTTAATAAATTCTTCTAACTCACCAAAATTAATGTTTTCTATCTGCTCGTCCACAACCTCGTTAATGCTTTGTGCTTTTATGTTTTTAACGTTAATTGAAAATGGAAGTATTAAAATAATTATTAAAATTGCAATTATTAATTTTCTTTTCATTTAATTAATCCTAAAACAAGGTTAAATAAAGAGTAAAAAACAGGTAAAGATATTACTAAAATTGTAATTTTCCCTACAAAAACAAGTTTATTAGCCAAAGAAATAAGCCCAAAATCTTCTATTACCCCTGCACCAAATTCTACTAAAAACCCAATAGCTGTAATTTTAAAAATAATATTATACATCTCCATTGAAATGCCGGTAAATTCTGCAATATATGTTATAAAGTTTGCTAACTCTGCTACGTAATTAAAGGCAGAATACAAAACAATTATTCCAGCCAAAATACTACATAAAATAGTAAATTCACTATTAATATTTTTTAAGTAAATTATAATAATTGCACAAATAATTGTAATAATAACTGTTTTAATCATTTAATAAAGGTTAAAAAGGTTTTTAATTTGTTCAAATAAATCGCCAATCATATTAATTACAAGTGTTAAAACAATAATTAAACCTGCTAGTGCTACAAGGGTTGCAATATCGTCTCTATCACTTTTCTTTAATATTTGCGTTATTACCGTAATTAAAATTCCAATTGCTGCAATTTTGAAAATTATCTCTATATTCATACTTACCTACAAAAATGCAATTAGTAGCATTAAACCTATTAAAAATCCTATTTTTATATATAAATTTTTATATTTCTTTTCTTCTTCTTTTACAACGTTAACCTTTTCATTTAATATACTTTCAAAGTTATTTAAATAAGTTAATTGAGAGTTTTTATCTGAATTGCCTACGTTCGTTATATAGGTTAAAACTTCATCTATTTCATTTTTAGTTAAAAAATACAATTCTTTATTCGTTGGGTTTTCGTTTGAAAGAATATTTTTACTAATTAAAGTATAAAAAATAGAGTTGTTTTGTTGTTTTTCTAATAATATTTGCTTAATTGTTTTTTGCGAAAAAGATATTTCTTTTTTTAAATTATCGTTAAAATTTTTAAAATCTAAATAAAAATTTAGCCTATCTTTATATTTTGCAGATATTAAATAGCCTGCAAAACAACATAAAATAAGACACAATATACCTAAAACAATTTTCAAATTTCTTTTCCGTCCTTATTATAAACAGCTTTTATAATGCCAAACTTTTTATAACTATCTAATAAAACGTATTTATTAAATAAATTTTTAATAAAAAATTCTTTGTTAAACAAACTTTTCATATCATCTGCGTGGCAAGATGCAATTACTTTTATACCACACTCAATTGCAGATTTAACAAAAGAAAAATCGTTATAACTAGTCAGCTCATCTGTAATAATTATTTCTGGCGATAAAGAACGCAATGCATAATTAAAAGCATATTCTTTAGTGCAATTTACAATTTTATCTATATTTTTTCCAGTAATAGTAGAAAATTCTTGCCGTTCATCTATAATTAAAATAGATTCATTATAATTTTCGTTTAGTTTTAATGCAACGTCTTTTAAAATAGTTGTTTTACCACAAAAAACTGGTGAAACTATTAAAACGTTTTGCACTTCTTCTTTTAATAATTTATTAAATATATTGAAAGAACAATTATTAACGTTATGTGGTATTCTTATATTTAGTGATGAAACGTTTTTTATTGTAACAACTTGTCCATTATCTATAACACATTCGCCACATAAGCCTACCCTTATTCCATTTTTGTATGAAATATAGCCATTTTTAATTTGTTCGTTAAAGGCATAAATAGATTTTTCGGTTAAAACGTCTAAAATAAAAGAAATATCTTTTTTTGTTGCAATAATTGAATTTGTTTCTTTTTTCGATGCACCTTCGTTTGTTAAATATAAAATTTCGTTAAGATAGTATATTAAAACTGGGTAATTTTCTCTAACTCTTATTTGAAAAATTTTATTTATATCTAAAAAACTTAGGGCTTGTACGTAGTTTTCAGGTAAAAAATTTAATTTCATCATTATAAGTTATTAAAAAAGAGAAAAAAATATAACAAAAAAACGCCGAAAATATTCAGCGTTTTCATTTATATATTTTTAATAATAAGTTTTTATATTAAGACCTTTTTTCGTCTATATAAGTTGCTTCTAAATCGGAAACGTGCAACAAAATTGCTAATGGGTATTTAGAATACGCATCACTAATAGATTGGTCGCCACCTTTTGTTCTGTAATCAAAACCACCCATGTGCCAATTTATAGCCATTGCTTCTTCACGAGTAAGTTTAATAAAGCCGTTAATTATGTAAACAGATTTTTCGCCGTGGCCGTAAGGCATTAATTCATCTTTGGTGTAATATGGTTTTTTAATCCATTCGCCGTTTTCTTTAACGTTTCTATAATCTATTTTATAAAAATCTATTTTGCAAAGGTCGTGTAATAATGCGCAAATAGCAATTGTTTCGTTAGAAACAACTTCTTGGTAATTTTCGCCATATTCCATTTTAACGTTTTTTAATAGTCTATAATAAGTTCTTACAGAGTGGTCACAAAGCCCCCCTTCAAAAGCAGAATGAAACCTTGAACTTGCTGGTGCTGTGAAAAAATCGGAAGAAAGTAAATAATTCTTTAATTCTTCTGCACCTTGCCTAATAATATTTCTATTAAAAATTTCTAAAAAATCTTCTCTACTATAAATTTCCATAGTTAATCCTTATAATTTATTGAAAATTTCTGTTAAATCCACTTTAGTATCTTCAATTTTACCTTGGTCGCTTAAAGATGCAATTTCTGTATCGAAAGGAATTCTTAAATAATTTTCAATACCATATTCTTTTGCAATTTCTTCTAGTTTGCTTTCGCCAAAAATATTAACAATTTTATTACAATCTGGGCACTTAAAGTATGCCATATTTTCAACAATTCCGTCTATTTTAATATTCATTAGTTTAGCCATTTTTGCAGCCTTACCAACTATCATAGAAACAAGTTGTTGTGGAGAAGTTACAACAATAATTCCGTCTACTGGTAAAGATTGAAATACCGTTAGTGGCACGTCGCCTGTTCCTGGAGGCATATCTACAAACATATAGTCTACGTCTTCCCAAATAACGTCTGTCCAAAATTGTTTTACAACACCTGCAATTACAGGGCCACGCCAAATAACAGGGTCTGAATCATTTTCTAATAAAAGATTAACAGACATTACTTTAATTCCGTTAATAGATTTTGCAGGATAAATGTTTTTACCATCTTCAGTGTATGCTTTTTCTGTTATACCAAACATTTTAGGAATAGATGGCCCAGTTATATCTGCATCTAAAATAGCAGTTTTGTAACCTAGTTTATTAGCAGTAATAGCCAATAAAGAAGTTACTAAAGATTTACCTACACCACCTTTACCACTTACAATACCAATAACTTTTTTTACTTTACTAAATTCGTTTAATTTTGCTTTTAAATCTTTTTTTTCTGCACAATCTTTAGAACAGTTTGAACAATCGTGTGAACATTCACTCATTTTTAATCTCCTAATCTTTTAATAAATTTATATCTATTTCTTCAATATCTAAATTTAAATTTTTATTATATAGTGCGCACAAAGCATAATTTTCGGTTGCTCTTTTTATAACATAATGAATTTCATTTAATTCATTGGCAACAAAATTTTCGCCTAATTTATAAAAACATTCTTTTTTAGTCCATTCTTCATAAAAATTTTCTAAAGTGCAAACGTTTTTATTAAAAATTTTATTTTTATAATCTTTAACAGCCTTTCTATCACACATAATTTCGCAATCTATCGCTAGTAAATTGCTAGTGGAAATGGCAATAGCAATAAGTTTATTAGAGTGTGTTATAGAAAGGTTAATTTTACCGTTTATTTCTACCCATTTGCCATTTTTTTGTGTAAAATTAGTGTTTACAAAGCCGTTTTTATTAAGGGCGTATTCAAGCAATTTCCAAGCGATAATACTTTGGCTTTTTCTTTTAACGTCTAATATAGAATTAACGTATTCTTTTCTTTCTAAATTAAAATTAGAAATATCTACGTTAATATCAAAATCGTTAATAAATGTGTAATACAACATAACCATACTATAATTATAGCACAAAATATATAAAAACAAAAATATTATTTCAATTTTATATAAATTTTATTATGCTTTTTTATACTTTTGTGTTATAATGAAAAAAAATTATAAAAAAGGACACGTAAAATGAATATTTGGCACGATATTGAAAAAAATAGAATTAAACCAGAATCATTTATAGCATACGTAGAAATAAGCAAAGGTTCAAAACAAAAATATGAACTAGACAAAAAAACGGGTAAATTGATTTTAGACAGAATTTTATATACTTCAACACACTACCCTGCAAATTATGGGTTTATACCACACACGTTAGCCTCTGATAACGACCCGTTAGACGTTTTAATTTTATGTTCTGAAAGTTTAATCCCAATGACTTTAGTTGAATGCTACCCTATTGGTGTTATTATTATGAACGATAATGGTGCTTGCGACGAAAAAATTATTGCAATTCCTTTTGCAGACCCTAACTATAATACATATAAAAGCATTAAAGATTTGCCAACACACATTTTTGACGAAATGAAGCACTTTTTCCAAGTATATAAGGAATTAGAAAATAAACATACTTCTGTAGATATTGTTAGCGACAAAGAAGATGCTCTTAAAACAATTAAACAATCTATGGAAAATTACATAGAAAACTTTTTTAAGTTAACTTCTAAATAATATTTTAACAACAAAAAAACACCTGCAGAACAGGTGTTTTTCTTTTATAATTAATTTAACTTATAAACTTTAGCCAACTTTTCAAAAGCAGGAATAGACCTTTCTATCATATCATAAGCAACACAATAAGATATTCTACAATAGCCTTTAATACCAAAATCATCGCAAGGGACTATTAAAATATTAAATTGTTTTGCCTTTTCATACATATCAAAAGCATCGTTTGATGGAGATTTTACAAATAAATAGAAAGCGCCATCTGGTTTAATACAATTAAAACCAAGTTTTACTAAAGAATTATATAATAAATCTCTATTTTTCTTATAACTTTCTATATCTACACTACAGTCTAAACACTCTTTAATAACTTTTTGGAACATACTTGGTGCACAAACGTAGCCCAATGCCCTACCAGCGCCACAAATTGCATTATAAACGTTTTTAACTTCGGTAAGTTTTGGCGAAATGGCAATGTAGCCAATTCTTTCACCAGGTAAAGAAAGAGATTTAGAAAAAGAATAACAAACTATACAATTATTATAATAATTCATTAAATATGGAACGTTTATATCGCCATAAACTAATTCTCTGTAAGGTTCATCGGAAATCAATACTATTTCAGTACCAAATTCTTTTGATTTTTTGTTTAGTATTTGGCAAACACCTTTAATAGTTTGTTCGTTATAAACAACACCACTTGGATTATTTGGCGAATTTAATATAATTGCTTTTGTTTTAGGTGTAATTTTACTTTCAAAATCGGCTAAATCTATTTGAAAATCTTTTTCTAAAGGGTTTGAAACAACAACTTTACCAAACGCACTTTCTATAAATACCCTATATTCTGTAAAGAAAGGGGCAAAAACAATAACTTCTTCATCTTCATTAAGTATAGCCCTTAAGGTAATAGATAAAGATGCAGCAGCGCCACACGTCATATAAATTAAGTTTTCGTTAATACCAACGTTAAACCTTTTATTAATATTATTAGTAATAGCCTTTCTAACTTCTAAATCGCCTGTAGCCGAAGTATAGCCGTGTAATGCCGTAGAATTGCAGTTGTTAACTAATGAAACAATAGTTTCATCTACTTTTTTAGGTGGTTTTACGCTTGGATTACCTAAACTAAAATCGTAAACGTTTTCTTTACCAATTTCGCTTGCACGAATTTTACCAAATTCAAAAATTTCCCTAATGATTGAACGTTTACTACCAAGTTCAAGCATTTTTTTATTAATATTCATTTTTTAACCCCAAAAGTTTTAATGCGTTTTTATAAAATATTTTATCTTTTGTTTCTTTACTTAAATTAAAAGAATTCAACCTTTCGCTATCTAATTTAATACTACTCCAAGGACAATCTGTTGCGAACAAAATTTTATCTTCCCCGTGTTTTAATAAAATTTTATTAAATAAATCGAAAGAAATTGTTCTTAGCATACAAGCAGTATCTAAATATACGTCTTTTCCAGCAATAAGTTCTAAAACTTCTTCCCATTGAAGTTTTGCGCCATAATGAGCCAACACAAACTTATTATATTTTACCCTATCAATAACCTTAACAAGCCTATCTGGTGGGCAACGTTCCGGTTGGTCTAAATAAGCGCCGTCTATTCCAGAGTGTGTTATAACAATCATATCTAATTTTTTAGCGCTTTCTAATATTTCAATATACCCTTCATGGTCTATAAATTCACCTTGATAATCTGGGTGAATTTTTACTCCCTTAATGCCGTTATCTTTTAAATATTTCATTTTTTCAAAAATATTTTCACATAAAGGATGTATTCCACCAAAAGCAATTATTTTTTTGCCCTTAAATTGTTGGTTGGTTTCAATAGTAAACTTAGTAACAGATTCATATTGAGAAGGTTTTGTTAGAACGGGTAAAGTAATGGCAAGGTCGCAATTACCTTCTTCCATAGCCTTTAATAGCCCTAAAATAGTGCCGTCGGTAGTAGGTTTCTCTTCGTTAAAAGGTGCAAGTTTTGCTATGGTGCTTCCAGCAATTTTTTCTGGAAACATATGTGCATGAAAATCTATAATCATGTTACATATCCTTCAAATCTTCATTAGTTAAAGTAGAAATTTTTTGTGCTTTTAAAATTTCCATAGCCTTTTCTGGATGAGAAGTTTTAATTACAACAGATGCTTGGTCGCCATCTAAAGAAAGACCATACATATATTCAACGTTAATATTTTCTTTTGAAAGAATTGTTAATAAACCTTGTAAACTGCCACATTTATGG
Source organism: Clostridia bacterium (assembly GCA_017558105.1). GTDB lineage: Bacteria > Bacillota > Clostridia > Christensenellales > Borkfalkiaceae > UBA1259. The sequence continues at coordinate 9,501 of JAFYWI010000019.1, read as the reverse complement.
TCTATTTTAACAACTAAAACGTCTGACACAATGGTTGAAAAACCTTCTTTAGACAACATTTCTTTACCTAATTGAGAATCGTTTACAATTAAACGTAAAAGCCCGTATTCTGTTGTATCTGCAAGGCTTAAAGATAAAATGTTAACACCATTTTCTTTTAAAACTGCTAAAACTTCACCAAGTCTGCCTTGTCTGTTTTCAATAAAAACTGATAATTGCTTTGCTACCATAATAGCCCCCTTAATATAATTTTCTTTTATCTGTAACGTGTACAGATTTACCTTCGAACCTTGTTAAAGATTTAGGTTCTACTAATTTAATTTTTGCATTTAAGCCAAGTGCTTGGTTAACTGCATGTGCTATTTTCTTAGTTAACGTTTCAATACTTCTAATTTCATCTGTAAAGTATTCTTCTTTAACTTCAACTTGAATTTCTAAAGTATCTAAATTATTTATTCTGTCTACAATAATGTGGTAATGAGCAGAAACTTCTTCTAAACCAACCAAAGCGGCTTCAATTTGGCTTGGGAATACGTTAACACCCCTAATAATAAGCATATCGTCTGCTCTACCTTTAAATTTACCAATTCTAACACTTGTTCTACCACAATCACAAGTGCCGTGGTACATTTCGGTTAAGTCTTTTGTATTATACCTAATTAAAGGTAAACCTTCTTTCGTTAAAGTGGTAAATACTAATTCGCCAAGTTGGTTATCGCCTAAAGGTTGTTTTGTTTTACTATCTACAATTTCTGGTAAGAAATGGTCTTCACAAATATGTAAACCTTTATGATACTTACAATCGCAAGCAACACCAGGCCCCATAACTTCAGAAAGACCGTAAATATCAAATGCAGATATATTTAGGCTACTTTCAATTTGTTTACGCATTTCTTCAGTCCAAGGCTCAGCACCACATATAGCAGTTTTAAGTTTTATAGTAGATAAAAGGTCTTCTTCTTTAATTAATTCAGACAAATGCAATAAATATGAAGGAGTACAAGCAATGGCTGTTGCTTGAAAGTCGGTCATCATAGTAATAAGTTTTTTAGAATTACCAGTAGACATTGGCACTGTCATTGCGCCAATTTTTTCTGCGCCGTAATGAGCGCCTAAGCCACCAGTAAACAACCCATAACCATATGCAACTTGAATAATATCGTCGTTAGAAATGCCTGCCATAGAAAAACACCTTGCAACACATTCTGCCCACGCTTCAATATCGTTTTTAGTATAACCTACTACAGTTGCTTTACCAGTTGTACCACTTGATGCATGCACCCTAACAATTTTAGATTTTGGCACAGCAAATAAGCCAAATGGATAGTTATCTCTTAAATCATCTTTAGTAGTAAAAGGTAATTTATATAAATCTTCTACACCTTTAATATCGCTTGGTTTTAAGCCAATGGCTTGCATTTTCTTTTTGTAAAATTCTACGTTGTTATAAACGTAATTTACAAGTTTAACTAACCTTTCGCTTTGAAGTTCTGTCATTTTATCGCGTGACATACACTCCATTTCTTTGTTCCAAATCATTTTAATTGTCTAACCCCCTTAAGAAAGCTTGTGTATTTATTTCAATAGTTTTACTTGGAACGGTGGCTACTAACGTATTTAACCACTCTTCTTTAGAAAAGCCAATATATTTTGAAGCAACACCAAGCATAATAGAGTTTACAACTTTGCCATTACCTAATTCAGTTGCAATTTTACCTGCATCTAAAGAAACAACGTTATAAGTTTTAGTTAACTCTTCTATAATATCACTTGGGTATTTTCTAGCCCCAACTACTACGCTCATTGGGTCTATTCTATAGTCGTTTACAATTAAAACTCCGTCTTTTTTAAGGAATTTTGCATACCTTTTTGCTTCTAACCTTTCAAAAGCAATAATAACGTCTGCCATGCCTTCTTCTACAACGGGTTCGTAAACTTTTTCGCCAAACCTAACGAAAGTAACAACACTACCACCCCTTTGAGCCATACCGTGTACTTCACTTATTTTTACGTCTAAACCACTATTTAACGCTACGTGGCCAATTATTCTACTTGTTAAAAGTGTGCCTTGACCACCAACACCAACTATCATTACGTTTTTAATTGCCATAATTATTTTTCCACCTTTTTAATTGCACCAAATTTACATATGCCGAAACAAAGTTCACAGCCGTTACACATAAAAGTATCTATTTTAACGTTGCCGTTTTCATCTTTTGTAATTGCTGGGCATGCTGGTTTTAAGCACATACCACATTTTTTGCATTTTTCTTGGTCTATTTCACAATAGAAAGTAGATTTTCTTGATTTTAATAAAACGCAAGGAGATTTTGCTATAATAACCGTTAATTCATTGCCGTTTACACTTTCTTTTAAGGCTTTTTCTAAAAGAGCAGTATCGAAAGAGTCTATTTCAAATACTCTGTTTACACCAACACTTTTACAAAGTGCTTTAAGGTCTATTGCATACGTTTCTTCACCTTTTAACGTTTTACCAGTTGCGGCGTGTTCTTGATGCCCCGTCATACCGGTTGTTCTATTATCTAAAATCATAACAGTTCCAGTAGACTTGTTATAAACCATATTTATTAAAGAGTTAATACCTGTATGTAAGAAAGTTGAATCGCCAATAACGGCTACCCAATTTTTAGTAAATTCTTTACCTTTAGCCTTTTCTATGCCGTGAAGTGAAGAAATACTTGAGCCCATACAAATAACGCTATCTATAACACTTAACGGAGCAACTGCACCTAAAGTATAACAACCTATATCGCCCGCTGCGTGAATTTTAAGTTTGTTTAAAACAGAGAAAACACTTCTGTGTGGACAACCTGGGCATAAAATTGGTGGCCTTACTGGGCTATCGTCGGTAGGTATTTCAATATTTTCGTTTAATATTGCTTTTTTAAGCATATTTGCACTATATTCGCCTTGTTTTGTGAATAATTCTTTACCTTTTACTTGTATGCCCCAAGACTTAATTTGTTCTTCTATAACTGGTTCTAATTCTTCAAAAACGTAAACGGTTTCAACGTTTTTGCAAAATTCTTCTATTAATGCTTTTGGAAGTGGGTTAATTATACCAAGTTTTAATACACTTGCGTTTGGCATTACTTCTTTAACGTATTGGTAAGGAATACCACTGGTTATAAAACCAACCTTTTTATCGTTATATTCAACTTTATTTATAGGAAAAGTTGAAGCATCTATTTGCATTTGAATTTCTCTTGCTTCAACAACTTTATGTCTGCCTATTGCAGATGCAGGCATCATAACGTATTTAGCCATATTTCTTTCATAAGGCTTGTCTTCAACGTTTTGCCTTTCGCTAAGTTCTACAACACTTTGAGAGTGAGAAAGTTTAGTAGTTGTTCTTAAAATAACGGGAGTATCGTATTTTTCGCTTAATTCAAAAGCAAATTTAGTAAATTTAAGTGCTTCGTCGCTATCAGATGGTTCTAAAAGTGGAACGTGGCTAGAACGTGCAATCATTCTAGTATCTTGTTCGTTTTGAGAACTTGCTAAACCAGGGTCATCTGCAACAACTAAAACAGAACCACCGTTAACACCTGTGTAGGCAAATGTATAAAGTGGGTCGCTAGCAACGTTTAAGCCAACGTGTTTCATACAAGCTAAACTTCTAACACCAGAAATTGAAGCACCAATAGCAACTTCTACAGCAACCTTTTCGTTTGGTGCCCATTCTGAATATACTTCTTCATATTTTGCTAAATTTTCTAAAATTTCAGTACTTGGAGTGCCAGGGTAAGCACTTGCAACCTTAACACCTGCTTCATAAACACCCCTTGCAATTGCTTCGTTACCAAGCATAATTTTTTTACTCATTTTATTTGCTCCTTAAATCTCTAATTCTTTTTGCCTTACCTTCAAACCTTTGTAACGTGTTTGGAGATTCTAGCATAACTTTGCAATCTAACCCTAAAATAGTTTTTAATTTATTTCTAACCTTTTTACTAAGATTTTCTAAAACTGCAAAAGAGTCTGTTGAAGAAACAAGTTCTACACGAATACTTAACTTATCGTTATAGCCTTCTCTTTCAACAATTATTTCATAATGAGGGCCAAGTTCAGAAAAACTTAAAATAACTTCTTCTATTTGACTTGGGAATACGTTAACACCACGAATTTTTAACATATCGTCACTTCTGCCAGATAAGTTTTCCATTCTAACAAATGTTCTGCCACATTTACAAGGTTCGTAAATAAGCCTTGTAATATCTTTGGTCCTATATCTAATTAAAGGCAAGGCTTCTTTAGAAATACAAGTAATTACTAGTTCACCTTTTTCACCTTCCGGTAAAACTTCGCCAGTTTCCGGGTTAATAATTTCTGGTATAAAAAAGTCTTCGTTAATATGCATGCCATCTAAATATTCGCATTCACCAGAAACGCCCGGCCCCATTAGTTCGCTCATACCATAGTTAGAAGTAACTAGCATATCTTCACCCCAAGCCTTATACATTTCTTGGCGCATAGCATCTGTTAATAATTCACTACCAACTAAGCCAATTTTAACTTTTAAGTCTTTTTTTGGGTCAACACCAATTTCTCTTGCAACTTCTGCTAAACGAAGCGCATAAGACGGCGTTGCTACTAATAAAGTCGTGCCAAAATCTTTCATGTACATAATTTGCTTTTCTGAATTTCCAGTTGAAGATGGAACGATAGATGCACCAATTTTTTCTAACCCGTAGTGCAAACCTAAAGCGCCGGTAAACATACCGTAACCAAAGCAAATTTGGGCAATATCTTCTTTTTTAGCGCCACCCATACAAGCAATTCTTGAAACACATTCCGTCCAAACTTCTAGGTCTTTTTGTGTGTAACCAACAACTGTAGGTTTACCAGTAGTACCACTTGATGCGTGAATTCTAACAATTTCATTAGTAGGAACGGCAAAAAGACCATAAGGATAATTATCTCTTAAGTCTTGCTTGGTTACAAAAGGAAGTTTACTTAAATCTTGTAAACTTTTTATATCTGTTGGTTTAACACCAGCTTTATCCATTTTTTCTCTGTAAGGGGCAACTTTTTCATAAACCCTATTTATAGTTTCAATTAACCTTTCTAGTTGAATTTTTTCAATTTCAGCTCTTGAAAGAGTTTCGTTTTTAGACCAAATCATCGCACATCTCCGTAAAAATAAAAACCGCTAATTAAAGCGGTTAAAATAAAAAACCGCATATTAACTTTAACTAGTTTTATTAATAGTTAGCATAAAATTAATACACGTTAAAAATTAAAATTTTTTTATATTAATTAAATTACTTTCCTATAATTTAATTATACTTTTTGTGTGAAATAAAGTCAATAGTTTTACAGAATTTATATAATATATTATATAAAAATTATTAAAAACCACCTAAAAACCCATAAAATATAATACCAAATATTGCAGAAATTAAAATTAAAATTATAGGTGAAATTTCTTTCTTTAACGAGTACTTACAGAAATAATAGATAATTGCAATGGTTGCAAAAATTACTAAAGCACGCCAATCAAAAGCAACTGGCAAATAAACGTTCGTAATACCTAAAAGTACCGTAATTGACATTATTAAACCAGTTGATATTATTAGCCCTACCACAACAGGTCTTAAACCACTTAAAAATGCTTTTACCCCTGCAAATTTTAGTAAGCCTACCATAATTGATGCTATTAACAATATAATTATAAAAGATGGTAAAACAACACCTAAAGTTGCAAAAAATGCACCAATAATTCTACCTAATACGCCCCCTAAGATTACGTCTCCTTGGGCAGAACCAATAAAAGTTGCCATATTAACTGCAATTGGGCCAGGTGTAGATTCAGAAACGGCAATAAAGTTCATAATTTGTTCTTCTGTTAACCAGCCGTTTGCTAAAACCTCATCTGTTAAAAGCGGAATCATTGCATATCCACCGCCAAAAGAAACAATTCCTATCTTAAAGAAAGTCCAAAATAAGTAAAGAAGACTAATCATTTTTATCATCCCCCTTACTATTTTCCGTTTCTGCTTTACTTTCTTTATTTATTTTATCTTTTCCTTTATTTAGAGTAACTAAATAAATTATAACACCTACCAACCCACCTGCAAGAATAAAAATAATAGAAGAAATTTTTCTTGCAAACAAGGTTAAAACAATCATTAAAAGTATTGTGGAAATTAATAAAGTGATTGTAAAAACGTTCTTTTTTAGGTGCTTTAACATTTTTATACCAGCATTTAAAATTATAAAAGCAACACAAGCTTGAATACCCATAAAAGCATATTTAACGTATTCTAACTGATAAAACGCATCAAATACTAAAGAAATTATGGTAATTATTATAAAAGATGGCAAAACAACGCCTATAGTTGCAAAAAGAGAACCTAATACTCCCTTTGTTTTATAACCAATATACGTTGCAGAATTTATTGCTAACGGACCTGGCGTAGATTCTGCAATGCCAATTAAATCTAAAAAATCGTCGTTAGAAATATAATTTTTCTTTTCAACAAGTTCCCTTTGCATTACTCCAATCATAGCATAGCCACCACCAAAGGTAAACAAGCCTATTTTAAAAAATTCCCAAAATAATAGTAAAAGTTTTTTCATTTCTACCCTTAATAAAAAAAATAAAAAAGCCTTGCAATCGCAAGGCTTTTAATGTTATTCTTTGTCGCTATTAATTAAATCTGCGATTGAAACATCACTATTTGTTTCATCTTTCCATTCGCGAAGTTCTTCGTCTTCTTCTACTTTCTTAGCAGAACGTTTTTTAGAAGATTTTGCAGATTTTTCTTCTTTTTCTTCTTCAACAGGTGCTTCTTCTGGAAGTAAAACTTTAATAGAAAGGTTCATTTTTTCTTTTTCTACGTTGATTTCTAAAATTTTTGCTTCAACTTCTTGACCAACTTGTAGAACAGAAATTGGGTTTTCTAACCATTTGTTTGAAATTTGAGAAACGTGAATTAAACCATCTACACCTTTTTCAACTTCTACGAAAGCACCAAATGGAACAATTCTAACAACCTTGCCCTTTACAACGTCGCCAACAGCATATTTTTCTTCAACAGAATCCCAAGGTTTTGGTTGAAGTTGCTTAAAGCCAACAGAAACTCTTTTTGTTTCTAAATCTATTTTAAGAATTTTGAATTCGTATTCTTTATTTAATTCTAATACTTCAGCACAGTCGTTACAACCAGTCCAAGAAAGGTCTGAAATGTGTGCTAAACAATCTATACCATTAATATCTATAAAAGCACCGAAAGCAGCAAATCTAACAGGTTTACCTAAAACAACGTCGCCTACTTGAATATTGTCGAAGAATTCTTTTTCTAATTCTGCTCTTTCAGCATCTTTAATTGCTTTTTCTTCTTCTAAAATAACTCTTGCAGATGCAACGATTTGTCTTCTACCTACACGAGATTCAACTTTTTCTGCTTTAACTTTTAGTTTTTTGCCAACAAATTTTTCTAAATCTTTAACAAAACCAATTTTAATTTGAGAAGCAGGTATAAACACTTGGAAACTACCAAATTTACCAGTTAAACCACCTTTGTTAGTTTCAATAATCTCTGCTTCAAAAACTTTGCCGTTTTTAATTAATTCAATTTCTGCTTCTTCAGCAAGAATTTTAGCCATAGCCTTTTCAGAGAATCTAATTGGGTTTTTACCAATAACCATAACTCTAATATCGCTACCAATTTTGTCTTTATATTCTTCTTTATTATATTCGTTAATCATTTCATCTTTAGGTAAAACAAAGTCACCTTTAGAGTTTTTCAAAGAAATGGTCAAACCAGAATCGTTTGCTGAAGATATAGTAGCAACTACTACTTGACCTACTCTGTAATCTTTAGCAGGTTTAATTTTTTGAAATGCCTTTTCCATTAAAGACACTTTCTTAACTTCTTCAACTGCTGGTTCGTTAGAAACTTCCGTATCTACTACTTCTGTTTTGATAATTTCTTCTGTAACTTTTTCCATATTGCAAATAACCTCTTTGAATTGTTCTATCGGTGTACTCGCCCCGAGCACAATTCCAACCTTCTTATATTTTTTTATTCTGTCGTAGTCAAAATCTTTGGGAACTGAAATGTGAAAAACACGCGAGCAGTGTTGTTTACATAAATCAAATAATTCTTTTGTGTTATTGCTATTAGAACCACCTAAAACAATAACGGCTTGGCAATTTTTTGATATAATTTCCGCTTCTTTTTGACGCTTAGATGTAGTATAGCAAATTGTTTTGAAAATATCAACTATTTTACCCAACTTAAACGTAAAATTTTTATTAATTTTTTCAAATTTTTCTTCATTATAAGTTGTTTGCACCACTACGCAAAGTTTTTCTGCATTTATATTATGTAAATCTTCTAAATTTTCAGTAATTATTGCAGAATTATTACACCAACCGTTTACCCCAACAACTTCCGGGTGATTAGCATTTCCAATAATAGCAATTTTGTACCCCTTATTATAATGTTCTTCAACAATATTTTGAATTTTTTTTACAAAAGGGCAAGTGCAATCAATAATATTGACACCTAATTTATTTAATTTTTCAAAAACAGATTTAGTTTCACCGTGAGTTCTAATTACAACGGTATCGCCTTTTTGCAAGTTAGCACTTTTAATATCGTTAATAATTTTTAATCCACTTTCGTTTAACGATTTAGTAACCAGTTCGTTATGAATAATTTCGCCTAAAACAAACTTTCTTTTGCAACTTATATTGTTTACAGCATCTATTGCACGTTTAACACCAAAGCAAAAACCACTGTTTTTACCTATTAAAACAATCATTTTTTTCTTTTTTGCACCTTTTCTTTTAATTCTTTATGAAGATTTCTCATATTTTCTGCAAGAATATCGTCCATTTTTTTAATATCTTCTTCAGTAAGTTTTTTTCCGTAAAATTCTTCAAAATAAATAGGTTTACCTACTAAAAGGTAGTTTTTTCTTAAAAACTTTGCCTTTTTTAAAATAACCATTGGTACTATTGGAGTTTTACTTTTTACCGCAAAAACTGTTGAACCACTTTTTAATGGTTGCAAATTATCGTCTATTTTATTTCTAGTTCCTTCTGGAAAAATAACTAATTTATGTTGACCTTTAAGAACTTTTAAGCATTCTAACATAGATTTCATATCAATATTCTCTCTATCAATAGAAATCCCACCAAAAGATTTAACTAAACCTCCCACTAGCTTATTCTTAAACAACTCTTTTTTTGCCATAAAATAAATATCTTTATTATAAAGTTTAGCAACGTACCCACAATCTAATGCAGAAAAATGATTACAACAAAATATAGCGCCATCTTTTGGCACGTTTTCTTTGTTAATAATCTTTAGTGGATACATTAAATTAAAGAAAAATAGAATTGTTTTATGAGCAAAATTCATTATATATTCCCTTATGATTTAAGTTATTTTATGTAAGATAGAATTAGTTGGCAAACTTCTTCAATACCCATATTTGAAGTATCTACAAACACAGCGTCTTCGG
>JAFYWI010000018.1 GCA_017558105.1 Clostridia bacterium | reverse complement strand
CCCTTTTCAATTTCGGTTTTACTACCAAAACATTTTAAGGTTAGCCTTTCTACTATTCTGCCGTATTTAGTTTCAAAATAAGGTAAAACGTATTCTTCACACATAGAAATTAGTTGTTCTTTTTCGCTTGGTAAAAACGCAATAGAAAAGTCGTTATCTTCGCACAAAAAACCTTGGAACACACCTTTTTTATTAGGTACTAAAATAGCGTCTTCTGGCATTAGCGCGTAATCTAAAGAATATTCAACGCCGTCAGCAAAACTTCTTTCTTTAACAAGTTCTATAGCCTTTTCGTTTTCTATTAACGCAGTTTGCATTTCTTCTGCAATAATTTGCTTAATTCTGCTTGCATTTTTAGAACAAACTACAACTAAATTATTAAACCTATCTCTAATATAACCAAGCCTTTTTTTGAACTCTGCTTCATCTAATAAATTTAAACTTTCTATAATATCTACACCGATACCAGAAAGCCTAAATTCTTTAACTAAATCTTCAATAAAGTCGTTTGCCACATCGTAAGATTGGCGAAAGGTTATAATAGCAGTTTCCATAAAATTTTACTTATTTTCTTCTTTTTTCTCTTTTAATATATCAATATTTTTAATAATACACTCTGCACCAGAAATAATTGTTAGTAGCACTGAAATTCCAAAAATTATTAAGCCAACGATATTCATAACAGAAAAAGTTTGTGGAAAAATTGAAGCCCCAACTAATAGCACTACGATAGCAATATCTTGAACGAAAGTTTTAATTTTGCCAGCCATATCGGCAGGAATAACTCTGTTTTTAGTAGATGCTATTAACCTAAAACCACTAACTAAAAGTTCCCTAGAAATTATAATTGCAACGCCAATACTACAATACCAAGGCATAATTGTTACTTCGCTATTTGGTAAAAGCATTATAATTATTGCAGAACAAACCAACAATTTATCTGCAATAGGGTCTAAAAACTTGCCAAAATCTGTTACTAAGTTATATTTTCTTGCTATGTAGCCGTCTAAAAAGTCGGTACAAGCGGCAAAGGTAAATATTATTGCCGAAATTAAATAGTTATATGGTATTGCCGTAATGTAGAACACTGCAACGAACACAGGTACTAATATTAAACGTAAAACCGTTAATTTGTTTGGTAAATTCATAATCTTTCTCCGTAAAAATCGTAATCTGTAAAACCTGTAATTTTAACTTTATAATATTTGCCTAACTCCACTTTCTTTTTAGAAAAGAAATATATTTTTCCGTCTATATCGGGTGCGTTAAAATATGCCCTTCCGTAATAGATAAACCCTTCTTCATCAAACCCTTCGGCTAAAACCTCTATGCTAAAGCCAATTAAACTTTTTGCCCTTTCTTTAACCACCTTTTTCTGTGCAGAATAAAGTTTTTTAAGCCTGTTTTGTTTAACTTTATTTTCTATATGCCCATCTAACTTATCGGCAGGGGTATCTTTTTCACGGCTATATGCAAAAAAGCCAACGTTAAACAATTTTGCTTCTTTAATAAAGTTTAGTAGGTTGTTAAATGCAGTTTCATCTTCATTAGGAAACCCGGTAATAAAAGTAGAACGAATAGCAATATTAGGTATTTCTTGCTTTAATTTATTAATTAAACTTAAATAACTTTGGTAAGTGCCACGCCTATTCATTAACTTTAACACTTTATCGTCGGCGTGTTGTAAAGGAATATCTAAATATTTAATAACCTTTTCGTTAGTTTTAATTTCTTCAATTAACTCGTTAGTAATGTTTTCTGGGTAACAATATAATAGCCTAATTTTCTTAACGTTCTTTAATGCAGAAAGATTTTGTATTAGGGTAATTAAACTACTTCCGTCTAATAAGTCTTCGCCGTAACGAGTAACGTCTTGCGCAACCAAAATAAGTTCTTTAACGTTGCCTAACCCCTTTGCTTCTGCTATTAGGTTTTGCATTGGTGTTGACCTAAACTTACCACGAATTTTAGGTATTAAACAATAAGTACAATGGTTAGAACACCCGTCTGCAATTTTTAGGTAGGCGTAGTTAGTGGTAGTTAGCACCCTTTTAGTGCCACAATCTTTACTTATAACGCCAACTGCGTTTACCCTTTTGCCTAAGTAAACTTGGTTAATTACTCTGTTTATTTTAGCATAGTCTGAAACACCTAAAAACCCGTCTACTTCAACAAGTTCGTAAAAAATTTCATCTATGAATTTTTGTGGCAAGCACCCCGTTACGATAATTTTTTCTAAACCTTGTTTTTTCAGTTCTGCCACCCTTAAAATTTCTAAAATGGCTTCTTTTCTACTATTTTCTAAAAAAGCACAAGTATTTATAATTATTATTTCGGCTTCTTCTTCATTTGCAACAAGGGTATGCTTTCTTTTTAATATTGCAAGCATTTTTTCGGTATCTACCCTATTCTTGTCGCACCCAAGCGAAATTACGCCTATTTTTTTATCTTTACACATAATTTTCTGGCATACTGCCAAACCTTTCTATAAATTCTTCTCTAGTAATTAAAACTCTTCTTGCCTTGCTACCTTCGTTTGGTGAAATAAACTTCATAACTTCCATTTTGTCTATTATGCCACCAGCCCTTGGGTAACCCATTGTAAACCTTCTTTGTAGTGCAGAAATAGATATCGTGCCAGAGTTAATTGCAAACGCCAATGCTTTTAAGAAAGTATCGTCTACTTCCGGGCTATCGTCGTTACTACTTGTTACTGCCGTTTCTTCTACCTTAGGTGCAGTTGCCCTTTCTAAATAGTTAGCAAGGTCATCGTCGAAGTAAGCCTTATTATTTTCTATAATATACTTAACTACGTTGTAAACTTCCGTGCCGGAAATAAACGCACCTTGGTACCTTTCCGTTTCAGACATAGTAGAGTTTTTATACAACATGTCGCCGTTGCCAAGTAATTTTTCTGCGCCCTTGCTATCTAAAATAATAAGCGAGTCGGTATAATTACCTACCTTAAACGCTATACGAGACGGCAAGTTTGTTTTAATAACACCCGTAACAACGTTTGCAGAAGGTCTTTGCGTAGCAAGTACTATATGAATACCTGCAGCACGCGCCTTTTGCGTTAAAATTTGTATTTTTACTTCTAAATCTTTTTTAATATTAGCCATTAAATCGCCAAATTCGTCTATAACGATAACGATTTTTGGCATTTTTGGCACTGTATTGCTTGCAACGTATTGGTTATAAGCGGCAATGCCGTCTACGTAACTACCTGCTTTTTCAAACATTTCGTAACGTCTTTCCATTTCTTCAATTGCCCATTGTAGAACGGCAAGCGTCTTTTTAGGGTCTGTAATAATTTCGTCTACCATAAGGTGTGGAATATGTTCGTATTTACGCATTTCTACACGTTTAGGGTCAATTAAAATAAACCTTAATTCTTCTGGGCTATAACGCATTAGTAAACTTACAATCATAACGTTTAAGCAAACGCTTTTACCAGAACCAGAAGAACCTGCAATTAGGTAGTGTGGGCCTTTAGTTAAATCGTCGTATTTAGATTCGCCAACGATATCTTTACCAAGTGCGAAAACAAGTGAATCTGGCTTAAAGTTTTGCCCTGCCATACCCATAAGCACTTCTTTTAAGCCTACCATAACTTTTACTTTGTTAGCAACTTCAATACCAACTAGGTTTTTGCCTGGAATAGGTGCTTCAATTCTTATGCCGTTCTTTACTAAAAGCGCCATTTGCAAGTCGTCGTCGTAACTTAAAACTTTTTTAACGGAAACACCTGCTGGCATTTTAATTTCGTACCTTGTAATAGACGGCCCTTGAATATGGTCTTGTGGTTCTACGTTAATGCCAAACTCTTCTAATTTAGCCCTAATAGCTTCTTTTCTACCTTCGTGGTCTTCTTGTGGCAATTCGCTTGGTGGAGTGTGCGTTTCTAATAAATCTAACGGTGGGCTAAAATATTCTCTGTTAATTGGTGGAATTTCTTTTTTAGGTTCTTCTTTAATTTCTTCCACAATAGGTTTAGCCGTTTCAATAACTTTTTCTTCCACTGGTGGAATATAAGTATCTTCTTCTAAATCATCAATAACGTTTTCAGTTGGTAAAATTCTATTTCTTCCCCTACCGAAGCCAATAGGGTTTTCTTCAATTTCTTCAACCGGTGTTTCAACGGGCTTTTCTTCTTCTACTTCTTTTTTGTCGTTTAAGGCTTCAAAAAGTCTTCTTGCCCTTGTTTCTGTTTCAACAGGTTTTTCTTCTTCAAACGGAGTATAAGTTTCTTCAACGTGTTGAATTTTTTCTTCAATAGGTGGTTGGTAAGAAGGGTTTTCGTAAGTAGGCTCGTTATCTTCAATATCGTAAACGTCTTCTTTCATAGAAGCAGTTAAAGGGTCGTAATTATCGTCTGCCATATACTTATCGGCAAATCTATCTGCACGGTCTTTTGTGCTATCTTCAACCGGTGCTTCTTTAGGCTTATCTGCGCTATGTTCTATGAAAGGTATTTCGTCTTTCTTTTCTTCAACGGATGGAATAGACGGATTACTAATAGGGGTAGAAATAGTTGTGGTTGGTGTGTTAGAATTCCTATACTTATCGTTATTTAAGGTTTTTTCAAGGTCTATTTCTGCTGGTTTTTTAATATAGTCTATTTTTTCCTTAATGTCTTCAACGTAGCCGTCTTGGTAGTTTTGTGGAATTGAAGCTATATTTAAGCCCTTTTGGTCTTTGTTTAGTTTAATTTGGTCTTTGCCCGTATCGGTTTTTAATTCCTTTCTGCTTTTATAATAGAATTTTTGTGGGTCTATAACGAAAAGTTTTTGGGTAGGCTTTTCTTCTTTGTCGTAATTATTTAAGTCTACGTCTTCAATAGGGTAATCTTTAATTGGTAGGTTGCTAATTTCATCTTTACTATCTTTTGCAACGTAACTACTTTTAAATTTTTCGCCTTTAACGGCAGGTCTTTTATGTGAATAATCTTTAACCAAGCCGTCTATGAAAGCATATGCGTCTAAAACGATTAGTAAACCAAGTGCAACGTAAGCGCCAACGTTGGTTAAAAGCAAAGTTATTGGGTAAGCAACTAAACCAACAATTAACCCGCCTGCTGAAGTGGTTGCAATACCACCTTCTGCCATCGTGTAAGAAAGTGTTAAATATTCGGCAAAATCTTTAACGTCTGCACCAGACATTGAAATGGTGTGTAATAGTAATGCAAGTAAAACAACGAAAGACGTAACGTAAAATTTATTTTTAGCACTTACGTTGGTTTTTTTACCAACAACTAAAAGTACGCCTATAAAAATTAAAAACAAGCAAAGTACGTAAGCGAAATATCCAAAACAACCAAATAAAAACGCGTTAATATATTGCCCTGGTAAAGAAAAAAGAGTTTCCCTTGTAATAAGGCAAATAGTTGCTAAAGTTGAAAATAAAATTAAAACTACACCCATAGTTTCTTTGGTGAATATAGGTTGTTTTTCGTTGTTCTGTTCGTTATTTCTGCCTAAACTGTTCAATTTTTTACTCCTTAAGAAGTTAATCTATTTTATTATACCAAATACAACACTTTTTTACAAGGACTTTTATAAATAAAATTTATAAAAAACCCAAAATAAAACAAAAAAACCAACGGGGCTAGCCGTTAGTTTTTTAAGTTTTTTTTTGTTTTGATTTAATTATTTTTTAAACATTAAGGTGTGGCAATGGTCGCACTCTACAAGTTCGCCCTTACTTAACTTTGAAACTGCGCTTAAATCTAATAAATTATAACATTTAGCACACATAAAGTCTTTGCCGTTTGCCTTTACTTCAAACACTATAGGGAAAATTTTCTCTGCACGCTTTTTTAAGTAAAGTTCCATTAAAGTTTTATCAACGCCCTTTTCAAGTTCAGCTAATTGCGCTTCAATTTTTTCCTTTTCTGGTTGAATTTCTTTTCTAATTGCTTCGTATTTAGGCTTATATTCTGCAAATTGTGCTTGGGCAGCGGCTGTAGAATTTTTAATTTGGTTATATTCTTTAGCCATTTCGCCAACGGCAGTAGAAAGTTTGTTTAATTCTGCATCAATATTTTTTAATTCTTGCATAAGTTCGTTGGCTTTTTTAAGTAAATATTCTGCCTCCGTGCCATCTTGCAAGTTTGCAAGAGCCTTAGTAATATCTTTTTCTTTTTCTAACGCCTTTTCTTGCTTAGATTTTAGCGCTTCGTAAGAAGAATAAATATCCCCTGCTTGAGCGTTTAACTTGTTTAAGTTTTCTTCAACGCCTTCTAAATATTTTTTTGCAGACGCAACTTTTTTTCTTTCTTCACTACCTAAAAGTTTTGCTTCTAAATTTTTTAGGTTTGCATCCATTTCTTGGTAGGCTAACAACTTTTCTATCATAATTATCTCCTTTACTTAAATCTTTCATCTAAGAAATAAATTGTTTCAATTTTATTTTTTAATTTTAAATTAACGTTAGCAAAATACTTGCTAAAACCATATTCTTCTGCAACGTAATGGGGTATTAAAATTACCCTTTTTTCAACTTCTAAAAGTTCTTTTAACGCGTGGTGTGGCATATCTGAAGTAATAATTAAATCTGCCGTTAAACAACCATTTTCTAGTAATTTTAACGCCGTTGAAGAACCACTCCCACAAAAACTTGCAACACTTTTAATTTTGCTGTCTTCTTTGCCGTAGCATAAAATTTTGTTGCAATTAAATAAAACTTTTACATTTTCGTAATATTCTTTTAGTGTTGTTTCTTCTATTATAAATTGTCTACCATAACCACAATTTTTAACTAATTTTTCTAAAATTTCCACTTCTTTTGCACAAAGTTTTTCTGCTAAACTTTGGTCTATTCCGTTAACTGCAACGTCTAAATTAAGGTGCATAGAAATTACGTTTAAGTTTGCTTTAATAGCCTTTACTAGCGCCTTTTCACTAGCACTTTCTTGGCTTAAACTTTTAATTGGCGCATAAATTGCAGGGTGATGAGTAACGATGGTATCGCACCCGTTTTTAATGGCAAAATCCACTGCTAAATCGCTTAAATCTAAAGTAAACAACGCCTTTTTAACGGTGTTAGTACTATGTACTAAAATGCCACTATTATCGTAGTCGCCAAGTTCAATTAATTTGTGGCTTAAACTTATTGGCGCTAACCCATCTAGAGTGGAAAAAAACTCTTGTAAACTACACATATTTTTCTAACCTTTCTATTTCTAACAGCATTTTTTCTTTAGTTTCGTTAGTTATTTTCTCTTCTGCTATTACCTTTTTATATTGATTTATTTTTAATTTAATTTTGTTCACAAAAGGCAAAGTTTTTTCTGTTAAATTAGTTCTGCCAAACTCTATTTCTTCTTGGGTTAAACTATCTTCACCTTTTTCGCAAAAAATTAAATCGTAAAACCTTTTGCCTTCGTTAAAAGTGTAGTCTTTTAATATTTTATACCCTAATTCTATTAAAGTTTTTCTAACCTTTTCGCAATTTTTCATTGGTTGAAGAACTAAGGAATAAGGCAAACTTTTTGCTTTTTTTAACACTTCTATAATTTCTTCGCCACCCATACCTGCAATAAGGGCGCAAGTGCAAAATTCTATTTTTTCAAACCCGTTAGAAACAACCCCTTTTGCTAAATTTTTTTCTACGTAATCTTTTAGTAGTTCGCTTGCTTTTTGCAAGCATTTTGCACTAATATCGCTAAAAATTGCCTTCTTGCATTTGCCGGTTTGTAACATTTTTTGGGTTATATAACCGTGGTCGCAACCAATATCTGCAAACACTTCGCAAGTGGGTATGGCGTTAAAAATTTCGGTTAGCCTGTAACTAATTTCTGCCATATTAATCTAAATAATCTTTTAATCGTTTAGAACGGCTTGGGTGCCTTAGTTTTCTTAAGGCCTTTGCTTCAATTTGCCTAATTCTTTCCCTAGTAACGTTAAATTCCTTACCAACTTCTTCTAACGTTCTTGGTCTGCCGTCGTCTAAACCGTAACGAAGCCTTAAAACCTTTTCTTCTCTTGGAGTTAAAGTATCTAAAACACCAATAAGTTGTTCTTTAAGCATTGCAGAAGAAACGGCGTCTGTTGGCGCAGTACTGCCTTCATCTTCAATAAAGTCTGAAAGGTGGCTATCTTCTTCTTCACCAATAGGTGTTTCTAAAGAAACAGGGTCTTGCGCAATTTTTTGAATTTCACGCACTTTTTCAACAGAAACGTTCATTTCAACGGCAATTTCTTCTGGGGTTGGCTCACGGCCAAACTCTTGTAAAAGCTTTCTAGAAACTCTTATTTGTTTGTTAATAGTTTCTACCATATGAACAGGAATTCTAATAGTTCTTGCTTGGTCTGCAATAGCCCTTGTTATAGCTTGTCTAATCCACCAAGTAGCGTAGGTAGAAAACTTAAAGCCTTTTTGGTAATCAAATTTTTCTACTGCCTTCATAAGCCCAAGGTTGCCTTCTTGAATTAAATCTAAAAACTGCATACCCCTACCCATATATCTTTTAGCAATAGAAACAACTAAACGAAGGTTGGCTTCAGAAAGTAACCTTTTAGCACTTTCATCGCCGTTCATCATACGTTTTGCAAGTTCAGTTTCTTCATCTGCCATAAGAAGTGGAACTTTACCAATATCTTTTAGGTACATTTTAACAGGGTCGTCCATGCTAACTTCTTTAAGAATTTGGTCGTATAACTCCTTGTCTTTTTCGTATTCGTTAACGATTTGAATACCTGCTTCTTCTAAAAGTTTATAAATTTCATCTAATTCACTTGGTGTTGCTTGGCATTTTTCTAACTTATCAAAAAGTATTTCGGTAGTAATTTTACCTTTGCTTTTATATTCTATAATAATGTCTTCAACAATAGTGTGAATAGGGTTTTGGCTATTTTCTTCACTTGGTGTTTGTGCAACTTCTGGGATAATAAAAATTTCTTTTTCTTCCATTTAAGGTATCTCCTAATAACTTTTTTCTAATTTATAGTTTGTTTTTTCTAGCAATGGCTTTTGCCATTTCGTTTGCTAATTGCCTGCGTTTTTCGGTATCTGTTTCTTCTTTGAATTGCTTGGTTAAAACAGCAATTTCTGCATTTAATTTTTCTAGCATAACCGTTTTTACACAGCCGTTAAAATATTGTTCTTCGCTAAACTTTCCTTCTTCTTCGGTGTGCATGCCTGCAATTCTAGAAAGTTCATCTCTAAATTCTTCGCTAATAAGTTCGTAAAGGTCGTTAAACCTTAAAGTTTCGCCGTTAGCCTTTCTGTCTAAAATAAGTTTTTTAATTTCTGCAAACACAGGGGTTGAAAAACTTATTTTTTCTAAATCTTCTTCCAAAGTATATTCTTTGTTAAAAAGATAAGCGTAAATAATAAACCTTTCTGCCATTAAAACTTTGTCGCCAACGTTATCGTTAAAAATCGGCACAACTTCTTTTTCTTTGGTTTGTGGCTTTTCTTCGGTGTTTAATAAGTCGCGTTTTAACGATTCGTACGTTATGCCAGTAATATCTCTAACTTGTTTTAACAAATCTTCTTGCTCGGTAAAAGAAGGGCTTTCTTTAATAACTTTTAGCGCTTCAACAACGTATTTTCGTTTTCCGTCTACCGTGTTTATATCAAAAGTTTTTCTAATAATATCTAACTTAAAGTCTATAAGTGGTTTAGCCTTTTGTAAAAGTTCTGCATAACTTTCTTTACCAAACTTTTTAATAACGTCGTCTGGGTCTAAGCCGTCGGGCAAGGCAACAACTTTAACGTCTAACCCTTCTTCTTTTAAAATTTCTAGCCCACGAATAGATGCTTTTTGCCCGGCAAAGTCGCCGTCGTAACTAATAAACACCTTGTCGGTATAACGTTTTAATATTCTTGCTTGGTCTTTGGTTAAACTCGTTCCCATACTAGCAACGACGTTTTCAAAACCACCGCTCACTAACGAAATGGTATCCATATAACCTTCAACAATAATAATGCTATCTATACCCTTTTCGTTTTTAAGTTTTTTAACTGCGTTTAAGTTATATAAGGTATTGCTTTTAGAAAAGACCATGGTTTCTTTGGTGTTTTTATATTTAGCAAAGTCTGCTTTTTCTAATAGTCTTCCACCAAAGGCAACAACTTGCCCCATAGCGTTTATAATAGGAATAATTAACCTACCGGCAAGTGCATCGTAAAGCCTTTCGTTTTTCTTATCTACTACCCCAGAAGATAACATTTCATCTTCGGTATAACCTTTATCTTTTAGGTGGTTAACTAAACCTTGATAGTCTAACGAAGCACCCATGCCAAATTTAGAAACTAATTCACCTGCAATTCCACGGTTAACTATGTATTCTATATGTTTAGTGGCTTGTTGGGTTTTAAGGTTGGCAACGTAGAATAACGCAGAGTCTTTTAACAATGCCAAAACTCTTTCTTTTTTCTTTTTTTGCTCTTTAGCCCTTTCGTCGTCGTATTCAACTTCTGGAATAGGTAAATGCACTTTTTCTGCCAAAAGTTTAACGGCGTCGTTAAAATCTAAAGATTCCATTTCCATTATAAAACTAATAACGTCGCCACTTTTATGGCAACCGAAACAATAGTAAAATTGACCTACTGAGTTAACGCAAAAAGATGCCGTCTTTTCGTGGTGAAAAGGGCATTTCCCCCAAAAGTTACTTCCCCCCTTTTGTTCAAGGTGAATATAACTTTTAACGATATCTATAATATCGCATTTGTTTTTTAATTCATCAATAAATTTTGCGTTAAAACCTTTCATAAGTTTTCCTTTTTATAGTTTCCACTTATCTGGTATAAATAATTCTGTAAATTTCTTTACAACAAACCCGTCGCTCATACCAGAAATATAGTCGCATAAAACGGTGTCTTTATCGTAATCGTTTAGCAATTTTACGTAAAATTCTGGCATTAGGTTTAGGTTTTCTTTGTAATAGTTATAAAGGGCAGAAATCATTCTGTTTGCCTTTTCTTCTTCTTTTTTAAAAGTATCTGCATTATAAACGTTTTCAAACAAAAAGTCGCGTAATTGGTTGGTGGCTAATGCAATTTCCGGTTGCATTTCTACTTTGTTTTTCCCGTCGCTTTCTATAAAAATAGATTGCACCATAGTGTTAATTCTTTGGCTAGAAGTTTCACCTAAAATTTCAATTAAATCTTTAGGTAAATGGTTAAACGTGATAATGCCACTATCTATAGCGTCGTCTATATCGTGGTTGATATAGGCAATTCTATCTGCTAAACTAACTGCTTTGCCTTCTAACGTTTTAGGGTTAGAATTTAGTTTATGGTTTATAATGCCATCTACTACTTCACGGGTTAGGTTTAAGCCTTTGCCGTCGCTTTCTAAAAGGTCTACTACTCTACCAGAATTTTCGTTGTGCCTAAACCCTTTTGGGTTAAGTGCGTTTAATATTCTTTCGCCAGAGTGACCAAACGGGGTGTGACCTAAATCGTGCCCCAAAGCAATGGCTTCAGTTAAGTCTTCGTTAAGAGATAGCGCCCTTGCAATAGCCCTTGCCACTTGCGAAACGGTTAAGGTATGCGTTAACCTTGTTCTATAATGGTCGCCTTCTGGAGAAAAGAAAACTTGCGTTTTGTTTTTTAGCCTTCTAAAAGCCTTGCTATGTATAATTCTGTCTCTATCTCGTTGAAATTCCGTTCTCATTGGGCAAGGAGTTTCTTTTTTTAATCTACCCACCGTGTTAATAGACTTAAACGCGTATTTAGATAAAAACGTTTCTTCCATTTCAAAAGTTTTATCTTTCATTTAACTTGTCCCCTTTATGAACGTATAAATATATTCACATAATAATACTACGCAAAACTTAAAAACCCTTTTTTTATACGAAAATATTTCAAATATTTTAAAAATTTTAAGGCTACCTTGCTTGGTAGCCTTTATTTTTTAGTTTTTTACTAATATTTTCTTTAAGAATTGCCCCGTATAACTATTTTCTATTCTAGAAACTTCTTCTGGCGAGCCTTGTGCCACTATCGTGCCGCCACCTTCGCCACCTTCTGGGCCTAAATCTATAATATAGTCGGCAACCTTAATTACGTCTAAATTATGTTCTATAACCACAATGGTGTTGCCACTTTGTTGTAAACGTTGTAAAACCAATAAAAGTTTATCTACGTCGTAAGTGTGTAAGCCCGTGGTAGGCTCGTCTAAAATATAAAGTGTTTTACCCGTTGAACGTTTGCATAATTCAGTTGCAAGTTTTACCCTTTGCGCTTCGCCACCAGAAAGGGTTGTTGAACTTTGCCCTAACTTAATATACCCTAAACCTACGTCTTGCAAGGTTTTTATTTTATTGTAAATAGATGGTTGTGCGCTAAAAAATTCGCACGCTTCGTCTACCGTCATATCTAAAACTTCGCTAATATTTTTGCCTTTATATTTAACTTGCAAGGTTTCTCTGTTATATCTTTTACCTTTACATACTTCGCAAGGAACGTAAATATCTGGCAAAAAGTGCATTTCTATTTTTAATATGCCGTCGCCTTCACACCTTTCGCACCTACCACCCGAAACGTTAAAAGAAAATCTGCCCGCTTTGTAGCCACGTTCTTTAGCATCTACGGTAGATGCAAACAATTCTCTAATATGCGCAAATACGCCCGTGTAGGTTGCAGGGTTGCTTCTTGGTGTTCTGCCTATTGGAGATTGGTCTATTGCAATAACCTTATCGAAATATTCTATGCCATCTATTTTACTAAACTTGCCACCACGAATTTTACTGTTGTTTAGTTTATTAGAAAGTTCTGGCAAAATTATTTCGTTAACCAACGAACTTTTGCCACTACCCGAAACACCCGTTATTGCAGTAAATAAGCCAACTGGAATTTTTACGTTAATATCTTTTAGGTTGTTTTGTTGTGCACCGTAAATTTCTAGCCACCTACCGTCTGGGGTTAGCCTTTCGTTAGGAACTAAAATTTTTCTTCTGCCGGCAAGGTAGTCGCCCGTAATAGAATTTGGTTCGTTAATAATATCTTCTACGCTACCCGTTGCCACTACTTCGCCCCCGTGGACGCCTGCCTTAGGGCCAATATCAACAATAAAATCTGCACTTCTAATGGTATCTTCATCGTGTTCAACAACTATTAAGGTATTACCTAAATCTCTTAATTTCTTTAGCGATGCAAGTAGTTTTTCGTTATCTCTTTGGTGTAAGCCTATACTTGGCTCGTCTAAAATATATAGTACGCCAGTAAGCCCACTACCTATTTGAGTTGCTAGCCTAATTCTTTGTGCTTCACCACCAGAGAGGGTGCTTGCCGTTCTGCTTAACGTTAAATAGCCTAAACCAACGTCTTTTAAGAAGTTTAACCTTGCCTTAATTTCTTTTAATATTGGCTTTGCTATTATACTTTTAGTTTGGTCTAAAACTAAGTTTTCCATAAAGCCATATAAATCTATAACGGACGTATCTGTTAATTCTGCAATGTTTTTGCCGTTTATGGTTACTGCTAAGGCTTCTTTTTTTAACCTTTGCCCTTTACACGTTTGGCAATGGCTAACCGTCATATAACGTTCTATTTCGCTTTTGGTGTAGTCGCTTGAAGTTTCTCTATATCTTCTTTCTAAATTCGGAATAACCCCTTCCCAACTGGACATATAACTGCCGTTAAACGTTTTAGTAGAGTAATCCATTTTAATTTTTTCGCCACCATTACCATAAAGCAATATTTCCACGATATTTGCAGGTAGGTCTTTAACTGGAGTATCCATACTAAAGCCGTAATGTTTAGAAAGAGAAGTAAAATACATTTCGCACATTTTACCACTATCTAAATTCCAACCCGTAATACACATAGCACCTTCTCTTAAAGATTTATTTTCATCTTTAATAACAAGTTTAGGGTCTACTTTATTATTATAACCTAAGCCGTGGCAGTCTGGACAAGCACCGAAAGGGTTATTAAAAGAAAACAACCTTGGCTCTATTTCTTCTATGCTTATATTACAATTAGGGCAAGAATATTTAGTAGAATATAACGTGCTTTCGCCACCTAGTTCTTCTACTATAACTAACCCGTTAGAAAGTTTAATTGCCGTTTCTAAACTATCAAAAAGCCTTTTTTCTATGCCTTCTTTAACTATAAGCCTATCTATAACTACGTTAATGTTGTGTTTTACGTTTTTATCTAAAGAAATTTCTTCAGTTAAATCGTAAACCACGCCGTCTATTTCTATACGAGAATAGCCACTTTTTCTAAAACTTTCTATTTCTTTTTTGAATTCCCCTTTTTTGCCCTTGGCAATAGGTGCGTTAATTAAAATTTTGGTGTTTTCTTTTAACGCCATAACCTTATCTAAAATTTGGTCTATGGTTTGTTTAGAAATCTCTTCGCCACAAACTGGGCAATGTGGAACGCCAACCCTAGCGAACAACAACCTAAAATAGTCGTAAATTTCGGTAACCGTGCCAACGGTAGAACGTGGGTTATGCGAAGTTGTTTTTTGGTCTATAGAAATGGCTGGAGATAACCCTTCAATTAAATCTACGTCTGGCTTTTCCATCTGCCCTAAGAACATACGAGCATAACTAGATAAACTTTCTACGTATCTTCTTTGCCCTTCTGCGTAAATGGTATCGAAGGCAAGCGAAGACTTACCACTCCCCGAAAGCCCTGTAAATACAACCAGTTTTTCGCGCGGAATAGTAACGTCAACGTCTTTTAAGTTATTTCCCCTTGCCCCTTTTATAACTATATAATCTTTCATATTATTTTCTCATTTTTAATTTTAATTTAGCAATAGTATCTCTTATTTCAATACATTTTTCAAAGTCTAAATTACTAGATGCAATTTTCATTAAAGCCTTTAATTTTTCTATTTCTTCTGGAATATCTGCTTTTTTAACTTCTTTAGTTCTGTCTACTTTTTTAGTGATTTCTAAGGTGTTAACAACGTCTTTAATAATGGTTTTTGGCACTATGCCGTGTTTAACGTTATAAGCAGACTGAATATCTCTGCGCCTTTTAGTTTCGTTTATGGCGCGTTGCATACTTCCAGTAATTACGTCTGCATACATTATAACCTTGCCGTCTTTATTACGTGCCGCACGGCCTACCGTTTGAACTAGTGAAGTTTCACTGCGTAAAAAACCTTCTTTATCGGCGTCTAAAATAGCAACTAATTTAACTTCTGGCAAATCTAACCCTTCTCTTAAAAGGTTAATACCACAAAGCACGTCAAACTCGCCGTTGCGAAGAGCAGAAACTATTTCTATTCTTTCCATAGTGTCTATATCGCTGTGCATATACCTAACTTTAACACCACTTTCTTTTAAGTATTCGGTTAAACTTTCTGCCATTTTTTTAGTTAAAGTGGTAATAAGTACCCTACCTTTTTCTTTAATAACTTTGTTGATTTCTACTAAAAGGTGGTCTATTTGGTTTTTAGTTGGAACAACGAAAATTTCTGGGTCTAATAACCCTGTAGGTCTAATAAGTTGTTCTACCACTTGCCCCGCTTCAGATAATTCATACTTTGCAGGGGTTGCCGAAACGCAAATCATTTGCCCAACTCTTGCATCAAACTCGCCAAAGGTTAAAGGTCTGTTATCAAATGCAGATTTTAGCCTAAACCCGTATTCTACAAGGCTTTGTTTTCTACTTCTATCTCCGTTATACATAGCGCCTAGTTGCGGTATAGTCATATGCGATTCATCTATAAACACAATAAAATCTTTTGGGAAATAGTCTAACAAAGTAAAAGGTGGCTCGCCAATTTGTCTGCCGTCGAAATAACGGCTATAATTTTCTATACCTTTACAAAAGCCTATTTCTTTAATCATATCTAGGTCGTATTCGGTACGTTGGTTAAGCCTTTGCGCTTCTAAAAGTTTGCCGTCTTCTTTTAGTAGCCTTACTTCGTCTTCTTTATCTCTTTCAATGGCAATGGTGGCAAGTTTAAGTTTTTCTTCTGCAACGGCATAGTGGCTTGCAGGAAAAATTACCGCGTGTTTTAATTCTGCAATAATTTTACCACTAACGAATTCTACTTCTAAAATTCTGTCTACGGTATCACCAAAAAATTCTACCCTAATAATAATTTCGGTGTTAGAAGAAGGAAAAATATCTACCGTATCTCCCCTAACTCTAAACGAAGAACGGCTAAAATCAATGTCTTTTCTGGTATACTGAATAGCCACCAACTTTCGCATTAACTCATCTCTGTCTAATTGTTGGTTAGGGCGAATAGAAAGGGCTAACCTATAATATTCTTCTGGCGCGCCTAACCCGTATATACAAGAAACGGAAGCAACAACTATAGTATCTCTCCTTTCCGAAAGAGAACAGGTTGCAGAGTGGCGAAGTTTATCTATTTCGTCGTTTATGGCTAAATCTTTTTCTATATAAGTATCGGTTGAAGGAATATATGCTTCGGGTTGATAATAGTCGTAATAAGAAACGAAAAATTCTACTCTGTTTTCTGGGAAGAACTCTCTAAACTCGTTGCAAAGTTGCGCCGCAAGAGTTTTGTTGTGGGCAATAACTAAAGCAGGCCTATTTACGTTTGCTATTACGTTTGCCATGGTAAACGTTTTGCCACTACCCGTAACACCCAAAAGGACTTGCGTGCGCAAGCCGTCTAAAATACCTTCCGTAAGTTTATTAATTGCTTGCGGTTGGTCGCCCGTAGGCGCATATTTAGATTTTAACTTAAAAATTCTTTCTTCCATACTAAAAAATCGCTTTCAATATTAAGCCTAATAAAAAACTTAAAAAAGCAAAGCACACGGTAACTACTAACTTAAATATTAGGGTGCGCTTAATTTTTTCGCCGTTTCTTCTAAAGCATTTTCCTTTTTCTAAAAGTGTTATACAATAAACCTTTTCGCCGTGACGGTCTGAATAAATTAAATCTATAAACCCGTCAACGCAAAGTGCGTTTATAATTTTTTCTAAATTCGTTGTTGTAAGACCTTTTATGGCAAGCATATTAAGTAGGTCTAACGGGGTTATTAAAAAGGTGGTTTTTTTGTTGCCCAATTCTAAAAGTAGGCACATTACTTTGTTTTCCGTTTTGTTTAGCATTATATTTTACCCGACAAAACTAAAAACACAACAAATAGCAAACTAACCAAAACCCCACCTAAAAAAGCACCAAAAAAAGAAAATAATAAATACCCTTTTTTTCTGTTATAATTTTCTATTTCGCCGTTTAAGTTTTCTTCTAAAACAAGTTTGCCTTTTGGCAAAGGGCAAACACAAAGTTCTTTTTCATCTTCATACTTAACGCTAATATATTCTTTTTCTAACAAATAACCTATATGCTTTTTTAACAAAAACTCGTCTATTACTAAGCCCTGTGGAAAAGAAGATATTAAAAATTCTTTTTCTATAATTTTATAACCACTTTCACACTCGTTAACAATAATGCATAAAAGTTTTTTAGAAACACTATCTAACATATAACACCTAATAACACAAATATTTTGCGTAAATTAGTTGCTTGTTATACATTTATGGTAGCGCTAACATTTTAACATAGTTTTATATTTTTTACAATAATATAATTGAAATTATATAAACGAAATAGCCCCCAAAAATTGGGGGCTATAATATTGTTTTATTAATTTTTATATTAAACTACCTTTCTTCTCTAAAGTAATTTAAGCCTAAAGACGCCGGCGGTTGATTTTCCTTGCTACCCGTAATGCTAGTTATAATTAAAACTATAACGGTTGCAACGTATGGTAGAAGTTTAATTAATTCTTGTTGTCCTAAAGATTGCAACCCCGTAATTTTATAACCTAAAATATATAGTGCACCAAATATTATAGAACCTAAAATACATAAGTCTGGTTTCCACATTGTAAATATAACTAATGCAATAGCAAGCCAACCAAAAGATTGAATAGTTAAAGTATTGTCAAACGTACCGAAGTTATATTCCATAACATATAAAAGTCCGCCTAGTCCTGCAATAGCACTACCAATTAAAATTGCACCGTATTTATATTTAGTAACGTTAATACCAACGGCATCTGCCGTAGCAGGGTTTTCGCCAACGGCACGTAAACTTAATCCCACTTTAGTTTTTCTTAAAACAAATGCAGTAACAATTGCAATGGCAATCGCCAAATATACGAAGAACCCGTAAGAGAAAAATATTTCACCAAACGCGCCCAAAGATTCTGCAAATGGCAAAGGCGTTCTAATAATTTTACTTGCTTTTGCAAAACGAATAGTGTTTACAAACTTATCCATAAAGAATTGAGTAAAACCTGCGCCAAAGGTTGTAATAGCAAGACCTACAACGTTTTGGTTTACCCTAAAGGTAACAGTTAAAAATGCATAAATTAATCCACCAAACGCAGAAAATATTACAGAAGTAATTATTGGAATAATAATTAATAAAAGCCAAGATGCATTGTTTGGATTTGGCAAAAGATTCATGTAAAGAGAAACACCAAAACACCCACCTGCAGTGCCTAAACACATAATTCCTGGGATACCAAGATTAAGATGGCCAGATTTTTCGGTAACAATTTCACCTACAGACCCCAATAAGAAAACCATACCCATACTTATAGCGCCAACTAAAATACCTACCATGATTTTCCCTCCTTATTCCTTGTCTTTAGAAGTCTTTGCTTTTTTAACTTCTTTCTTTTCTGTAGTTTTTGTTGCAATTGCTTCATCAACTACAGTTTGTTTTTGTTTTTTGTTAAAAGTTATTTTATAAGTTGTAAAGAAAACACAACCAATAACTATTAAATACATTAAACCAACAATCATATTTAAAACGGCATCATTTGTAATATTAAACGATTGTTGTACCCTACCCAACCCATAGGTTAAGAACATAATACCAAACGAAGATGCTATTGTAAGTAGTGGACTCATATTAGCAATCCACACAGCAATAATCGCCGTAAAGCCCATATTGTTTGCAGAACTTGTAGAAACGTTATGGTTTAATGCACCAGCAAGCAACAAACCAATAATGCCACAAAGTGCACCAGATAGCGCCAAGGTTCTAATAATAACTTTTTTAACGTTTATGCCAACGTATCTTGCCGTATTTTCGCTATCGCCTACAACAGAAATTTCAAAACCGTGTTTGCTATATTTCATATAAATAGTAACGAAAATAGTTAATAGAGCAACTACTAAAATGGTTAAAACAGCGTCGTTGCCTAAGACAGGTAAAACACCTTCTTTAAGTGGGTTTAACGTACCAGAAGAGTTTGTACCACCCCATTCTTTAATAGCAAAAGCAACTAAACCTGTTGCTATATAGTTCATCATTAAGGTGAACAAACTTTCGTTAGTGTTAAAAAACGCCTTAAATATTGCAGGAATAACCGCCCAAATAACACCGGCTAAAATTGCAACTACCGTCATTATAGCCCACAACAAGCCATCTGGAATTTTGCCACCCCAATAGAACATACAAGCAGTTGTAGCAAGCGCACTAATTAAAATTTGACCGTTTCCACCCAAGTTCCAGAATTTCATTTTAAATGATGGAATAAGCGCCAAACAAACCCCTAATAATAAGGCTGTACCTTTAAGCAATTCCCAAATTCTAGTTGTTGGACTAAAGTTGCCTTCGAAAATATATTTAATAAAATCTATTGGACTTTTACCATAAACAACCAAGCAGATAAGTCCGCCTAAAATTAAGCCGGAAAGTATAGCTATAACCCTAGTTAATATTTGCCTTAACGTAGAAGTTTCTGTACGTTTAGAAACGTGAAATAAAGGTTCTTTTGCAATAGTTTTATTAGCCATTTTTATTTTCCCCCTTCATTTCGTTTGCCTTTTCTATTTCCTTCCACTCTTCTTCTGTTAAGTTACTATCTTTAGCAATTCCAAGTTTCTTTTCTGCCTTTTCTTCGGTTAAGTCAAGTGAGCCTGTCATCATAAGCCCAAGTTGTTCTTTAGTGGTTTTAGAAGCGTGTACTATACCCATATTTTTGCCATGACATAAAACCATAATTTTATCGCAAAGGGCAAGAATAACGTCTAAGTCTTCACCAACGAAAAGTATGCCTGTGCCTTTTGCTTTTTGTTCGTTTAAAATATCGTAAATTTGGTAAGAAGAGTTAATATCTAACCCCCTAACAGGGTAAGCGGTAACTATTACGTTAGGTTCTGCATCTATTTCTCTACCAACCAATACTTTTTGAACGTTACCACCAGAAAGTTTTCTTACGGCAGTTTCTGTTGAAGGTGTTACAATACCTAATTTTTCTATTAAAGCACTTGCCTTTGCTCTTGAAGACTTTCTATCTACGAAAGGACCTTTAGAATCGTTATAAGTTTTAAGCATCATATTATCTGTAATAGACATAGATGGAGCAAGCCCCATACCCAACCTATCTTCTGGAATAAAACTCATAGAAACACCTTTTTCAATAATAGCCTTAGGTGGAAGACCAATAAGACTTTCGCCCTTATGAGCAATAACGCCTGTTTTAACTTTTCTTAAACCAGCAATTGCTTCACAAAGTTCTTTTTGCCCACAACCTGTAATACCAACTACACCTAAAATTTCACCACCGCGAATATAAAAACTTACGTCTTTAATGGCTTCGCTACCATCGTCTGCATTAACGCATAAATCACGTATTTCTAAAAGTGGTTTATCAAAATCTGTTTTAACACGTTCAATTTTAAGGTCTATTTTTTTACCAACCATCATTTCGGTTAGTTGTTTTTCATCTGTTTCTTTGGTGTTAACAGTACCTATATATTCGCCTTTACGAAGAATAGAAACTCTGTCTGAAATTTCCATAACTTCGTTAAGTTTATGTGTAATAATTATAATAGACTTTCCGTCTTCTCTCATTTTTCTTAAAATGTTAAAGAGCCTTTGAATTTCTTGTGGAGTTAAAACAGCCGTAGGTTCGTCTAAAATTAATATATCTGCACCACGGTATAAAACTTTAATAATTTCTAATGTCTGTTTTTCGGAAACAGCCATATCGTAAATCTTTTTATTTAAATCTATTTCAAAACCATACCTTTCGCAAATTTCTTGCACTTCGGCACGTATTCTTTTCAAATCAAATTTTTTATTGTCATCTAACCCTAAAGCAACGTTTTGTAGCGCAGTAAAGACATCAACTAACTTAAAGTGTTGGTGCACCATACCAATTTTATACTTAAACGCATCTTTAGGAGATTGTATGTTGGCCTTTTCGCCGTTAATTTTTATTTCACCTTTATCTGGATAATAAATACCGTCTAGCATATTCATAAGAGTTGTTTTACCACTACCGTTTTCGCCAAGTAGAGATAAAATTTCGCCTTTATACACATCAAAGGTAACGTTATTATTAGCAAGTACCTTGCCAAATTGTTTGGTTATTCCACAAAAAGAAACAACCGCTTCTTGTTTTTGTTTATTTGCCATAATTTTCCTTGTATAAGTTGTTAAGAAAACTAATTTATAATTTTTTTAATGTATTTTAATTGTCTATTTAAAAAATATATATCCAAGGGGGCATTTTGCCCCCTTGGGTACAATTTTGGTTTATTTCTTAGAATTTTGTATTTAAGAAATTGATGCCATCGATTTTAATATCGAAGTAAGGAGCAGAACGGAATTCTGCAGCGCTTTCTGCAAAGTAAGTAATACCACCTTCGGTTTTAATTACGTTTGTATCGCCAACATAGTCGCCATCTAAGTCTGCTAAATAAGATGTTAGGCTTTCACCACCAACAGTAAATGTAGAGCAATCGAATACTTTAATTGTACCGTTCATAAGTTTTGTTCTAACGTCTTCAAGAACAGCTAACGTGCCTTCTGCCATAACGTCACCGTTAATGTTAGACATAGCAACCATGCAGCTGTCGCCTAAGCCACCAGCAAAGTCTGTTGGAATTTCAGCAACTTCAGTATCTGAACCAACTTGTGCAATTATCCATTTGAAATAATACGTCCAGTCGATTTTAGAAGAGATTAGGAATGTGTCTGGGCAAGCATTGATTGTGCTACCATTGTAAGAAACGTTAGGAACACCTGCGTTTTCACAAGCATTTGGAGCACCCCAAGAGTCTGCGTGTTGAGAAAGAAGAGCAACGCCTCTATCTAATAATGTGTTAGCAGCTTCTCTTTCACCAGCTTCATCGTACCAAGAACCTGTAAATTGAACGTCCATAACAACGTTTGCATATTGAGATTTAACACCTAAATAGAAAGAAGTTAAACCAGAAACAACTTCTGCATATGTGAATGCGCCAACATAACCAATTTTAACGTTACCTTGTGCATCGAAGTTTTCTGCTTCAAGTTCGTTGTTTTCTGCCATTTCTTTAATCTTTAGGCCAGCAGCAACACCTGCTAAATATCTACCTTCGTAGATAGAAGCGAATGCGTTGTGGTAGTTAGGAAGAACTGTATCAACGTGTGCTGAAACACCAGTAGCGTGGAAGAATTGTACGTTTGTCCTTTCTGCAGCAGCTTCTTTCATATATGGGTCGTGACCAAAAGAGTTAGCAAAGATTGCATCGCAACCAGCATCTGCAAGTTCTAAAGCCTTTGTTTTGCATTCTGCACCTTCTGGAATATCTGTAACGATAACCATTTGGTTTCGAGTTAAGCCGAAAGTTGCACAAGCAGCCTTAAAAGCATCGATGAAGTTTTTGTCGTAAGTAGATGTTTCACCATGTAAACAAATTAAACCAATTTTGAAATCGTCGTTGATTTCTAATTCGTCGAATTGTGTGAAGGTTGTACTTTCTACTTTTGGGAATGTAACTTCATTGTAACTAGGGCCTTGTGGACCACAAGCAACTAAACCCAAGCAACAGCCTACTGCCATTATAACAGCAAGCATAAGAGTGAAAAGTTTCTTCATAAAAATATCCTCCATTTTACCTTTATAGGTAATTATTTAACAAATTCAATTTTGCCGTTTTCCATTTTGCCAACTCTGGCTAAGGAATAAACATCTAAACCAAGGGCTACTAAAGCATCGTGCCCATTTTGGTAAGATTTTTCTACGGCACAACTAACACCTTTTACTTCTGCCCCTGCTTGCTTGCAAATATCTATAAGTGCTAAACAAGCGTTGCCGTTTGCCAAAAAGTCGTCTACTATTAAAACTTTGTCTTCTTTGCTTAAGTATTGTTTAGAAACAATTAAAGTATTTTCTTTTTGGTGAGTATAACTATAAGCAGTTGCAGTATAAACTTCGTTAGATATGTTTGAAGTTTTACCTTTTTTTGCAACTAACATTTTACAATTAAAAAACTGCGCAGTTAAGCAGGCCAAACCTATGCCAGAGGCTTCTACGGTTAATACCTTGTTAACTCCACAGTCTTTGTAATGTGCATATATATCTTTTGCAAGTTTAGCCAAAAAGGGTACGTCCATTTGATGATTTAAAAAACAATCAACCTTAAGAACGTCTCCTTCTAAAACTTTGCCTTCTAATAAAATTTTTTCTTCTAGTAATCTCATTTTTTTCCTCTAAAAAAATAAAAAACCTTAGTTGAACAATTTAAGTAACGTTATTATAATTGCAAATAAGGGTTTAAGTAGAAACTAACGAATAAAAAATATTAATTTTTATTTAAAAATATTTATGTATTTATTTTAATACAAATATAAATATTTGTCAAGCAGAAAAGAAAAAATCTGCACGCCCAAACAATAAAAAATAAAACTGCTTTTACTAAATCGTTGTAATTTTTTATGCTAGATGTTATAATAGGTTTATGAAAGTAATAAAAAAACAAAAAAATAGTAAAAATTGTATAATTTGTGGGTTAGATAATCCTATTGGGGTAAAAGCAAACTTCTACGAACTTGAAGACGGCAGTTTGGCTTCACTTTTCTCTTTTAGTTTAGAGCACCAAAGCTACCCAGAACGCGTGCATGGTGGAATGAGTTCTGCCCTACTAGACGAACTTATGGGTAGAGTTATTTGGGTTACAGAACCAACAACCTACGCCGTTACTACTAGTATGCAAGTTTCGTTTAGAAAACCCGTTCCTTACGGCGAAAACTTAAAAGCAAGGGCAGAAATAACCTTTAACTCTTTAAGGGGGTACTCTGCAAAGGGCGAAATTTATAATATGAACGGCGAAACGTTAGTTTCGGCAACGGCAAAATACGTTAAACTGCCAGAAAAAGTTATAACCAAAAACTTTGATATGCACGAAGAAATGGCATACTTAATTGAAGACGGCGTAACTGAAATAAACTTTTAATAATGCACAAATAAATTTAATTTCTCATAATATAGTAGTGGAAGTTTTCTTCCACTATTTTTTTGCAAAGGAGAAAATTATTTATGTGTTTTTTTGGCTGTAACCGATGTGGTTACAACTCAAGTAACAACGGTTTTGGGAGCTTTGGCTTTAACGCTTATGGCTATGGAAACGGCGAAACAGCAACTTACGGCAACAATAATTACGGAAGAAGTTATAACGGAAGTTGTTGCCGTAGACAAACGCCAAGGGTTATAGTAAATACCGTATGTGCTAGAGGGTCAATTGGCCCACAAGGTCCACAAGGCCCTACTGGTCCAGTCGGTCCACAAGGTCCTATCGGGATGCAAGGTCCTAGAGGTTTACGAGGTCCAGTTGGTCCTACGGGTGCTACTGGTGCTACTGGTGCAACGGGTCCTGCCGGTCCACAAGGTCCTAGAGGTTTACAAGGCCCAGTTGGCCCTACCGGTGCTACTGGCGCTACTGGCGAAACGGGTCCTGCCGGTCCACAAGGCCCTATTGGTCTTACTGGTGCAACGGGCCCACAAGGTCCACAAGGTGAAACTGGTGCTACGGGTGCTACTGGTCCACAAGGCCCACAAGGCATACCTGGCGAATCTGCTATTACCGACGTTCTTTATGCTACTGCAAGCGACGTGACGGTAGAAGCAAGCGCAATTATACCACTTACCTTAAACGAGGCAACCACAACTACAACGATGAGTGTTTCTGGTGGTTCTGTGGTAATTCCAGAAGACGGCAAATATTTGGTTAGTTATTTCTTTAACACCATAGCTACGGAAAACAACTTAGAAGTTACCCTATATTTAAACGGCGTTGCCGTTGCAGATGAAAGCATAAATGCAAGCACTAATTCAACTGCAAGCAAAACCATATTGCTAACCGTACCTGCAAACAGCACGCTATCTTTATATAACACTTCTGAAAGCGCTACGACTTTTGCAAACGCATCCTTAACGGTAATTAAGGCAGAATAAAAAACGTAAACCCCTACGTAGGTAGGGGTTTTTACATACTTTATTTGTTTTTTGCAGTAGATACGTTAACTAAGCCGTTAGGTTTAACGGAAACTGAAGTTGCGCCGTCTACGTCCGTTCTAAAAATATTAACTTTTTCGTTGCAGTCAATTAGTTTTTGCATTACGTACGTACTTGGGTAATTATTTTCGCCAGTGCTAATAATAGCGTTTTTAGGTTTAATTAAACTTAAAAATTCATTTGTATTAGCACCACTACCACCGTGGTTAGAAACCTTTAAGAAATCTATATCTTCTAAGGTTATTTCGTTTGAACCTACTGCGTTATAAACATTACTTTTATAAAGTTTAGTAACAACCTTTTCTTGCAATATACCTGCATCACCTGTAAACAAAAACCTAACACCGGCATACTCTAAATATATTATAGAAGAAAGATTATTTTTATCTTCTTCTGTTGGGAAGTCTTCCATATTAAAATCCAAATAAGAACTTTCTTTGCTATCTGGGTATAAAGGAGATAAAAACTTAAAAGTATAGTCTGTGCTAACAATGTTTTTGTTTATTGTTGCATAATCTACAACCACGTTTTTGTCTTGCAACTTTTGTACTATTTTAGCGTAATCGGTATAAAGTGGATTTTCTTTAACGAAAGGCAAAAAGGCGTTAACAATTTCTACGTTGTTTAACAAAAAGTCTAAATTACCAATATGGTCTAAGTCTGGGTGAGTAATAATTAAATAATCTATGCGTTTATTTTTACTACTTAATACGGCTTGCTTAATATAATTAGCGTAAACTTCTTTTTTAACGCCAACGTCTATTATAACCGTTTTATCGTCTGGTAGGTTAATAAAATACTATCTCCGTTGCCAACCGAGAGATAGTTTACAGAAAATTCACCGTGGTTAACGGTTACGTAGTTTTTATCTTTAATATTAGAACAGCCTAAGTTAAACGTTATAAAACAACATAATAAAAGGGCTAACGTTCTAAATATATTTTTCTTTAGTAATAAAATAGTTATTTCTTCCCTTTTAACCTAGTTTTTTTAGCGTTTTCTATTCCGTCTAAAATTTTTGGCATATTTTCCATAGCCGTTTTATAGCCTATGTCGAACATTTCGGCGCGTTTGTCAAAAGATATTGATTTATAATCTTTTAAATCCATATGAAGCATAATATCGCTAAACTCATAGCCCTTTTGCCAAGGCTCTTTCACCTTGCCTTGAAAGGTAGGGAAAATTCTTTGTAAAAGCCCAGGTTGAGCGTTATGGTTAGCAAGGTCTATGCCAACAATAAAATCTGCACCCATTTCTTTAACTAAATCTGCCGGAACGGAATTGCAAAAAGCCCCGTCTATAAACCTTTCGCCGTCTATTTCAACAGGCTTAAAAAATGGTGGATAACTACAAGAAGCACACACGGCACTTGCAATATTACCCTTGCTAAACACCTTTTCTTCTGCCGTTTCTAAGTTGGTTGTAACAACCATAAAAGGCTTTTTTAATTCTTCTATGTTTTGTACTTTTAAGTTTCTTTCTATAACCCTTTTAAGCCCAAGGGTATCCATATTAACCATTAAAAGATTTTTAATCTCGCCAACGTCTACGTTTTCTATTAATTTATAAATATCGGTTGCAGAATAGCCACTACAATATAGCGCACCAACCAAACTACCTATGCTTGTGCCGGCAACAATATCGAATTCCACGCCGTTTTCTTCAAATGCCTTTAACGCACCTAAATGACTAAAGCCTTTTGCTCCACCAGAGCCTAAGGCTATGCCAAGTTTAATTTTTTTAGGTTTCTTTTTGAATAACCAACTAAAAAATTTCCACATATTATTCTTTATTCTCCGTTTCCGTTGGCTTTTTTAACGATATTTTAACTATTGTAATTACAAGCAAAATAATGGCAAGAGCAAATAAGCCGTATAAAATATAATCTAAAACGGCAAAGCTCCAAAAAGCAAGGCATAGTTCTGCTAAAAGAGATATAATTAACCCTGCAACAAGGTTGCCAAGCGCAACTGGTAAAATAACTTCTTTAAACTTTAAGCCTAAAAATACTGCAATGGCAGTACCAGTCCAAACCCCCGTCATAGGGAGTGGAATAGCCACGAAAACAAACACGCCTAATTGCTTAATAAATGTAGCGCTTTTGTTTTTAGCCTTATTTTGTTGTTCTTGTAAAGTTTGTTGTGCTTTACTTTCAAAATAAAGTTCAATTTTATTAGCAAAAGAGTTTACAAACTTAATTTTTTTAAGTAAGTTTAGCACTGGTTTAAGTAGCCAGTAAATAGGAATAAACACTATTGTAGAACCTAAAAAAGAAAGCCCTAACGCAGTAAAAAACCCAAAGCCAACACCCCTAGCAAAAACAATAGCCCCTTTAAGTTCTATTAAAGGAACTAAACTCATAATAAAGGTAGCCCAAAAATTATTATTTATAAGTTGGCTAATAAAATTTACCATAAAACGCCCTTTCTGTTGCTTTTTTATTAAATATAAGTATAATATAATTATACTAAAAATGCAATAAAAAAATTCAAATAAGGTAGAAAAATATGACAACGCAAAGAATGCTTTCCCCTTTTAGAAAAGCGCTAACACAATTTAAAATGTTAAAAGATGGCGATAAGGTTGCCGTTGGCGTTTCTGGTGGAAAAGATAGTGTTACCCTACTAAAACTTTTTTGCGAATATAAAAAGTTTGCGCCAGAAAAATTTGAACTTGTTGCTATTTCTATTGATTTACAGTTTGATGGCAAACCTACCGACTTTTCTTTAATAAGAAAAATGTGCGAAGAATACGGCGTAGAATACTACGTAGAA
The DNA here is from genome assembly GCA_017558105.1 of Clostridia bacterium. Lineage (GTDB taxonomy): Bacteria > Bacillota > Clostridia > Christensenellales > Borkfalkiaceae > UBA1259. Next base: position 20,668 of record JAFYWI010000018.1, on the reverse strand, counting down.
AAAACAGATATTGGTCAAATAGTTTTTGAAGAAAGAAAAGAAAAAAACCCATGCTCTTTGTGTTCTAAAATGCGTAAAGGCGCTTTGTACGACTTAGCAAGTAAGTTGGGCTGTAATAAGGTTGCCCTAGGCCACCATAGCGACGATATGGTAGATACAATGCTACTTTCTTTTTTCTACGAAGGTAGGCTTTCTACCTTTGCGCCAAAAAGTTATTTAAGCAAAACGGATATCACTATGATTCGCCCCCTAATTTTTATTAGAGAAGCAAATATTAAAAGTTATGCAAAAATCTTGCCGATTACAAAAAGTTGTTGCCCTGCAAACGGCAACACTAAAAGAGAATACGTTAAAAATTTAGTAGAACAAATTTCTAAAGATATTCCTAACGTGCGCGAAATTATGTTCACAGCCCTTTTGCATAGCGAAAGATATAACCTATTTAACAAATTCAACGAAGAAATAGATAAAATTTTATAAGAATAAATTTAATAATATTAAAGGCTAACGGAGTTCCGTTAGCCTTTTTCTTAAAACTTATTTATCTCTACCAATTAATTCATCTAAAGAGATGCCATAAAAATCTGCAAGTTTAACGCAAAAATCTATATTTGGTAAAATTTTACCACTTTCCCACCTGCTTATGTTTTGATGAGAAGTATTTATTCTTTTTGCCACAGCAGATTGGCTTAAACCCAATTTTTCTCTTTGCTCTTTAAGTGCTTCGCCATAATTTAGCGTTAATTTTTCTTCCATATTTTTATTATAGTACATTTTTGTGCAAATTACTTGACTTGCACAATTTTGTGCAGTATAATAAAACTACAATCTCCGTTGTCGCGAAACAAAGGTAAAAAGGAATAAGGGCTTTTAGCCTTTTTTTGTTTTATAGAAAATATTAAAGGCTAACGGAGTTCCGTTAGCCTTTTTCTTATATTTTACATTAAATTACTTTTCTAATTTTTCTTTTAATGCTTGTAGTTGGTTGTAAAGTTCAGCAGGAACTCTTTCGCCAATGCTGTCGTAGAATTCTTTAATGCCTTTAACTTCTTCTAACCAGCTTTCTTTATCGATAGAAAGTAATTCTTCAATAGTTTCTTTAGAAACGTCTTCTAAACCGGCGATATTAATATCTTCTACGTTAGGAACGTAACCAATAGCAGTTTCTTTAGCGTCTACTTTGCCTTCGCATCTATCTAAAATCCAGTCTAATACGCGTAGGTTGTCGCCAAAGCCAGGCCACATGAAGTTACCTTCGTCGTCTGTTCTAAACCAGTTAACGTTGAAGATTTTTGGTTGGTTTTTAACCTTTTTACCCATTTCAATCCAGTGGTTGAAATAGTCGCCCATATTGTAGCCGATAAATGGTCTCATAGCCATAGGGTCACGGCGAACTACACCAACAGCGCCTGTTGCAGCAGCAGTTGTTTCACTTGCCATAATAGAACCTACGAATACACCGTTGTTCCAATCTTTTGATTCGTATACAAGTGGAGCAGTTTTTGCTCTTCTACCACCAAAGATAATAGCAGAAAGTGGAACACCGTTAGGTGCTTCGAATTCGCTAGATAAGCAAGGGCAGTTTACAGTTGGTGCTGTGAAACGGCTGTTAGGGTGAGCGCCACAAGTAGATTTATCTTTTTTATCGTACTTGGTGTAATCCCATTTTTCGCCTTTCCAGTTAATAGCGTTCTTTGGAGGGTTGTTATCTAAACCTTCCCACCAAACAGTGCCGTTATCTAAATCTTCAACAACGTTGGTGAAGATTGTGTTTTTCATTGTAGAAAGTAATGCGTTAGGGTTAGATTTCATGTTTGTACCAGGAGCAACACCGAAGAAGCCGTTTTCTGGGTTTACTGCCCAAAGTCTTCCGTCTTCGCCTACTCTAATCCAAGCGATATCGTCGCCTACGCACCAACATTTATAACCTTTTTCTTTATAGATTTGTGGTGGAATTAACATTGCTAAGTTTGTTTTACCACAAGCAGATGGGAATGCTGCAGCAACGTATTTAACTTCGCCCTTAGGATTTTCAATACCTAAAATAAGCATATGTTCTGCCATCCAACCTTCGTTTTTACCTAAAAAAGATGCAATTCTTAATGCAAAGCATTTTTTACCAAGTAATACGTTACCACCGTAGTTACTGTTAATAGACATAATTAAGTTTTCTTCTGGGAAGTGGCAGATATATCTCTTTTCTTCAGAAAGTTCTGCATAAGAGTGTAAGCCTTTAATGAAATCGCCATCTCCTAAAGCATCTAAAACGTTTTTACCAACTCTGGTCATAATAGCCATGTTTAGTACAACGTAAATAGAGTCTGTAAGTTCAATACCAATTTTAGAGAACTTGCTACCTACTGCACCCATAGAATATGGAATAACGTACATAGTTCTGCCTTTCATAACGCCTTTGAATAAGCCGTTTAGCATATCTAATGCTTCGCTTGTTTCCATCCAGTTATTAATTGGAGCAGAGTCTTCTTTTTTCTTTGAACAAATAAACGTTCTGCCTTCTACCCTAGCAACGTCGTTAATAGTTGTTCTGTGTAGGTAACAACCAGGAAGCTTTTCTTGGTTTAATTTGATAAGAATGTTTTCTTCTACTGCTTGCTTACGAAACGCTTCTAATTGTTCTTCGCTACCGTCTACCCAAACGATATTATCTGGTTGGCAAAGTTCTTGTGTTTCACGAATAAAGTCTAATACTTTTTTGTTTGTTGTCATTTTTTTATCTCCTTACTTTGTCTTCTTTTTATAACGTTGGTTTTTTATTTTTCGTAAATTTTCTTTACTGCCTTGCCTAAATTTACGTTAAATTTGGCAAACACGAAGAAGAAAATAAACGACTCATCTTCAAAAAACCTTTTACTCCCTTATTGTGTAGTATACCAAATTAAAAGTCAATTGTAAAATAAAAAAAACCTTTTTTGAAAAAAAGTTATAATAAAATTATAAAAAATTTTTTTTATACAAAATTCTGTGTTGTTTTACATAATATTATATTATTTTCAACTGCCTTGCATATATAGTATATATAGTATAAATATTTTTGGTGAAAGTATGAATTATTTTAAAAAGGTTTTAATATTAAAACAGGTTAACGAAGGTTTTTCGTTAAACGGCAAAACGGCAAGTGCTATTTGCAGAATTGAAACGGATAGTTTTATAACTTCTTTTAACTTTTCAACAATAAATTTATGTTCGTTAGAAAGTGGCGAATATTTTGTTTTTATTTTAGATAGCAACAATAATTTAACTATGCATAACGTTGGCATTAAACTTTCTACCTTTACCCTTACCCTAGAAGATTTGCCACTTTTAGTTAAAGGTGTTTCCGTTGGAATAGTTTACGTTAAAAACGATATTCCTACCTTAATTTTATATTGCACCGACGGAGAAAAAGCAAAAGCCGTGCAAGATTTTAAAAAGTTAGTTGTAGAAAGGTGTATTTTAGAAAAAAAGAAAAACGAAAAAGTAGAAAAAGTTACGGAAAAAGTTATAGAACAACCTTGCTTGCCACAAGAAAAGGTTAATAACACCGTGGTGGAAAAAGAGCCTACTTCATTAGAGCAAACTTATAACGACGAAGCCGTTGCAACGGAAAATTATTTTGAACAATCTTTTGAAGAAAAACTAAAAATTTTTGAGGAATTAGATAATGAATATTTACGAACTGAATTTGTTAATAACAATATCGAACGCCAAGAAGCAGAGAAAAAAGAACAATTTAACTTTGAAATTTTTGCAAATGAAGAAAACTCTTGCGATAGCCAAAACTACACGGAACAAAACCCCTACTTTAACCAAGCCAAAAAAGAGTTAGAAGAAATTTTTGTTAAATTCCCAAAAGAAGAAGATTTAGAAAGATGTGTTCCAAATAGTAGGTGGGCAAAAATATATTATAAAGAAAATAAATATTACGTTGTTGGGGTTGTTAAAGAAAATAAAAAAGAAAAATATATTTGCTACGGCGTGCCAAGTAAATATAGCCCTACCCCACCGAAAGAGTTAGATGGTTTTTGTTCTTTTATTCCACTTTCTGTTTTCGATATGAAAGGCGACGGCTATTTTATGATGTTCCAAGACGCCGTCACCGGCGAGTGCGTTAAAATTAACGAGTAATAAAATTAAACACTTTATCTTAAATGATAGAGTGTTTTTTGTTAAAATATGGTATAATAAAATTATCTTCTTAAAACAACACTTTCTACTTTTAGTGTTGTGTGAATTTTGAAAAACGGTTGTTATAATAAAAGTATCAAAATTAAAAGGAGATAGAAAAATGAACACAGACAAAATTTATGCAGAACAAATTGCAAACGAGTACGCACCTAAAAAAACGTCAAAGGTTATCGCACTTAAAAAATTAGACCAAAAGGCAAAAAGACCAGCCGAAATATTTACTTTTACCTTTGGAATTATTTTTGCCCTTATTTTTGGAACAGGTATGAGTTTATGTTTAGGAGCAATTGGCGGTGGAACGTTATTGTCAACAATCTTTGGGGTAATTATTGGAATTATTGGACTTGTTGGTTGTGGTGTAAACTACCCTATTTATATCAAATTGCTTAAAAAGGGCAAAGAAAAATATGGTTCAGATATTATTCGTTTAGCAAAAGAAATTGCCGAGGAAGAATAAAATGGAAAGCAACAAATTAAACAAATCTGAAAGTAAATATTATAATACTGCTTGCTTAATGGATGAAGCATTAATTTTCTTGCTTGAGAAAAAAGAGTATGCTTTTATAACAATAAAAGAAATTTGTGAAAAAGCAGGGGTAAATCGCTCTACGTTCTATTTGCATTATGATACAATAGACGACTTACTTTCTGAATGTATTGAATATTTAGGAAATAAAATAAGCAAAAAGTTTAATAATAAAACTATAAACAAAGCTGTTATAAATAGTTCTAAGCTTGATGACTTATTGCTAATTACTCCCGATTATTTGTTGCCATATTTAGATTTTTTGAAAGAGAACAAAGCAGTGTATAAAATTGCATATTCTCAACCTAATATATTAAAAGAACAATATGTAATAAATCATCTGTATAAAAACATATTTCAACCAATTTTAGATAGATTTTTAGTTCCAAAAAACGAACAAAAATATATGATGAATTTTTACCTATCTGGCATAGGCGCTGTGATGATAGAATGGATAAGAAACGATTGCAAAGAAGAAACTTCTACCATTGTAAATATATTAACAAAATGCCTAAACTTAAATAATATAGCCTATTAAAAAATTAAAAGAGTAGCAAAAACTACTCTTTTTTTATTTTTTAACTTTTTATTACATCAACAACGTGCCTTCAGTACCTTCTACAACCTTAAACATTTCTACTTGTTTGCCGTTAGTTGCATCTATATAAACGTAGAAAGTTGCGCCGTCTAATTCGCCCATAAATTCATAGCAAAGCCTTTCGTTACTATTGCCAACAGGCACTACTGCAAGCCTACTGCTTTTAACTTCTATATTTACGTTAAGTTTACTTTTTGCTTCCCCTTTACTTAATAGTGGGGTTGCAACCTTTCTTTCTACGTGGTTAGTAAAGTATTCGGTTGCTTCTAAACCAATTACTTCGCAAGTTTCGGCACATACCCTAACTTTAATTAAATCTGCATACATAATTACGTTATTTTCTGTATAAGCAAAGTTTATGGTGTAAACGTTATTTGCTAAATTAGTCCAAACTGCTTTCATACCTTCTATGCCAAGATTTTTTAAGAATTCTTCGGCTTTTTCTACTGCGAATTCAAAAGAAAAATTAATTTCTTCGCAACTTCCCATAACGTCAAACATAATTAGTTTGCCACCTTGTTTAGAAATTTCTGCATAAATAGTTTCTTCACCTACGCAACCTTGAACGTTATAGCAATTTATTTTAGCATTGCTTTCGCCTAACGTTTCTACTTTTTCAAAGTTTTTGTTTGCAAAAATTTTGTTAAAAACGGCTTTGGCTTCTTCGCTTGTAATTTGGTTGCCTTTTAACCCTTTAACTTCCCTTGCGCTTTGCCCGTCGCTAAAAGGTCCGTCGTAAATTAATTCTGGTAAATCTACAGAAAGGTTTTGTAGTTCGTTAAAACCTGCTAAAACAACGTTTCGTTTATCTTGCTTTTCTAATGAAGAAAAGTTAAAATTATTGCCCATTTCATCCATCATTCTTCTTAAACTTTCTTTTAGCATTTTATTGGCTTCGTAAAGTTGAACAATGCCTTTATAATCTTCTTTGGTTAAAGAATTGCCGTTGGCAAGTTTTTTGTTTAGATATTTAGAAAAATCGCCAATTTGGTTTACCAACTTAGTGGTGTAAAACTTATTTTCATCGTGAAGTGGTAAACTACTTAAATCGTTTTCGGCGAGTTCGCTATTTACTGCAGTATCAGTTAAATAAACTTGCATTGCGCCTTTATCTTTAGTAGCAATTATTTTAGAAAGGTTTAAGTCTATGTTGTCTACTTGTTCAACAACGTTTGTAAAACTTCTTTTATAATTAGTTTCTAACATGCCGTCAGAAGCACTTGGCATTAAAAAGGTAAAGGTAAGCGCAGATGCTAGCACTAGCGAAACTATACCTAACGAAATTACTGCTGCAAGCCAGCCACCATAACTTCTGCCTTCTTCTTTATTTTTTTGTCTTTGGTTTGCTCTTTTTTCTTTTAAAGCTTTTTTCTCTTGCGCCCTTATGGTTGCAAGTTCGTAAAGTTGGCGTTGTTTTTCGGCTTTTCTTTCTGCCCTTTTTTCTTTTAATAAGGCTTGTTTTCTATTGCGCTCTCTAATTTTAGAAGCCTTTGCTTTTTCTTTTTCGCTTTTTTTCTTGGCTTTAATTCTGGCAAGTTCTATGCGCTTTTCTGCCCTAATTTTTTCTCTTTCTGCCTTAACTTGCTCTTTTAGGGCTTTTCTTTCTTGTTTTTTTGCCAACCTTTCTTTGCGTTTTTGTTCTAATAATTTTTTTCTAGTTTGCTTTTGTTGTTTGTTATCTTTAACGATATCAACACTTTTTTCTGCGTTTTCTACTTTTTCAACAGCGTTATTTTTCTTTTCTTCCATAATTACCCCCTAACCTTAAACGGCAAACACGTGGTTGCCAATCGTAACCGTGGTTTTTCTTGTAAAAATCCACGAACTAGTTGCAACTTTTGGATTGTAATAATAAATTGCCCCGTAAGAAGGGTCCCAACCATTAATGGCATCTTGCGCTGCCTTTTTAGCAGTTGCATTTGGTGTTAAATTTATTTGCCCGTCGCTAACGGCAGTAAAAGCATATTTTTGGTAAATTACCCCCGACATCGTGTTAGGAAAAGACGAACTTTTAATTCTGTTCATAACGACAGCGCCAACTGCCACTTGTCCAACGTAACTTTCCCCCCTTGCTTCGCCGTAAATTAACCTTGCTAAAAGCATAATATCGGCATCGCTATAACTGCTTCCACTAGAAGAAGCCGTAATGCCAAGCGCCTTTAACGTTTGATTACCCACTATGCCGTCTACCGTTAAGTTGTTTTTTCTTTGGAAGTATTTTACGGCACTAACCGTTTTTGAACCATAAATGCCGTCTACGATGCCCGTGTAGTACCCCCAGTTTTTTAATTTTTGTTGTATTGTTCTTACCGTGCTACCCGTATTACCTTGCTTGTATACTACTGCGTAGGCAGTTTCTGTTTTAATTGCGTTTGGCGAAACGCCAACTACACACACGCACATAGTTATAAGCATTAGGCACAGAGTTATTATTTTAATAGCCTTTTTCATTAATCCTCCTAATTAAATCTTTTTCTAAAATCGTTTATAAGGTCAATAATTTTGCTTCTTATTTCAAGGTTGCCGTTGCCACCAACAAAACAGAGTGGTGGGTATACGACGCACCACCAATTATCACCTTCGCCATCACCTAAATAAATTATTAAAGCATCGTAATAACCACCTTCTAAAACGAACTCGCCGTACACTCTTGTAGGGAATTCTTCGTTTGTTAACTTTGCCGTAGAAGAATAATTATATCCACCGTTTTTTAACGTGTTGTTTGCAACCTGAACTAAACTTTTAAGGTTAGAATGCAAAAAGGTTTTTGCCTTTAACTTTGTGTTGCAGTTAGAAAGCCCTGGCGTTAAATAAGAAACGACGGCGTCTTTAACTTTATATTTAATATTTTGGTCTACTTCTTGGTTAGAATTTGCGCGAATATGAATTCTTAAATATTCCGTAGTGGTTTGGTTAGATTGAAAATTTATACAAACTACCGACAAAATTATTATGGTAAAAATTAAAATACTTATGCAAAACTTTTTCATTTTTTTTATTTCCTTTTATTACTTAATACACAAGTTATTGACACATAGTTTAATTTTTATACTTAAACTTTTTTACAAAATAAAAAACTCTACGATTTTTTCGTAGAGCCTTTATATGCTTTTTATTATTTATTAAATTGTTTCTGCTTTAATTAGCCGTTTACCATATGTTTTTTTAAGGTTTTTATATGCAGAATTTCTTTGTTTTTTATTTAGGTAAATTGCATAGGTGCAACTGCCACTACCACTCATAATAGAAAGTATTGCGCCAGTTGTTTTCAGGTTTTTAATGCCAAATTTTATACTTGGGGCTAGGCGCACGCTACTTTCATATAAATCGTTTTTAGCAACGGCAGAAAAGCCTATTAAATCGCCTTTTTCTAAATATTCTACACATTTATTAGTACTATCTTTATAAGATAAATTTAAGGTATCGTATAAAGCGTAGCTATCTTTAGCCAACACTTTTTCGTTACTACTAACTATTAAAAGGTATAGTTTAGGGTTGATATTTAAATTCTTTATAATATCGCCACGCCCACTCATTACGGCAAAGCCACCGGTTAGCATATAAACGGCATCACTACCTAGTTGTTTTGCTAAACAAGATACGTCTTCTTCTATTTCAAAAAGTGCTTTCATACCTTTTAGAACACCTGCAATATCACAAGAAGAACCACCAAGCCCGTTCGCTACGGGTATTTTTTTATAAATGGTTATATCTACACCACAAGTGTTATATTTTTCTAAAAATAACTTGGCGCTTAAATAAGCCGTATTTTCTAATAGGTTAGCCCCACTTTTTATTCCCTTTTCGGTTAAAGTAATTATTTTATCTTTGCGCTTTTTTATAATTATTTTATCGAATAAATTTATAGACGCAACTAAAGAAGATATGTTATGAAAATCTTCTTTCTTTTCTACAACGTCTAAGGTTAAATTTATTTTTGCAGGGGAATAAACAACAACTTTTTTCATTTGCATTTCCTTTTTATTATTTTTGCCTATAAACCACAATTCTTTCTTTGCCAGAAAGTGGAAAATCTAAATCGTTATTAGTTTCTAATAAACTTTCTGGGCAAACGTTTAAGCGTTTTGCAAGCGACCATAAAGATTCGCCTTCTGTGGAAATATATACGCTAATAGCCTTTTCGTTAATTGGTTTTTCGCCTAAAACGTTAACTTCGTTAACACATTTAATTAAGGTTTTTTCTTCTGCGTAAATTGTAAACACGCCGTCTAAAGCAACTTCTAATTCTTGCGCAGTAATAAGTTTTATTGTAAAGTTAGTTGGCAATACGCTTACAGAATAAAGGTTATTTTCTTCAATAATACAATCTAAAACCTTTTCAAAAGGTAGGTCTATTGCAAGCGTTTGTAAACCTTCTTCACCTTGTAAAATAGCCTTGCCACTTACTACGCCAACCACTTTTAATTGCCCGTTTTCTAACGAAGTAGCAACAATTTCTACCTTTTCGCCATAGGCACAAACCACCTTTTTGTCGGCAGAAAGTTCGTTAACGGCTACCCTTTCTGAAATTCTTTCTTTTATAGTTTTAACGGCTAGTGGTTTAATAAACGCGCAGTCTGTTTTCGTTAGTGAAAGTTCTTCGCTAACAGAAAAAGCGTCTGCCGTTAATAAAACTTGTTCTTCGGTAAACACTTGCGCCCTAAACCCTAAGTTTATGGTGGCAGTTACAAGGCTAACACCCTTTTCTTCATCTACCGAAATTTCCGTTTTGAACCCTTTAACTGAAACCTTTGCCGTTGCCAACATTTGTGGCATACTTTCTTCGTATTCAACTTCTATACGGAAAGGTAAAACCTTATCTTCACGAATTATACCACTATTTTCGTTATTTTGCAACAATAGTGCACTTAAATACACTTCGCCGTCTACTATAACGCAACCTACGCCACATTGGCAAGAAGTAATGCAAGCAGTAGTGCCGTGCGTTAACACTTCTTTTACCATATAGCCTAATTCAATTTCTTCTTCTATTGGGTAATTAATTTTTTTAACGCCAAAGTTGTTTATAACGGCAGTTTCTTTTTTATCGCAAATAAAATCTTTGCCGTCGCTAAGAAGTTGCATTTCTTTATATTCGTTTACGCTAACGTTGGTTAAAATTAATGCACTAACTATTAATTTAGAGCCTGTTAAATCGTAATTAACTTTTTCTGCTGTAATATTAACGTTAAAAGTGCTTCCGTTAGAAACGTTTGCCAAAATTGTGCCGAAAAATTCGTTACCACACTCGCATTTTCTTAAAACCTTTTCATCGTCTACGTAGCAAATTCTAAAAATTACTTTGCCACCATACCTAATTTTGCCATCTTCTACACTTTCATCTTCTGGGTAAACGTAAGCGTTTACGCTTAATATTTTGTTTACGCTACCAGAAAAAATATCCGTACGACATTCTGCTTTTACTTCATCGGTAAAAACGTTAGAGTTTGCCCTAATACTAACTTTTTCAAAAACAGGCTCCATAAAACCCTCCTAAACTACAAAAATATATCAATATATTTTATATAGGTTTTATGCCTTTTAGAACGTTTTTTAAGTTTTTATAAAAAATAAACGCAGGCTAATAAATAGTCTGCGTTAGTATTTAGTTTTCTAATCCTAAGATTTGCACCTTGCCACACATATATTCAGAATAAGAATAAGAAGTTTTACCCTTAAAAGAATCGTCTATCGGCGTAATGGTAAATAGTGCTGGGTAAACCCCCGTTAACACCCCGTAAAAACTAACGAACTTGTTTCTACCAAGGTTTAGTTTAACTTGCACTTTTTTACTTGTAAGGTTTTTAATAATATCTTTTACTTGGCTAACCGTTACGTGATTTTTAATCATATAAAGGTTATTGCCAAAATAAAAAGTTTTATACCTTAATTTTTAACTTAAAAATCGTCGTCTTCGCTTTCTTCTTCCTCTTCTTCATCTTCTTCGATAAAGTCGTTTTCGTCTACGTCTGGAATTTCAAAGTCGTCTGGTTCAGAGTGAACTTCTTCAATAATTTCTTCTTCGTCTTCTTCGTCAAAGAACATTTCGTCGCGTTCTTCTTCGGCAAGTTTATTTAAAGACATCATTTCTTCGCTTTCTTCTTCCTCTTCTTCATCTTCATCATCTAAGAAAGTTTTCCATTCTTCGTCTTTATCTAAATCGACTTGGTCTTTTTTGAAGTCTATTTCAGCGGCGCACTTTTTGCACATTTGTTCGCCTTCGTTAATATAAACGGTACGGCAAATAGGGCAAAGAATTTGAGTTTCTACTTCTTCTTCCTCATCAACGGCGAAAACTAATTGCGGGCCTTTTTTTAATTCTGCCTTGCAAACGTCGCAATATTCTTCGGTATCTTTCATATAATTCAAGTCGCACCTAGGGCATTTAACGTATTTAGCCATAATAAATCTCCACTATATAACATATATATTACAAAAGCATTGGTTTTGCCACCACCATAACTCGCGTATATTATATATATATATAATGCTTTTGTAAACTATTTTTTATAGCATTTTTTAATTTTTTTTTAAATTTTTGCCCTAAAAATAGACTTTTAATTATATTTCCCTATATTTTCTTAAACTTTCTTCACTAGGTTTATAGTTTACGTCTGAAGAACAAGGTAGGGTTGGTTTAGAACCATCTCTGCCATAGAAAGGTGTTAGCCTATCGTTTTCGTATTTAATTCTATCTTCTTCTTTTCTAAAATCTGGAATATCTTTTGGCATACCACCTTCTAACATAGACCTATGTGCCAAAATACCAACTGAACTCATTGTGGTAGAGCCGTAAATATCAAACGGATATTCAGGTTGCTTGTTTTCTTTAATACATTGAATAAACATTCTAGCAGTAATAAAGTCTGAACCACCGTGACCACTCTTTTCAATTAAATCTTTTTGTGGGTCGTCAAATTCTGGTTCGTAGAACTTCCAATAGTCTTGCCCTTCAGGTGCGTGCCAAGGGTTGATTAACATTCTAATTTCGTTTTTACGTTTCATATTTTCTATTTGACCTTTCGTGCCACAGAAACGGCTAGAGTTTTCTTCCATACCGAAAGAAGAGTGACCAAAGAACCTAAATACAGAACCATCGTTGTTTTGTGTTATCATAACGGCAGCAATATCACCTACGTGGCTTGCAGTTGCTGGGTCGCCAATAATTTCGTTTTTAGCGCAAAAACAACAAACCTTTTGTGGTAATGCACCTGTATTTCTTAATAGTGGCCCTAAAGAGTGTGTTAAATAATATGTTCTTGGTAAAAAGTTTCTCCAATGTTTTTCAAAGTGGTTAATTTTTGTTTTTCCTTCTTTGGTTAAACCAGGACCTGGGTGGTTATATTCACATTCAGCATAAACTATTTTACCTAAAATACCACTTTCTATAACCTTTTTCATTTCTAAATTGTGTAGCATTTGTGGGTAGTTTTCTGCTAAAAAGAATATACTTTTACTTTTTTCATGTGCCCTAACAAGTTCTACACCTTCTGCCATAGTTGCGTTACTAACACATTCGCAGAATACGTGAATATTCTTTTCAAAACATTTTATAATATATGGTGTGTGTTCGTTGAAATAGTTTGCAATAACAACTGCATCTAAACCACTATTTAAAAATTCATCGAAATCAGAATAAACAGGCACGTTTTTGCCAAACTTTTCTAACCCTTCTTTTATCATAACTTCACGTTGTTCGCAAAAAGCAACAACTTCGCAGTCGTTAATCCATAAAAAACTTTCTGCATGGTTCATACCTCTGCCCATACCGAAAACACCAATTTTAATTTTTTTCATAATTTTCTCCTTATAAAGTTTTATATTAAAAGTTTATCATTGTTTTTTTTATTTAACAATAGAAAATTTCTATGTATTTATGTAAAATAGTTTGCTTTTGCTCTTTTTTTTGATATAATTTAATAAAGGTGAAAAATATGGATAGATATAACGTATGTAAATTTCCGCTAAATATAGCAGAAACCCCATTAAAAGCAACTGCTTTCGTGTGGGAGAAAAACAAAAACACCATAGAATTAAAAAAAACTATTAACAAAAACCACGTTTTTTTAATTACAAGTGGAAGTGGAACTTTCGTTTTTAATAACAAAGAATTCCCTTTGCAGTTAGGCGACCTTTTTTTTGGCTTTAAGGGAGAAACTTATAATTGTATTAATTTTAATAATTTAGAATATGCTTATTTAAAATTTGAAGGCACACGTTCTAACGACCTTTTTGAAAGGTTTTCTATAACCAAAAATAACAGGGTTTTTAGCAAGTTAGACTTTTTAATTCCATTTTGGAAAGAAAGCCTTTTTAACGCAAACGAAAATAATATGGACCTTGTAGCAGAAAGTATTTTACTTCATACTTTTTCTAAACTAAAAGCAGAAAAAAAAGACGAGCAACCTTTAATAAAAGAAATTTTAACCATTACTACCGAAAACCTTTCAAACCCAAGTTTTAACTTAAAAGTTTTGGCAAAGGAACTAAATTATAACGAAAAATATTTATCTCACCTGTTCAAAAAACACGCCAAGGTAGGTTTTATAGAATATTTGCGCTCTTTAAGAATAAAAAACGCAGTTAGCCTTTTTGATATGGGCTTAAACTCTGTTAAAAACGTTGCCTTGCTTTCTGGATTTTCAGACCCTTTATATTTTTCTGCCGTATTCAAAAAAGAAATGGGGGTTTCTCCAAAACAATATATAAATAAAGAATAAAAAGTAGTTAATAAAAAATTATAGGGGAGAAAAATCTCCCCTTTTTTCGTGCTTATAATAACTTTTGTTTCGTTGGCTTATTACACCCTTTCTAATAACATTTTATCGGCAACGAGTGCTATAAACTCGCCGTTAGTTGGTTTTTCTGCACCAACGTATGCCCTAACCCCTAAAATGTTGTTAATGTTTTCTATTCTGCCCCTATTCCAAGCAACTTCTATTGCGTGGCGAATAGCACGTTCTACTTTAGATGCCGTTGTTTGATATTTTTCGCCAATCATAGGGTAGAGTTTTTTGGTTATGTTATTAATAATATCTGGTTCTTCAACTGCCATTTTAACCCCTTCTCGCAAGAAAGAATAACCTTTAATGTGTGGCGGAATTCCAACGTTAATAAAAATTTTGCTAATTTCTTCATCTAAAGAAAGCCCCGTTTTTTTACTAATTGAACTTGCTTTTTCTTTTTGCACGCTTTCTTCCTTTACGTCTTCCATACGGCTTTTAAGCAGATTAAAATTATAAGGCTTTGCCATAAAATATTTTGCGCCCTTAACTATACATTTAGAAATAATTTCTTCTCTGCATAAAGCACTTAAAACAATAACTTTAGTATCTAAACAATTTTCTTTAATTTTATCTATAACGTAAAGCCCGTCGTATCCAGGTAAAACTAATTCAGTAATAACGTAATCTGGCTTAGTGCTTAAAATTGCGTTTAGCCCTGCTTCTCCATTTGTTTCTGCACCAACTACTTCATAAAACCCGTCTTTAACAAATAAGTTTTTAAGTTCTTCGTTGAGTTCTTTTGTATCTTGCAATAAAAACACCGTTCTTTTATGCATAAAAAACTCCTAAAAAATAATTTCTACCTATATTCTACACCAAAAACAAAATAAAGACAAATATTTTTGTACAAAATATTAAATATTTGTAAAAATAATGTCGATTTTTGGACAATATTAGCGAAATTGCCTTTTTTAACAAAAAACACACCATTTTGGTGTGTTTTAGCGTGTTTTTATTTAAGTATATTTATTAAAGCACGGCTTTGTGAAATACTTTTTTGCCTTTTTTAATTTTTACACCGTCTTTTAAGTCGTCTTCTGTAACAACTTGGTCGAAAGAATTCACCTTTTCGCCGTTAACGGAAACACCGCCTTGCATAATTAAACGTTTGCCTTCGCCTTTACTTGCAACCAAGCCACAAAGAACCATTAAATCTACAATACTAATTTTACCATCTACTAAACTTGCTTTATCTATGGTGGTGGTTGGCATATTAGAATCGTCGCCATCGCCACTAAACAATGCTTTTGCGGCGGCTTTTGCCTTATCTGCTTCTTCTTTGCCGTGAACTAAACTCGTTAGTTCGTATGCCAAAACTTCTTTCTTTTCGTTAATTCTGCTATCTTCCCACTTTTCCATTTCTGCAATTTCTTCTAGGGTTAAGAAAGTTAGCATTTTAATGCACTTCATAACGTCGGCGTCGTCTACGTTTCTCCAATATTGGTAGAATTCAAACGGAGTAGTTTTATTAGGGTCTAGCCAAACTGCACCACGTGCCGTTTTGCCCATTTTTTTGCCTTCGCTATTTAACAATAAGGTAATGGTCATAGCGTAAGCATCGTCGCCCGTTTTCTTTCTAATAAGTTCAGTGCCACCAAGCATATTGCTCCATTGGTCGTCGCCACCGAATTGCATATTGCAACCATAATTTTCGTGCAAATACAAAAAGTCGTAAGATTGCATTATCATATAGTTAAATTCTAAAAAAGATAAGCCCTTTTCCATTCTTTGTTTATAACATTCTGCACGAAGCATATTGTTAACAGAAAAACAAGCACCAACTTCCCTAAGTAGTTCTACGTAGTTAAGTTTAAGAAGCCAGTCTGCGTTATTAACCATAATAGCCTTGTCTTCGCCAAATTCTATAAACCTTTCCATTTGCTTTTTGAAGCATTGGCAGTTATGGTCTATAACTTCTTTGGTCATCATAGAGCGCATATCAGTTCTGCCAGAAGGGTCGCCAACGTGAGCAGTACCACCACCAATTAAAACAACTGGTTTGTTGCCTGCAAGTTGTAGCCTACGCATTAAGCATAGCGCCATAAAATGCCCAACGTGAAGTGAATCTGCAGTAGGGTCAAAACCAATGTAAAACTTTGCCCCACCGTTATTAATTAATTCTTTTATTTCTGCTTCGTCGGTAACTTGTGCAATAAGCCCACGGCTTACTAATTCTTCGTAAATTTGCATAATAATGCCTACCTTTTTATGTGTTCTAATAACTATTTGTAAAAATATATTACAATTTTATATTAACCAATATAAAAAGTCAAGTCTTTTATAAGACATAAGAAAACAAAAAATATGTTGACAATGCATGTTATTTTTAGTATAATTGCATTATTATGAGTAAACAAGATAACAATGCACCTATATATACTAAAATTGAAGTAGACGAAAAATCTAACGAGCCTGTTTTAGTAGAAGTAGACGCTAAAAAAATTATAAATACTGAAGAAAATGCTAAAAGCGAAGAACCAAAAGCAAAAAAACCAGCACACAAGTCGGCCGGTAAACAGTTGCAAATGAAGTCTGTGTTTAGCATGGCTACAGATAAGGCTATTTCTAAACGCCAAAGAACGTTTAAGCTTATAACCACTTTAGTTTTTATAGTTTTTATAGTTGGTGTTTTAATTTTCACCGCTTATAACGACTTTTCGGGTGTTAGAGATGGTATGGTTTCTTGGGAACAAGTAAGCGAAATTTTTTCTACTTGTTGGCCATACTTAATATACGCACTTATAGCCCTATTTGCTTGTTACTTATTAAAAGGCTTAAAACTTTCTATGCTATGCAAAACCACTACGGGCAAAATTCACTTCAAAACTTGTTTTGAAACGGGTATAATCGGGCATTATTATAATAGCGTTACCCCACTTGCAGTTGGTGGGCAACCTTTTGAAATTTTCCACCTTTCTAAACATGGTGTTAGCGGTGGCCCTGCAGCAACCTTACCCGTTGTTACGTTTTTCTTTAATCAGCTTGGCTTTGTTGTATTAACAATAGTTTCGTTGGCACTAATGACGGAAAACACTTTCTTAACGTCTAACGTTGACAATTTGACTGGTGGTGTTGTAACGGCAATGGCTATTACTGGCTTAGTTTGTTGTTTAATAATTCCAACTTTAGTAGTAATATTCTGTATTTTTCCAAGGTTGGTTTCTACCATAGTTGCGTGGGGTATTAAAATAGGCACAAAGCTTCGTTTAATAAAACGCCCTAGAGAAACGGAATATAAAATTCTTAAAAACGTTATATATAACGCAAGATGCATTAAAAAAATTGGCACAAAACCAATTACGTTAATACTTTTATTTATATTGAGCGTTTGCGAACATTTAGCCCTAACTTCTATAGCATACTTTACCTTAAAATTCTTTGGTTTTGATATTGTTGCATCACGCGGTATTGTAGAATGGATACAAGTAATTCAAATTTGCATGATACTAAATGCTACCATATCTTTCATACCAACCCCAGGTAACTCTGGCGCGGCAGACATTTCGTTCTACGCATTGTTCTCTGCGGGGCTTGCAGGTGGTTTAGCCTTCCCTGCCATGATGACTTGGAGAGTATTAAATTTTTATAGTTTTATACTAATAGGTTTTGTATTCACTACTTCTAAAAACCGTGCAGATAAAAAATTGCTTGCAAAAAATATTCAACCAGAATAAAAATAGTTTTATTAACCCACGGGTCGCCGTGGGTTTTTATTTTGGTAATTTAATTTATTATTGCAAAAATATTTTAAATGGTATATAATAATTAAGTAGTTAATAAATTTATAAAAATTTTATACATTTAAGGAGTTTTATGAAAAACGTTTTAATTACAGGCGGTGCTGGTGGCATTGGCCAAGGCATTGTAGAAAAGTTTATTAAAGAAGGTTATTTCGTTTACGTTTTAGATAAAGATGAAAGCGCACTTAACCAACTTTCTAGTAAATACGAAGGTAAATGTAGTTGCCATAAAGTAGACGTTAGCGACGCTAATTGTGTTAACGGCTTTATTTCTTCTCTACCACAAGAAAAAACCATTAATTACGTAATAACGTTGGCTGGCAGAGCAGGCGAAAACGAGTGGTTGCCTTTTGAAGAGCAAACGGCTAAAGACGTTGAAGATTCTATTAAAGTTAACCTTTTAGGGCATATAAACGTTATTATGGGTTGTTTGCCACTACTTAAAAAAGCAAGTGAAGATAAGGCTATTGTAATGGTTTCTTCTATAAACGCGCTACAAAGTTTTGGCTTACCAGCATATAGCGCTTCTAAAAGTGGGCTTTACGGCTTTATGAACGGCAGTATGACGGAGTTTGGTAAAATGGGTATTAGAATTAACACCGTTTCACCTGGCACGGTACTAACCGAAGCAACTAAAAAAGAGCCTAAAAACTTTAAAGATTTATTATCTAATAGCGCACTTAATAAGTTTGCAACCATTAAAAACGTAGCAGACGTTACGTTTGCACTTTGCGAAACGTTCGATGCAGTTACGGGCGAAGACATAGTGGTAGATTGCGGTCAAAGTAAAATTCGCTAAACCCACTAAAAACGTACTTTAAGGAAGAAAAAATATGCTTTGGGAAGTTGTTTGGGATTTATTGCTTTTAATAGTTCCTGTTTTAATTGGTTTTGCCTTTAACCTATTAAGAAACTATTATAAGAAAAAGTCTATAAAAAACTTATTGCGTTTTGAAAACGAAAAAGATGAAACTTTAGATATTAATTGTTTTACGGCAAACCCCGGTATAAGAGACACGGGCGAACTTGTAGAATTAGGCTACGTTTTTGAATATATGGCTATAGGTGAAATTAAAAGCGAGTTTTACGAAATTTTACCAAACGGCACGAATATTAACGTTAGTATGGCAAACTTGCAGTTTGAAAAAATTTCGCCTACCCTACTAAAAAACAACTTGTTAGTAATAGGTGGGCCTTTCCATAACGCCGTTACAAGAGATTTGTTTAGTAAAATAGAAAATCTTCCTTTTCATTTTGAAGAAGACGCAAGTTTAGTTTATACTTATGAAGATGGCACTACAGATAAATATACCCCAAGTTTATACGACCCAAATAATAATAAAGACAAAAACTCTTTTTACGATAACGATTACGCCCTAATCTTAAACGTAAAAAGCCCTTATGTAAAAGGTAAACGTATAATTTTAATTGCAGGTTGTAGGTCGGTTGGGTGCTATGGCGCATCTATTTACTTAACGGAACACCTTTACGACATTAAAAAACAAATTAAAAGCGATGAATACGCTTTGGTTATAACTTGCAACGGCGAAAAAGAAAACCTTATAGGAAAGCCTAAACTTTGCAACGTTTACCCACTAGAAATTAAATATAAAAACAAATAATAAATACTAAAAAAGAGCAAGTTTTTACTTGCTCTTTTTCTTTTTGTTTAGTTTTAATTAGTTTTCTGCATCTTCTGCCATTTCGTCTTCATCTAAAACACGGCAGAATTCTTCAAACACTTCGTCTAATAACTTTTCATCTTCAATAGGTAATAATTCTGCTGTTTCTTCGTCGTCACCAGAAAGTTCAAAAATAATTAAATCGTCTTCTTCAATGCCTTCAATTTCTTCGGCTGGTTCAAACGCAGAATAATTTTTGCCTTTATATTCTATTGTACCAACAAAATAGAATTTAAGTTTTTTACCATCGTCTGTAGTAAGTTCAACGATTTCGTCTTCACAACAACAATCTTCGCAATCGCAATCGTCGTCGTGGCAATGGCATTCATCTTCACAATCACATAATTTCTTTTCTTTTTCGCTCATAATATTACTCCTTATTTTTTGCATAATTTTTTTAGGCTACGAGACAAAAAGTAACTGATTAGCAATTTGCGTTTTGGGTAGAAAAACACAAAAAGAACGAGTGTTCTTGTAAGGGCGCATACCCTTTAGGGTCTGTAACCGAACAAAACACGAAGTAATTTGCAGTGTTTTTCAGCCAAAAATCAGTTATAATTTGCTTTTTCGCCTATTATTATAATCATTAAGGAAGCCTTCTAAAATAGAAGTAGCGGCAAGGCTATCTACGTAAAGTTTAGTTTCCTTAATGGTTTTACCTTGTTGTTTTAGGGTTTCTTCTGCTTCAACAGAAGTGCACCTTTCATCTACAGAATAAACGGTGTAGCCAAGTTCAATTAACTTATCTATAAAGAATTTTGCGCGCTTTGTTTGAATACTTTCTGTGCCATCAAAATTAACGGGCAACCCACAAACTATAGCCGTAATACTTTTTTCTTTAACGTATTGGCTAATTTTTAATAAATCCGTTTTTAAGTTTTTTCTGTTATACGTTTCAACTGGCAACGCATAAGTATTAAAGGGGTCTGAAACGGCAACGCCAATTCGCTTTTCCCCTAAATCTAAACACAAAAATCTTTCCACTACCATATTATACCACTTTTAACTTTTTTTTACAATATAAAAAGGCAAGTTTTTTAACTTGCCTTTTTAATTTTATTCTTTAGTTTCTTTTGGCTTTTCATTGCAAAATTCTTCTATCAATTCTTCTCTAACCTTTTTTAACGTTCTATCTATAATTTTTATAACGT
>JAFYWI010000017.1 GCA_017558105.1 Clostridia bacterium | reverse complement strand
GATAAAAAAAGGTGTACAATATGTACACTGAAAAGAAGATATTACCGAAGGCAACTTCGTGATATACCATTGCGGTGACGTTAGCGGTGAGGTCCCACCTGTTCTCATACCGAACACAGAAGTTAAGCTCACTTGCGCCGACAATACTTGACTGGAGACGGTCCGGGAAGATAGGTAGTTGCTGCATCCAAAAAAGAAAGCATTAACCAAATGGTTAGTGCTTTTCTTTTTGCAGCAACTACCATACCCGTACCGACAATTGCCCAAAGCAATTGTGTCCGTGAAAAAGGTCGCAGTTGCTTTTAGTTGTATAGTTTTTAACTACTATATAATATCTATGATTAAATATATAGTTTAGTTTAATGCGACGTATTGCCGTCGCAATGAATGGTAGTCCTACATCCAAAACAAAAAAGAGAATCGTTCAACAGAACGGTTCTTTTTTTGCGTTGTTACACAACGTATACCTTCCCGCCAACCGCTAAGGCTATTGGGGGGAAGATGTCGCAGTTTCTTTATTACAAGCAGTTATTTTCTACTTTACAATATCATTATATAAATACATATTATTGTTCAATGCGACGTATTGTTAGCGCAAAAAATTTTAAAATAAAACTATAAAACTAAAAAACTCTATTAATTAAAGTTGTTCAAAAAAGACAAAAATTTTTTAGAAAACTTCTATTTTAAACAAAAAAACACCAACCAAAACGGTTGGTGTTTAACTATTTTTCTTTTTCATCTGTTAAATAATTTTGTGCAAAATTCCTTATTCTTACACAAAAAATTGGGAATTTTATTCAATATCCCAGAAAAAGTCGTCGTAACTTATTTCAAAAACTTTTACTAGCAAAATAATATATGAAGACTTAGGCTCGTTTACACCGCGTTCCCAATAATCTATTGCTTTTTGGCTAACGCCAATGGATAAAGCAAGTTTTTGCTGTGAGAGTTTACGTTCTAACCTAAGGTCTTTTATTCTTTGTCCTATTTTCATACGTATATTATAGAAGAAAACTTCTTAAAAAACTTGACTAAGAAGAATGCTTCTTGTATAATTATGTCATTAACTAAAAAGGAGAAAGGTTAATGTTAGACAAAAAAGAAGATGCACCACAGAAACAAACGGTTGTTTTAACAAGCGCAGAAAAGCCAGAAAAAAAGATTGTTTGCGATATGTGTGGCTACGCAAATCCAGAATATACCTCGATATGTAAAATGTGTAGCAATTATTTAAAAGGAGTACGAAATGTTTAAATTATTTGACAATAAAAATGCAGATGAAATAGCAGTATTAATAGAAAAAGAAAAGGTTAAATTAGAAGACTTATTTTTGGGCAAAGAAAAAGATAGAGAAGCTTTTAAAATCGCAATAAAAAATCGCCCAGCATTGTTGGCAAAAATTACAGATAGCGAAAAGGGAAAGGCTTTACTAAAGTATGCAATAGATTTAGACCCTTCCAACTTTATTTATTTAAAAAAGGAACAATATACCGAAAGTCTTGCACAAAAGTTTTTATTGTTTAGGCTAAATGAAATAGATAAATATAACAAACAAACGAAAACAGATGCAGTTTCTGTTCAAACGAGTTTAGACGACAAGGTTTTATTGAATTATTCTTATGCTTCACAAGACGGAGACGAAGTAAATTATTTTGACAACGAATTACAAGTTCCTGCTTCGTTAAAATATTGCTTTAAGGCAACCTTAAAAATAGTTAACGCTTTAACGTTAATAGACAAAATTGATTTACACGTAACTCAATTAGGAAAAAACAAAATTAAAAACACACTTACAGACATTTTTGACAATAAATTTAAGGCATTTATAAGTGAATATTTATCTAACAAAAAAGTTGGCTATTATTCTTTGTGTGCTAACGTAGACACTGTTGAAGCATCTTTTAAGCAAAACGTTAAAGAATCTTTTGAACCATATGGAATAGAACTTGGAGAGTTTATAATTAAGAAGTTTGCTATTCCAAAAGATATTCAAAACAGAATTGAAGACCAATATTTCCGTATAAGGCAACAAAAAGAAGAAACAGAAGCAACAAATGAACTTGCAAAGAAATCTTTAGAATTATACGAAAGTAAACTTGCAATAGAAAATAAATATCCTGAAGGAATACATTCTCTTACAGAGTATGAAAAAGACCTTGCGCTTAAAAGATATCTTGTTAAAAATGGGTTTAACCCAGATGAAGAAGTTGATAGAAAAGTTGACGTTGAAAACGTTAAAGATAAAGCCGATTACTCTTTAGACAAAAAGCAAGACGTTATTCCAGAGCCTGTTGAAGAAACTAACGTTGCAAAGACAGCATACGTTATAAGTATGGTTATTGCTATTATAATTAGCATAATTGTTTTTGCCACAAACGTAAATACAGGTTTAATTCTTTTTGGCGTATTAGTGGCAGTTTTCGGGTTAATAGGGATTGCTTTTTACGACAAAATAAACAAAACTGAAAAACCAAACAACGAAAACGAAAAAACCAACCAAGGTGATGACCTAACGGAGTGAGGGGAAGTTTAAACATGAAAGAATTAAGCAAAAAAAAGAAAGTGGCAATGTGCATAGTGCTAGCTTGTTCAATGTTTTTTATGTTTTTGGGAATTGGCTTAAACAATTGTTCGCCAAATAGTAATGCTGGAAAAACTTACGTTGAATCTGGCACTAAATATACTTATACTCTTTCTTATGGCGAAACGAAAGAAGTTTATTTTTCTTGCAATAGTAGTGACACCTATTACGTTTACGTTGACAACGCGTCACTTGTTGTAAAAAATGGTCAAAAAAATGTTTCGACAAGTGTAACAACAAGCAATACTTACTATAATGGTAAATATTATAATAAGCGATATTCAATGACTTTTGCATCGGGAGTAGAATACTTGTTGCGCTTTTCTTCTAATACTTCTAATAGCAGTTCAATTACGTTTGTTATATATTAATGAAAAAAATTGGTTAAAGAGCAACTATTAATCAAAGTTGTTCAAAAATGACAAAAATTATTTTAGAAAACCTATATTTTGAACAAAAAACACCAACCTTTTTTGGTTGGTGTTTTTAATTTATTAAATATTTATAAAACATTATTTACGGAAAAAAGCCAAGCCTACTGCGTTAGGCCCTACGTGAGTACCTATGGTTGCACCTAAAGCCGTAATGCCAACGTTTTGTTTGTTATAAAAAGGCATATTTTCATCTTTAGCATATTTTTGCAAATATTCGTCGTTAAACCCAGACCAAAATAATTCGCAAGGCAGGTTATAATCTATTTTGAAATTGGTTTTTACTTGGTTATTCATAACGGAATTTGCTTTTTTTAGCCCAATGGCTTTGCTAAACATCTTTATTTCGCCATCTATAATTTGCAAAATGGGTTTTACAGATAAAAGCGTGCCTGCAATGGCTACGGTAGCAGAAATTCTACCACCTTTTTTTAAGTATTCTAAAGTATCTACAATACCCATTACCACTATATTTTTTTTAGCAAGTTCTAATTCATCGACAATTTCGTTAAGAGATTTCTTTTCTTCTATTAGGCGAAGGGCAAGTTTGCACAAAATTTTTTCGCCTATCGTAGCGTTAAGGCTATCTATAACCTTTACTTTGCCGTTAAATTTTTTAGAAGCCTGTAGTGCATTGTTGTACGTTCCAGATAGTTTAGAAGAAATGGTTATAACTATAAGTTCGTCGTTTTCGCTAACGTATTTAGCCATTTCTTCTTCAAAGGTATATGTATTTATTTGGCTTGTTTTCGGCAAGGTTTTGCAATTCTTTTGTTTTTCATAAAACTCAAACGGGGTAATATCTACTCCGTCTGCATATTCTTTGTCTTCAATAGTTATAGTTATAGGAAGAACTATAACCCCCATTTCTTTTGCTTCTTCTGGTCTTATATCTGAGGCAGAGTCTACCATTACTTTAATGCTCATAAAAAATTATTCTCCGTATTTCTTTACTATTTTATTTAAGTTTTTGTCAATTAAGTACAAACAATTATAAAGACTTTCTCTTTCTTCTTCGGAAAGCCCTTCGCTTGCTTCGTTTAAAACAGAATCAATTCTTTTGGTAATATGCTCGCCAACGACAACACCTTTTTCCGTTAAGTATAGGTATGCTTTATATCTTTTTTTTGCAGTTGATTCACACTTTACAAAGCCGTTTTCTTCTAAATATTCTATAGAACGTGAAACGGAAGCCTTATCTTCTTCGCAAATTTCACAAAGTTCTTTAGAAGTTAAAGATTGCGACTTATATAGGTAATACAAACAAGAAACGTGTGCGCTTTTTAAGTTAAAATTTAGCATTTCTTCTGTTTTTATTTTGTGTATACTTCTGTTAATTTTCATTATTAAAACTGTAAACGTGTGAAACCTTTCTTGCATTAAGATTGCTCCTAAAAAGATGATGTTATAATTATAAATTAAACTTGTTGAATTGTCAACAAGTTTTAGGCATAACAAAAATTAAATAGATAAATTAATTTTTTTGTTAGTATATTAGTTTTTAGAAAAAGAAAACTAAACGACGGATTTTTTTTATTGAAAAAATTTTATTATTATGCTATAATTAAAACACAGCCAACAAAAAAGGAACTTTTTATGAGGGAACATAACGGCAAAGTTTATATTGAAGAAAATAAGCACGATATAGAAGAATTAAAAGAAATAGTTAGCATTTTAAGAAGCCCAGAAGGGTGCAGTTGGGATATGGCGCAAACGCACGAATCAATGGAAAAGTGCTTAATAGACGAAACTAACGAAGTATTAACGGCAATAGACAACGGCGATTTTGAAAATTTATGCGAAGAACTTGGCGACGTTTTGTTGCAAGTTTTACTTCACACAGAAATAGCAAAAGAAAACGGAAAGTTTACTTTTGAAGACGTTGTTCAAAAATTAAGCGAAAAGTTAATACGCCGTCACCCCCACGTTTTTGGCGACGTTAAGCGCCCCGAAACCCCAGAAGAAAGCCTTGCTTTATGGAAAAGCATTAAAAAACTAGAAAAAGAAAGAAAAGAAAACAAAAAATAATTTTTTTAAGGACTAAAAAATGAAAATAGCAAAACTTTTTAATGAAAAACAAAACAATTTAAGTGGTGTAAAACCAATAACTATTGCATTTTTAGGCGACAGCGTTACACAAGGGTGTTTTGAATGTTATTTAACAAGCAAAACAACTTTTGATACCGTGTTTGATTATAAAAGTGCTTATTCTACACGCGTTCGTGAAATTCTAAACACCTTATACCCAACGGTACAAATAAATATTATAAACGCAGGAATAAGTGGAGATAGTGCGCCCGCAGGCTTAAAAAGACTAGAAAGAGACGTGTTATCTTTTAACCCAGATTTAGTAGTTGTATCTTACGGGCTAAACGATAGTGTTTCTGGAATAGAAAATATAGAAAGTTATGCCAATGCTTTAACGGAAATTTTTAAGAAGTTAAAAGAAAATAATATTGAAACTATTTTCTTAACACAAAATTATATGAATACCACCATAAGCCCACACTTAAAAGATGAAGTGTTGCTAAATTTAGCAGTTAAACTTAAAGACAAGGTGCAAAACAACAATACGTTAAAAGAGTATTTTGTAAAAGCTAAAGAACTTGCTAAAAAATTTGACGTTACCGTTTGTGACCTATATAGCGTTTGGGAAAAAATGGATAAAGCCGGCGTACGAGTTACCGATTTATTAGCAAACAAATTAAACCATCCAATAAGGGAATACCACTATTATATAGCAATTAAATTAATAGAGTGCATGTTAGGGGCGTAAACTATGCTTTCTTTAGAAAAATACTTACAAATAAATAACGGCATATCAACTAAATGGCAAAAAGAACCTTTTTCTTTGCCATATAGTATGCAAAACATACAAGCAGGTTATTATAACGTGGGCAAAAACAACCGTGTTTTTGCTTTTATGGGCGTACCAAAAACACCAATGCCAAAAGGTGGCTACCCTGCAGTAGTTCTTGTGCATGGTGGCTTAGGCTATGCTTATTATGAATGGGTGAAAAAATGGACTGACAACGGCTACATTGCCATTGCCCCAGACTTCGATAGCCAATACGCCGTTGGCACGGAATACGATAAAAGATATAGAGAAGATGAATTAGAAAGAAGGCGCGTTGAAAACATTGCTGGTGGCCCACGTGGGTACGGCTCTATTACGGAAACGAATAGCGATAATCCTTGGGTTTATTTTAGCGTGCTTAGCATTAAAAAAGCGTTAGAAGTTTTACTACAAGAAAACGTTATAAACCAAGAAAAAGTTGGCTTGGTTGGTATTTCTTGGGGTGGGGTTTTATCTTTAATAGCGTCTTCAGTTGAAAAGAGATTTAAGGCAGTAGAAATATTTTATTCCACGGGGTTTATTTCAAACTCTAAGTTTGGTTACACCCAGGGCTTAAAAGATTTAACCGAAGAACAACTTGAAATTTACAATAATTATTTAGACCCACAAACGTATTTAAGCAAAATAACTCAACCCATTGCCTTTTTTGCAGGCACAAACGATACGGCTTTCGTTATGAAAAACAGAAGAAGAACAACCGACCTAATTAAAGGCAACAAAACTTTTTCTTATAGGCTAAACTTCCCGCACGGGCATTTTGAAGTTTGGGAATATAATATGGAAGACCTTGCTTTTTTAGATAGTGTTTTTTACGGCAAAACTTTGCCTAAAGCAGAAATAGAAATAGAAAACGGGGTGTGCAAGTTAACAAACAACAATGCTAAAAAAACCACTCTCGTATATACTACGGAAGAGTTTTTAAGTGAAGATACTTGCACTTGGCAAGAAATAGAAATAGAAAACGGAACTTTGTTCCCTAACGGCGTTACTGGTTATTTTGTAACGGCAACAGATAAAAACAAAACACGCTTTAGTTCTAATATAGTAATTTGTAAAAAATAAAAGGTAAAAATAAATGTTAAAGGTAATGTTTAT
This sequence comes from Clostridia bacterium, assembly GCA_017558105.1. GTDB lineage: Bacteria > Bacillota > Clostridia > Christensenellales > Borkfalkiaceae > UBA1259. The sequence goes on along the minus strand of JAFYWI010000017.1, from coordinate 5,956 downwards.
TTGCTACGGAAACATATGCCGTAGCACTATGGCAGAGTTTTTATTTAAGGAATTGGTGAAAGAAAAGGGGCAAGAAGAAAAATTTTTAATACAATCTTCTGCAACTAGCCGTGAAGAAATTGGTAGCCCCGTTCATTACGGAACAAGGGCAATTTTAAACGCTAAAGGTATAGACTGTAGTAAAAAGCGTGCCGTTCAACTAACCAAAGAAGACTACGAAAAATACGACTTTTTTATTTATATGGATGCCCTTAATAAAAGAGACATAACTAGAATTTTTGGGGAGACCAAAATGGATAAGTGCTACCGTTTATTAGATTTTACTGCCGAAAAAAGAGACGTTGCAGACCCTTGGTGGACGGGCGATTTTAACGCCACGTATACAGACGTTGTTAACGGCCTAAACGGGTTTTACCAATTTATAGAGAAACAAAATTTAATTTAAAAAAGAAAAAGGCAGGCGAAACGTTTGCCTTTTTAAATTGCTAGGCGTATACTAAAAATATAGCAAAAACAAACCATTTTATATAAACTTATAGAAAAGTTCTATTGCTTGGTTAAAAACAAAGTGATAAAATTAAATTAACAAAAGATAAGGGAAAAGTGAAATAATTTTAAGGGCATAATTAAAATGGGTACAGCCAAAGGTTTAAGAAAAAACGAAGTAAATATGCTATCTGGTTCAATCGTTAAAGGGTTGCTTGCAATAAGTATTCCTATAATGATAATGAACGTTAGTCAAAATCTTTTTAACATAATAGACTTAAAAGTGCTAAGCGATTTCGTTAACGACGATGCCGTTGGCGCAGTTGGTACTTGCGCTACCCTAATTTCTTTAATAACGGGCTTGTTAATAGGTATATCTTCTGGGGCTAACGTAGTAATTTCTCGGCACATAGGTAGTGGAGATTCTGAAGGTGTAGAAAAAGCCGTTGGCACTGCCGTTTTGTTTTCTGTTGTGGGTGGAATTGCCTTTGCAATAATAGGCATAGCGCTTGCAGAAGTTTTTTTAATATACGTTATGAACTGCCCAGAAGAATTGCTTGCCCAAGCAGTAACTTATTTTAGGTTATATTTTTTAGGTGTTCCTATTTTAATGCTTTATAACTTTTGTGCAGCCATACTTCGTGCTATGGGCGACTCTAGAAGGCCAATGATATTTATGCTTATTGGCGGTGCTGTAAAAGTTGGTAGCAACATTTTCTTTATAGTAGTGCTTAATTTAACGGTAGAAGGGGTTGCTTTAGCAACCATATTATCTTGGGCGATAGCAGGTGGCTTAAGTCTTTACGTATTATGTAAAAACAATGGTACGGTAAAGTTAAAGTTTAGTAGGCTTAGGTTTTACGGCAAAGAGTTAAAAGAAATTTTAATGGTTGGTATTCCCGCAGGGCTACAAACGGCGTTATATTCTGTTGCAAACGTTGTAATAACTTCTGCCGTTAATTTAGAAGGTAAAGCTGCTACAACGGGGCAATCTATAGCCACTCAATACGATGCAATAATTTACCAAATAACATATGCTCCAAGCCTTGCAATTATGCCGTACGTTAGCCAAAACATAGGTAACAAAAACTTAGAGCGTGCAAAACAAAGCATTTTAAAAGGCTGTTTAATAGCAACCGTTTTGGGTGTTATTTTTGGTGGTTCTTTTGCATTATTCTCTTATTACCTTGCAGGGTTTATGACGAACGACCCTTTAATTATAGCGTATGCACAACAACGTTTAATTTTAATTTCGGCAACCTATTTCTTAAACGGAATAAAATGTGTGTTAGATGCTGCTTTAATAGGTATGAAAAAATCTATTATTCCAACCATAAGCGCTCTAGTTTTCCAATGTTTAATAAGGTTCCCTTGGGTTTGGTTTATTTACCCACTAATGAAAGGTAATTTAACTTTCCTTTATTTAATTTGGCCTATTGGTTGGGTGTTGGGCATAGTAACGTTATTGTGTTTCCTTTTCCCAGTATTAAAAAAGGTAAAGAAAGAAATTCAAAACGAATTATCTATTACGGAAGAAACAGCCGAATAATTTATTAATAAAAAATTTTAACACAAAAAAAGCACGCTAATTATTAGCGTGCTTCTTTGTTTTTTGGAAACTAAACGACATAAAAGTTTAAATTAAATTCAGCAAATTAGAATATTTTACAAAATAAGACAAAAAAGTAAAAATATTTGAAATATGGTGTCATAAATCTATTGACAATGAAGAGCCCATTATATAAGTTAATAATGAAATAGTTTATTTTAAAAAAATTAAATCATTAAGATTTTTGAAATAGGAGGACAAAAAATGACAAAAAAAGTAAAAAAATGGGTTAAATATTCAACAACAATTTTGGTAATAGTTGTTATGTTTATTTCTTCTATGCCTTTTTCAATTTTAAAGGCTTTTGCAGATGAACTAAAAGTTGCTGGAGAGACAAATACTACAGCAAACACTTTTGTACAACCTGACAAATTAGAGTCTACTAATATAGACGATAAAAGCGCATTGGAAAACGCCTATATTCTTGATGAGAACGTGGAGAACAGAACCTTAAATTCTAAAGAATTTGTTATGAGTGACGGCTCTGTTATAGTGCAAAATTTTGCACAAAATGTTCATTACTTAGAAGACGGGGATTATAAGGAAATAGATAACACTTTGGTAGAAGTTAAAGATGAAAATGGCAAAAGTGCATATGAAAACACGGCTAACTTCTACAAGGTTAAAATTAGCAAAGATTTTGAGCCTAATAATTCACTTATTAAATTAGACAACGGAGAAAACGGGCTAGATTTTACATATATAGAAAGTTCAGTAAAAAATACCGTGGCACAGAAAAAAAGTGGCAACTCTGCGAAAACGCAAAACCAATACAAAGGGAAGAAATTAAAAGCCCCAAAAGATTTTTCTACTGGCGAAGGGAAAATATCTTATAACAACATAAGTGAAGATATAGATTTAGAATACGAAGTTAAAGATAACGGCGTAAAAGAAAATATAGTAGTAAAAGACTATTTGGCCGATTACAATTTTGACTTTAAGGTTAAAACAACTAACTTATTCTTGCAAAAAATGGAAGATGGTAGTATAATAGCATTAGATAGTGTTGGTAAGGTTAAATACGTAATACCTGTACCTTTTATGTTTGATGCAAACGGCGAATATAATTACGACGTAGAGTATATATTAAACAAAGTTGGGAACGACTACTTTTTAACAATTTCTGCCGATGAAGATTGGATAGAAAAAGAAGCAAGCCTACCTGTTACAATAGACCCAATTGTAGAAATTAAAAACGACAATAGTTTTTCTTTCGTAAACGTTTATGAAAAAGGAACGGGAACGCAATCTTCTTCAGAAGTATACGTTGGGGAAAAAGAATCTGGCAACAAAAGTAATGCTTATTTTAGCTTTTCTGTTTCTAACACCAGTAAAAACTATACTTTAGTTAGTGCTACCGTAAGTTTTCATATAAGAACTGAAGGCATGGGGATATTTAACTGGAAGAATATTAAATATTCGGCGTGTATAGTAGATAGTGCAATGCCATTATTAAATATTACTTATACTAATAGGCCAGAACGATTACAATATTTAGGCTTACTTGGGGCAGATACGAATTTAGCACCAACCGAGGGGACTAATCATTTACCAATAGATATAAACTTAATAGATGGAAATCCCATAACCTTAGGGTTAGAAAGAGAAGCCAACAATTCTGTTGGCGCATACGTTAGGGTTTTCGTTACAGGCACTAACGGAATTTATTTAACTTGTAGATATAAACAAATAACAGGTTTAGACGAGTCTTATAGTACAGAAAGCGCAGAAATAAATGGTGCTACTGCGTACGTAAACAAGGCATCACGAGCATTAACGCTTAATTTAGACGTTGCTTCCGTTAACAATTCTAGCCAAATACCACTTTCTGCAAGTTTAGTGTATAACACCAATTATAACGACATATTTAATGAATTGGGAGTTGCCACAATGTTTGGCAACAACATTAAATTAAACTTTCAACAATTTGTTAGACAAACTAGTGAATATATTGCCCTTTACGATTCAGATGGTTCTGTAACTATGTTTAATTATGATAAATTGAGCAACCTTTATAGAACCATAGACGGCAAGTTGATTGCAACGGTTGTAGGAACAAAAATAACAATATTTGACGCACAACAAAATAGAAGAATATTTAACAATGGCAGATTAACTGAATTATACAAGGGCGAAGAAACAACTTCTGGAAGCCTTTATATTGATAGGTTAAAAATAAAATATGTAGCAGGTAGTGGTACAGATAAAGATAAAATTTCTGAAATACAGTTTTATTCTGGTGGGGCAAATATAGAATCAAGTAGTATAGCGCTTACATATTCAGGAACAAGGGTTTCAACAATTACTACAAATTACTGTTTTGAGCCACTTGCATCTTATAATTTAACCTACGATAGCAATGGTAATTTAATTGGCATAACTAATGTATTAGAAAACGTAGAAATTTATAGTTTAGATTACGATACTACGAACGGCAATTTGACAGGCGTTTATAATAAAGATTACGAAGGCTTGTGCTTTACGTACGAAACGGAAGAAAATACTGAAAATATTTCAGCTATAGTAATAGACCAAGTTGTAGGAAAAAGTGCTAATAATGCTAAAAAACTTGATTGTATTAAAATAGATTTTAGCAAGCATTATTCTTACGTTGAAACGTATTATTATCAAAACAATAAAAACGTAAGCACTTCTTACGTGTGTTTTGACTCTTTTAGAAACCCTATATCTGAATGGTCTAAAGATGAAGATGGAAAAGTAAGGGGTGTAAACAGAGGCAATTATAATTTTAATTACGTTGCATCTCGTGATTATTACGACTATTTTAAAGAAGACGTTGCTTTTGAAGAAAAACTAAACACAACTTTTGAAAGTTGTAGTTTACAAGCAGGTGGCACGGCAACGGGTAGCGTAAATTCTGGTTCTGGCATAGTTAATAATACCTATTACAGATATGGCTTAACGTTTTACGTTGAATGTGATTCGTATATGGATTTAACCGTAACGTTTGGCACTTATAGTAAGCGTATTATTCTAAAAAGCGGTGGCAAATTATACGTAACGTTGCCTTGTGGTTACGTTCAAACGGGAACCTTTACATTTAAAAACAACGGCTTTAGAGTAACTAATATTTCTAACGTAACGTATAACGTAATAGATTACGTAAAAACCACTAATACATACGGCGTTAACGGAAATAATTATGGAGTTTACGTTACGGCGGAAACCATTAGTTACAATAGAAAAGGCGAATACGAGCAAAAACTTTACGACGGATTAGGCCGTTTAGTTACCTTAAATAAAAGAAGTATTCAAGACGACGTTTTAGAAACAACAACCTACGTTTATAACACTACAGACGTAAGTAAAAACAACCAAATAGAAAGTATAACCACAAAACGCAACGGAACGACTACTTTAACCCAAAATTATACATATTTTACAGATGAAGAAACTGGCGAAAGAGAAGATACTATAATAACTAATGCAAGTGGGCTAAAGAAAAAAAGTGTTGAAAAAACAGAAATTAGAGATGGTGGTTTCGTTAGCATAAGTATAGATGAAAATAACGTTTCTACAGAAAGAACTTATAATATTTTAGGTGGCGACATTAGGTTAGAAACGTTAAAGAGTGGTAGATATATTCAAAAATATACTTACGATGGGTTTGGCGACGTAACTTCTATAACCTTATATTCAGGCAATAACGAAATTTTACGTAGTGAAAACTATTTTAATATTGATAATGAAGGCATGATGGAAGATGAAACGTCTACTTGTGAAAAACATACTTTGCATTGTTTAGGGGACGACGTTTTTGCTAAGCATTACGACTCTTTAGGGTTCTTAACCAAAATAGAACATAACGAAGAAGAAATGCTTTCTTACGACTACGTAGAT
>JAFYWI010000016.1 GCA_017558105.1 Clostridia bacterium | reverse complement strand
TTTGGTTTTGTTTTGAAATTTTATCATTGGTAAATGATTGATTTACGTAAGAATTAACTTCTTACAATAGTAGTGTAAGTAAACTAAAGGTTTTTATTCAAAAATATAATAGGTAAATAATGGAAAATAACGTAAAAAACATACTTTATAAAAATGGTTTTTCTTTTAAGAAAGCATTTGGCCAAAACTTTATTTTAGATACCGAACTTTTATCTAACATAGTTAAAAAAGCAGGGGTTACTGAAAAAGACGTAGTTTTAGAAATCGGTTGTGGTGCAGGCACTTTAACAAAAGAACTTTCTAAATCTGCTAAAAAAGTTTTTGGCTATGAAATAGACACTAAATTAAAACCAATTTTAGAAGAAACTCTTAAAGATTGTTCTAATACGAAAATAGTCTTTAAGGACGTTATGAAAGAAAACCTTAAAGAACTAGAAAAACAGATTGGCGAAAAATATATTTTAGTAGCAAACCTACCTTATTATATAACTACGCCAATTATTATGAATTTTATAGAAAATGCAACTAATATTAAAGGTATGGTTGTAATGGTTCAAAAAGAAGTTGCCGAAAGGTTAACTGCTAAAGAAGGCACAAGTGATTATGGTGCTATTACGGTAGGTATTTCTTTAAGGGGAGATGCAGAAATTGTAGAATACGTAGATAGAACGTTCTTTGTGCCACCACCAAACGTAGATTCTGCCGTTGTAAAAATTGTTATTAAAGATAATAAGTTTGAAAATTTTAATAGATTAGCAGTTAGAAACGTTGTTAGAACTGCTTTTTCAAGCAGAAGAAAAACTTTAGCGAATAATCTTATTAAAGGTTATAAACTTACTAGGTTAGAAGTAGAAGAAATTTTAACAAAAGTTAATTTACTCTTAAACGTTCGTGGTGAAGAACTAAGTAGCAGAAATTTTATAGATTTATCTAACACACTAATAGAAAAAGGAATTTTGTAAATGGAAAAAACAATAGTTGTTGCATCTGGAAACAAAGGTAAAATTAAAGAAATTACAGAAATGTTAAAAGGTTATAAAGTAGTTTCTGCTAAAGATTTAGGTTTTACAGAAGACGTTGAAGAAACTGGTAAAACCTTTTACGAAAACGCTTTAATTAAAGCAAAAGCCGTAGCTACTGCGTTAAATTTACCTGCACTAGCAGATGATAGTGGAATTTGTGTAGATGCCTTAAATGGAGAGCCTGGTATTTATAGTGCAAGGTATGCTGGCGACGGGGTTGATGAACATAATAATCAACTTTTACTTAAAAATTTAGAAAACGAAAAAAATAGAAATGCAAAATTCGTTTGTTGTATGGTTTATTATAAGCCAAACGGCGAAATTATTACTGCAAGTGGCGAAACTTTAGGTACAATTTTATACGCTCCAGAAGGTACTAACGGGTTTGGTTACGACCCAATTTTTTATAGTTTAGACCTTAATAAAAGTTTAGGTATTGCTACTGATGAAGAAAAAAATTCTATTAGTCATAGGGCAAGAGCGCTTAACAAAATTAAAGAACTTATAAAGTAAAAAATATGAAAATTTATAACAAAATAGAAGAACTTATTGGCAACACTCCGTTGCTTAAAGTTAACAATTTAATAAAAGAATTAAGTTTACAAGCAAATTTATTTGTAAAATTAGAAATGTTTAATCCTGCCGGTTCTATTAAAGATAGAGTTGCTTATAAAATTATAGAAGATGCCGAAAATAATGGTAAAATTAAAAAAGGTGGCACAATTATAGAAGCAACGAGTGGTAATACTGGCATAGGGCTTGCAAGTATTGGCATTTCTAAAGGGTATAAAGTAATTATAGTTATGCCAAATTCTATGAGCGTTGAAAGAATTAAACTTATAAAAAGTTATGGCGCAGAAGTAGTTTTAACAGATGGAAAACTTGGTATGCAAGGTGCAGTTGATAAGGCTATTGAAATTAACAAAAACACACCAAATAGTTTTATTGCAAGCCAATTTGAAAATCCTTCTAACGTGCAAGCACATTATTCAACAACTGCAAGAGAAATTTATTTAGATTTAGATAAAAATGTAGATTTTGTTGTTGCGGGAATTGGTACTGGTGGAACTATTAGTGGAATAGGTAAATTCTTAAAAGAACAATGCGATAATATTAAAATTGTTGGAGTAGAGCCATATTCATCTCCGTTAATTACGAAAGGTGTAAGTGGTAGCCACAAAATTCAAGGCATTGGCGCAAATTTTATTCCAAAAATCTTTGACAAAACCGTTGTAGATGAAGTTTTTGCAGTAAAAGATAAAGATGCTATTAAGTTTTCAAGGCTTTTAGCAACTAAAGAAGGAATTTTAGCAGGTTTTTCTTCTGGGGCAAATTTATGCGTCGGTATAGAATTAGCAAATCGCAAGGAAAACAAAGGCAAAAACATAGTTGTAATTTTACCAGATACTGGCGATAGATACCTTTCTACAAATTTATTTTTAGATTAAAAATTTATAAAAAAAGGAAAGAAAAAATTTCTTTCCTTTTATTTTTTAATAATCCCATTTAGGAATATATTTTTTATCTGCACTTTCAAATTGTTGGTAAAACATTTTTTCTATTCCAAGGCTTAATGCGTAATTTATAACGCTATCGTATTCTCGTTTAGAAATTTTTCTGTTTAGTTCTTTAAGTTTTTCAATGTTTCCAAACGGGGTGTACTGGCTCATTAAATTTAAGTAAGCATTATCTTTAATACCCACAAACCAATCTAATATTTTTTTGCTATCTGCAATGTTTAGTGGTAAAACTAAATGCCTAACTATAGTGCCAGAAAGCATTTTGCCATTTTTATTAAAAACTAATGGTTTTTTAGCCATAAATTCTATTGCTTTACTTGCATATTCAAAATAGTTTTCTTTTTCACAATATCTTTTAGCAATTTTTTTATCGTAAAACTTAATATCTGGTAAATAAATGTCTACGAAATTATTTAACTCTTGCAAGATTTCTAAATTTTCGTAACCGTGAGTGTTATATACAACGGGAATTTTTGGCTTATAAATAGATAGTGCCTCTATAATTTTTGTTGAATAATGGGTAGGGGTTACAAGGTTAATATTGTCTGCTCCCTCGTTTTCTAATATCTTAAAGATATTAGCAAGTTCTTTTACGGTAATTTCTTTCCCCCTTAAATTTCTAGAAAGTTCGTAATTTTGGCAAAAAACACATTTAAGCGAACACCCACAAAAAAATATTGTTCCACTACCGTTCTTATGGCTAATACAAGGCTCTTCAAAAGGGTGTAGGTAATATTTTGCAATTTTAATTTTATCGTTTACACCACAAAAACCAACGCCGTTTTCACGGTTAACGTTGCAATTATTCGGGCATAAATTGCAAAGGTTATTCAAGTTCAAAAGCCCCCGTGTAAAGTTGGTAATATTTGCCTTTTTTAGCAATAAGTTCTTCGTGAGAACCTCTTTCTATAATTTCGCCTTTTTCTAAAACCATAATAACGTTAGCGTTTTGAATTGTAGAAAGTCTATGTGCAATAACGAAAACCGTTCTGCCTTCCATAAGTCTATCCGTACCTTTTTGAACTAGTGCCTCGGTACGAGTATCAATAGAAGAAGTTGCCTCGTCTAAAATCATAACAGGTGCGTCTTTAACGGCGGCCCTTGCTATAGAAAGTAGTTGCCTTTGACCTTGAGAAAGGTTTGCACCGTCGGCTGTTAATAGAGTATTATAGCCGTTAGGTAGCCTTGTAATAAAGTCGTGCGCGTAGGCAAGTTTTGCTGCTTCAATACATTCTTCATCCGTTGCAGTAAGCCTACCGTACCTAATGTTTTCCATAACGGTGCCGGTAAATAGGTTAGTATCTTGTAAAACTATGCCTAATGAACGCCTTAAATCTGCCTTTTTAATTTTGTTAATGTTAATTCCGTCGTATCTAATTTTGCCGTCTGCAATATCGTAGAACCTATTTATAAGGTTAGTTATTGTTGTTTTGCCAGCACCCGTAGCGCCAACGAAAGCAATTTTTTGGCCTTGTTTAGCATACAACGTAACGTCTTTTAATACTATTCTTTCTGGAACGTAACCAAAATCTACGTTAAACATTTCTATGTTGCCTTTTAGTTCGGTGTAAGTAACCGTCCCGTCTGCTTTGTGTGGGTGTTTCCACGCCCAATGACCTGTTCTTTCTTCCGTTTCCGTAATAACTCCGTCTTTATCTATATTACATCTAACCAAAGTAACGTAGCCTTCGTCTACCTCTGGTTCTTGGTCCATAAGTTCAAACAACCTAGATGCACCCGCCAAACCCATTACAATAGAGTTAATTTGTTGCGAACATTGCGAAACGTTACCCGTAAATTGTTTACTAATAGGTAAGAACGAAATAATAATAATTAAAAATTCCGTACTGTTATATTCTAATCCACTAAACGAAAGGTTAGGAACGTTTAATGCAACGAGTAAACCACCAACAAAGGCAAGTAAAACGTATAAAATATTGCCAATATTGCCCATAATTGGCATTAAAATATTTGCAAAAGTGTGTGCGCTAGTTGCATCGTGGCAAAGTTGGTTGTTCTTTTTATCGAAATCTATTTTGGCTTGTTCTTCGTGGCAGAAAACTTTAACAACCTTTTGTCCTTGTATCATTTCTTGAATAAAGCCTTCTTCTTCTGCTAAAGATTTTTGTTGTCTTACGAAGTATTTAGCACTATTTCCACCAATTTTTTTAGTTACGAAAGTCATAGAGAATACGCCTAAAAACATAACGAAAGAAAGCCATAAACTCTTGCTAAACATAATTACTAAAAGGGTTGTAATACTAATTCCGGCAGAGAATAGGTGAGGAATAGATTGCGAAACAAGTTGCCTTAAAGCATCTGTGTCGTTTGTATAAGAACTCATAATATTACCGGTTAAGTTGGTGTCGAAAAACTTAATTGGTAAAGATTGCATTTTATTAAATACACTACTTCTAACTTGGTGTAAAAACTTTTGTGTTAAAGTTGCTAAAAACCTTGTTTGTAAAAAGTTGCAAACAATGCTTGTTAAATAAACGGTGCCCATTACCACAAATAACGTTAGTAAACTGCCCCAAACAGCGTCTAGTCCACTTTCTACGCCTTTATTTATAAGTCTTAATAGATGTTCTAGGAAAACTGAACTTGCAACGCCTGTTACAGATGCTAAAACAATACAAATAGAAATTGCAAATATGCTTTTTTTGTTTTTAGAAAAAAGCATTTTTAATAACCTAGGCAAGGTACCTTTTTTTGCTTTTTGCATAGGTCTACCATGTGGGCCTTTTCCGCCTCTGCCCATATTCATACCTCTAGCCATTTTCGTTACCTACCTTGTTTTGTGAATAGTATAATTCTTGGTAAATATCGTTGCTTGCAAGTAGTTCTTCATGAGTGCCTTTAGCAACAATTTTACCACTATCTAAAATAATTATTTTATCTGCATCTTGCACGGAAGAAATTCTTTGTGCAATTATAAGTTTTGTGGTTGTTGGGATATACTCTTTTAACGCTTTTCTAATTAAAGCATCTGTTTTAGTATCTACTGCACTAGTAGAGTCGTCGAAAATAATAATCTTTGGGTTTTTAAGTAATGCTCTTGCAATGCAAAGCCTTTGTTTTTGCCCACCAGAAACGTTTGCGCCTGCTTGTTCTATATATTTATCTAATTGGAAATTAGAAATTTGTGCTAAGGTTAGGGCGTGTATTATTTCTTCATCTGTTGCGTCTTTGTTGCCCCATTGCATATTTTCTCTTAAAGTGCCAGAAAATAAAACGTTCTTTTGTAAAACCATTGCAACGGAATTTCTTAAAGTATCTAAATCGTAATCTTTAACGTTTATTCCAGCAACCTTAATACTGCCTTCGGTTACGTCGTATAATCTTGGTATAAGTTGTACTAGAGTGCTTTTGCCTGTGCCCGTAGCACCTAAAATACCAACTGTTTCGCCACTTTCTATTTTTAGGTCTATATCTTCTAATGTAAACCTTTCGGCATCTTTATAATATTTGAATTTAACGTTATTAAATTCAATGCTACCATCTTTAACTTCGGTAACAGCATTTTCTTTTGAAACTATTTGGCTTTCTTCGTTAAGAACTTCTACTATACGCTTTGAAGATGCAACCGACATTATAATCATAACCATTATCATAGAAAGCATCATTAAACTCATAAGCATTTGGAAAGAATAAGTCATAAAACTTTGTAGTTCCGTCCATTTAAGTAACGTTTCTTTAGAATTTATTATTAAAATTGAACCTATAACGTAAATTGCAACTAAACCACCGTAAGTGCAAAAGTTCATTAAAGGTGTGTTAAAAGCAATAATTTTTTCTGCTTTAGTAAAATCGTTTTTAACGTTTTCGCTAGACTTGTTAAATTTTTCTTTTTCAAAATCTTCACGTACGTAAGATTTTACTACACGCATATTTCTTATGTTTTCTTCTACGCTTTCGTTTAACTTATCGTATTTTTTGAAAATTTTATTAAAGAAAGGTATTGCCTTAACCATAATTAAAGTTAAGCCTATTGCTAAAACGGGAATAGTGCATAAGAAAATTAGTGCCATTCTTGCATTTAATATAAACGACATTGTTAATGAGAAAATCAACATAAACGGAGAACGAACGGCCGTTCTAATAATCATTTGGTAACTCATTTCAACGTTGGTAACGTCTGTCGTCATTCTGGTTACTAAACTAGATGAAGAAAATTTATCTATATTAGAAAAAGAGAACCCTTGAATTTTATGGTACATATCTTTTCTTAAATTTTTTGCAAACCCACTAGATGCTATTGCGCAATATTTACCTGCAAGTGCACCAAAGGTTAGTGAAAGAAAAGCGCACAAAACTAAAACAGCACCAAAGAATAAAATGGCAACTAAAAGTTGTGGTTTTCCGCTTGTGGAAAGTAGGTAACAAATTTTATTCACTAAAAAAGATGGTGCTACTTCTAGTGTTCCAGACAAATATCTCATTGTTTCTAATAAAACACTCATTATATAAGGAATTAAGCACTCTAAAATAACTTCCATCATAATAAATGCTGGGGCTAATAGAGAAGGCTTTTTATATTCTCTTATAGACTGCGATAATTTTTTTACGGTAGGAATAAAACCTACTTTTATACTTTTTTCTTTCATTTATATGTCCTTAGAATTAAGAATTTTAATTTTGTTTAATATTTAATTTATATTATATTCTTATAATATATCAATGTCAACAAAAAATAGAACAAGGTATGCCATTTTAACTCTAAAACCCATTAATTTTTATACTAAAAAAAGACAGTATTCGCCTATTTATATTATATATATAATTGACATATAAAAATATTAAGTGTATAATATAATAGACTTATTATAAATAAATTTTTACTACAATTTTCGAGGAAATTATATGAAGAACTTTTTTACAAGTGAAAGCGTAACTTCTGGCCATCCAGATAAGGTTTGCGACCAAATTTCAGACGCAGTTTTAGATGCTTTTTTATCTCAAGACCCTAATAGTAGGGTGGCGTGTGAATGTTGTGCTACTACTGACTTTTTGGTTATTATGGGTGAAATTACTTCTAACGCAAAAGTAAACGTAGAAGAAGTTGCAAGAAACGTTATTAAAGAAATAGGTTATACCGATAGTTCTATTGGCTTTTCTTACGATACTGTTAAAATTATTGTTAAACTTAACAGCCAAAGCCAAGATATTGCGCTTGGTGTAGATAATTCTTTAGAAATTAAGGAATGCGAAAAAAGCGAAAATAATAATTGCGATATATACGATAAAATTGGTGCAGGCGACCAAGGTATTATGTTTGGTTATGCATCTAACGAAACAGAAGAACTTATGCCACTTCCAATAGTTTTATCTCATAAAATGTGCAAAAAATTAGAAGAAGTTAGAAAGAGTGGCGAATTAAATTATTTGATGCCAGACGGTAAGGGACAAGTTACCGTAGAATATGAAAACGGTAAAGTAAAAAGAATAGAAACGGTTGTTTTATCTACCCAACATAAAGACTGTGTTTCTACCGAACAACTTCGTAAAGAAGTTAAAGAATTAGTTATAGATAAAGTTCTACCAAGCGAATACGTAGATAAAAACACAAAATATTTTATTAACCCAACGGGTAAATTCGTTATTGGTGGCCCTAATGGAGACTCTGGTTTAACCGGCAGAAAAATTATTGTAGATACCTATGGTGGAAAATGTCCACACGGTGGTGGTGCGTTTAGTGGTAAAGACCCTACTAAAGTAGATAGGTCTGCAACTTATATGGCAAGGTACGTATGTAAAAACCTTGTTGCCAGTGGCTTGTGTGAAGAGTGCCAAATTCAACTTGCTTATGCAATTGGCGTTTCTAAACCTGTTTCCGTTATGGTGGATACTAAAGGAACCGGTAAATTAACCGACCAACAATTAGAAGAAATTGTTGTTAAAGAATTCGACCTAAGGCCTTCTGCAATTATAGAAAAATTGCAATTAAGAAAACCTGTTTATAATAAAACTGCATCTTACGGCCATTTTGGCAGAGAAGATTTTAGTTGGGAAAAACTAGATAAGGTTAACGACTTAAAGAAATATCTATAATGAGTTTTATTACAAAAGTTAAAGAATTTTTTAATAAGTACGTATTTAACGAAAAGTGGCGTTGCAACGTTTGCGACAAAGAAATATTCGAAGAAGGGTATTTTTGTAAAGATTGTTTAGAAAAATTACCTTTTAACAATGGTAAAATTTGTTTGCATTGTGGTAGAAAGGTTATTGCAACCGAAGAATATTGTACAACTTGTAAAAACGTTTTAGTTTCTATTGACTTAGGGCGAAGTGCTTTCGATTATAAAGATGAAGTAAGGAATTTAATTCATAGTTATAAGTACGACAACAAGAAGTATTTAGCAAAGGTTTTTGCATCTACTTTAGCACCGATATTTTTTAAGAACTTTTTAGATGCTAACGTTATAACCTACGTTTCTATGACAAGTGATGCAGAAAAGGTGCGTGGGTATAACCAATCGAAAGAACTTGCAGAAGAGGTTTCTAAACTAGTAAACGTAAAGGTTATAAACACTAACGAAAAGAAAGATGACGTTAAAGAGCAAAAAAAGTTAAATAGGCAAGAAAGGTTAGCGAATATAACCAACGCTTTTAAAATAATTAATAAAAAAGAAATTAAGGGTAAAAACGTTGTTATTATAGACGACGTAACTACAACAGGTGCAACGGCAGAGGCGATTGCATCTAAATTAAAGAAAGCGGGTGCATTAAAAGTGTACCTACTAACAATAGCAAGCGTATCACCAATCGGTAGTTATTAATAAGGAGATTTTTATGGGATTAATTAGTTGGATTCTTGGCGGTGAAGCAAGAAGAAGCATGAAAAAACTAGACAAAATGGCAGATAAAGTTATTTCTTTAGCACCAAGGTATAAAGAAATGTCTGACGATATGTTAAAAGAACAAACAATTAAGTTTAAGGAAAAATTAGCTAACGGTGCAACTTTAGACGATATTTTGTACGAAGCATTTGCCGTTGCAAGAGAAGCCGCTTGGCGTGTTCTTAAAATGGAACACTATAAAGTTCAAATCATTGGTGGTATTTGTTTACACCAAGGCAGAGTTGCCGAAATGAGAACCGGTGAAGGTAAAACGTTGGTTGCTACTTTGCCTGCATACCTAAACGCTTTAACGGGCGAGGGCGTTCATATTGTAACCGTTAACGATTACTTGGCATGTCGTGACGCAGAGTGGATGGGTAAAATTTATAAATTTTTAGGTTTAACGGTAGGTGTTGCCGTTCCTGGCATGGACGACGATGCTAAAAGAAAAGCCTACGCTTGCGATATCACATACGGCACAAACAACGAAATGGGTTTCGATTATTTAAGAGATAACCTAAAAACAAGCCAAAAAGCAATGGTTCAACGTGCTTTAACCTTTGCTATTGTCGACGAAGTTGACTCTATTTTAATAGACGAAGCAAGAACCCCACTTATAATTTCTGGTGCTGGTGGAGAATCTAGCGAAAAATACGTTTCTGCAAATAGGTTTGTTAGAACATTGGTTTTGGATAAAGACTTTACCATAGATATTAAAGAAAAAACCGTTCAAATTACCGAATCTGGTGCTAAAAAAGCAGAAAGTTTCTTTAAATTAAACAATTTTGCAGATATAGAAAATGCAGATTTATCTCATCATATTCAACAAGCGTTAAAAGCAAACTATATTTTCAAAAAAGATAACGACTACCTTGTTGTAGACGGTGAAATTATTATAGTAGACGAATTTACCGGTAGAAAAATGATTGGTAGAAGGTATTCAGATGGGCTTCATCAAGCAATTGAAGCAAAAGAAGGCGTTAAGGTTAGAAACGAAAGTAAAACTTATGCAACAATTACCTTCCAAAACTACTTTAGGCTTTATAAAAAACTTTCTGGTATGACGGGTACTGCTAAAACTGAAGAAGAAGAATTCCGTTCTATTTACGGTTTAGACGTTTTAGAAATTCCTACAAATAGGCCTGTTCAAAGAATAGATATGCCAGATATTATTTATAAAACCGTTAAAGGTAAAAACAATGCTATCGTTAACGAAATAGAAAAAAGGCATAAACTTGGTCAACCTGTGCTTGTTGGTACGGCAACGGTTGAAAAAAGTGAAGAAATTTCTAAACTTTTAATAAGAAAAGGTATTAAACATAACGTTCTTAACGCTAAAAACCACGCTAGAGAAGCAGATATAGTTGCCCAAGCAGGTAGATTTGGTGCTGTTACTATTGCAACTAATATGGCAGGTAGAGGTACCGACATATTGCTTGGTGGTAACCCAGAATTTTTAGCTAAACAAAAACTTCGCGATAAACAAGTTAGCGAAGCAGATATTGAACTTGCTACTTCTTTTATTACAGAAGTTCCTGAAGAAATTTTAGAATTAAGAAAAGAATATAATAAAATTTACCAAGAAGAAAAAATTAAAACAGATGCCGAAAAAGAAAAGGTTATTAATGTTGGTGGCTTGCATATTTTAGGTTCTGAAAGACACGAATCTAGGCGAATAGATAACCAATTACGTGGTCGTAGTGGCCGTCAAGGAGACGTTGGTTCTTCAGTTTTCTATATCTCTTTAGAAGACGACCTTGCTAAACGTTTTGGTGGTGACAGAATGCAAAGAGTTTACGAGTTCTTTAAGGTAGACGAAAACGAACCTTTACAATTCAAAATGTTAGCAAAGGGCATAGAAAACGCACAAAGAAATATTGAAGGCAGAAACTTTGGTATAAGAAAACACGTTTTAGAATACGACGACGTTATGAACAAACAACGTGAAGTTATGTATGCAGAACGTATGAAAATTATTAAAAACGAAAACGTTCACGATAGCATTATTAAATTAATTCCAGATTTTGTTCAATACGTTATCGGTTCTGTTATTAACGATGAAAACAAACCAGAAACATGGGATATTGATGCGTTAAATAAGGCAATTGAATTAAAACTTTTACCAAAAGATACAAATTTTGTAACAAAAGAAAAAGCGGAAAATTGGGATTACGAGTATTTCTTTGAAAAATTGGTTGAAGAAACTATTAAAGTTTACGAAGAAAAAATTGAAAGATATAAAGAAGAAGGCGTTAATTTCTATGAATTAGAACGTATTGTTTTCTTAAAGAATATTGACAATAAATGGATAGACCATATTGATGCTATGGACCAACTTAAAAAAGGAATTAGTTTAAGGGGATATGGTCAACAAGACCCAGTTTTAGCATATAAACAAGAAGGCTTTGAAATGTTTGAAGAACTTACTTGGTCTATTCAAGAAGCAACTGCAACCTTGTTACTTAAGGCTGAAATAAAAAAAGTTCCAGTTGTTAAACAAAACGAAAATAAAACTTTTAAAACAAATCAAGATGGAACAAGCAACTATAAACCACCTATAAAAAAGAAAATTGGTAGAAACGACCCTTGTCCTTGTGGTAGTGGTAAAAAGTATAAAGATTGTTGCGAAAAAAAATAAAAGGTTTTTACTTTTACTATGGATAAATATAAACAAAATTTACACACTCATACCAAGTTTTGCGACGGGCATAATACCATAGAAGAAATGGTAAAATCTGCAATAAATTCAGGTTTTACGTCAATAGGCTTTTCTGCTCATTCACCAGATTATTTGAAGGAATATTGTTTGTTAGAAGAAGATATTCCAAAATACGTTGCAGAAGTTAAAAGGGTAAAAGAAAAATATAAAGAAAAAATTAAAGTTTTTCTTGGTATGGAATACGATTATTATTCAAATTGCTCCGTAGAGCCTTTTGAATACGTTATAGGTGCCGTTCATTATATAGAAACTGTTTTAGGTATGCAAGAGGTCGACACTAAAAAACCAGAACATTTGAAATGGCTAATAGAAAATTGTTATAATAATAACCCTTTAGACCTTGCCAAGTTTTATTTTGGCTTAGTTAAAGATTTACCTAATAAGTTAAAAAAAGTTGATATAGTTGCGCATTTAGACTTGTTGTTAAAATCTAATGAAATTTTTGAAACTTTTAATACTAACGCTAATGAATATAGAGAAATTGTTTTAGATTGCGTTCAAAGTTTAATAAACAAAGGGCTTATTTTTGAAGTGAACACGGGCGCTATTGCAAGGGGTTTAAGAAAAGAAGTCTACCCACAGGTTTGGGTGTTAAAAGAAATAGCAAAACGTGGTGGCAAAGTTTTACTTTCTAGCGACTGCCATTATGCAGAAAAAATCAACTTTTATTTTGACGAAGGTCTAAAAATAATTAAAGATTGTGGCTTTAATGAAATTTACGTTCTAACCGAAAATGGTTTTATTCCACAAAAAATTTAAGGAGATAATATGGTTAATTTAGAAGATTATAAATTACTTGTTAAAGACTTAAAAGAGAAATTTAGTGAAGCTGGGCACTCTCTTTGACTTAGATGTTTTAAGGTTAAGTTTAAAAGAAAAAACCCAACTTTCCGAAAAGCCAGAAATTTATTCTAACTTAGAAAAAGCGCAAGAACTTTCTAAAGAGATTGCAAGGCTAGAAAATAAAATTTCTGTTTTCGATAAGGTTGAAAAATCTTTAACCGATTGTGTAGATTTAATTGACCTTGCAGAAATGGAAAATGATGAAAGTGTTATTGAAGAAGTTGATAAAGAGTTAACTAACATAAAAAACACTTTAGAAGAAGTTATGCTTCAAGCCTTATTAAAAGGCAAATACGATAAGTTAAATGCAATATTAACCTTGCATGCAGGCGCTGGTGGTACCGAGGCTTGCGATTGGACGGAAATGCTATATAGAATGTATATTTGCTATATAGAAAAAAATGGCTTTACCTATACTGAATTAGATAGGCTTGAAGGCGATGGTGCAGGTATAAAATCTGTTTCATTTAAGGTTGAAGGTGAAAATGCGTACGGCTATTTGAAGGCTGAAAAAGGCGTTCATAGGTTAGTTAGAATTTCGCCGTTCGACGCTAATAAAAGAAGGCATACTTCATTTGCTTCGTTAGAAGTTATGCCAGAAATTATAGATAACGAAGAAATAAAAGTTAACCAAGATGAAATTAGGGTAGATACTTACCGTGCATCTGGCGCTGGTGGTCAACACGTTAATAAAACGGATTCTGCTATTAGAATTACGCATATTCCAACGGGAATTGTAGTTTCTTGCCAAAACGAACGTAGCCAAACTCAAAACAGAGAAATGGCTATGCGTATGCTAATTAGTAAACTTTTAGAAAAACGCGAAGCCGAAAGACTTGAAAGAGAACAAGATATTAAAGGCGATATTAAAAAAATAGAATGGGGTAGTCAAATAAGAAGTTACGTTTTTTGCCCGTATACTTTAGTTAAAGACCACAGAACTGGTTATGAAAATTCAGACGTTAATTCTGTTATGAACGGCAATATTCAAGAATTTATTAACGACTTCTTAAAAAAATCTCAATGAGTTATTTAGATAAGTTTAAAAATATTACAATTAAAGAAGATGCAATTATTTTAGGCATAGAAACTTCTTGCGATGAAACTGCCGTTGCCATAGTTAAAGGTGGCAGAGAAATTTTGGCAGATGAAATTATAAGTTCTGCAACCGAACATGCAAGGTTTGGTGGCGTTGTGCCAGAAATAGCGTCAAGGGGGCATACTACTGCAATTTTAACTGCTACAGAAAACGCGTTAAAAAATGCAAACTTAACCTTTGACGATATAGATGCAATTGCCGTTACCGAAGGCGCAGGGCTACTTGGCGCATTATTAGTAGGTGTTTCTTTTGCTAAAACCCTTGCTTTTGCGTTAAATAAACCACTTATTCCTGTTAATCATATAAGGGGGCATATTTCTGCTTCTTGTTTGGCAGATAAAGACCTAAAACCACCGTTTATAACTATTTTAGCAAGTGGTGGGCATACTTGCATTGTAGACGTTAAAGATTATTATAATATGAATATTTTAGGTAGTACAATCGACGATGCCGTTGGTGAAGCGTTCGATAAGGTTGCAAGAATTTTAGGCTTAAATTACCCAGGTGGACCTAACGTAGAAAGGCTTGCAAAGTTAGGTGAAAATTCTATTAAATTACCTAAAATGCTATCTCATTACGAAGGCTGTAAATACGACTTTTCTTATAGTGGATTAAAAACTGCCGTAATTAATTACGTTCATACAGAAGAACAAAAAGGTAACGAAGTTAAAAAAGAAGACGTTGCTTGTAGTTTCCAAACTTCTGCAATAGAAGTATTAATAGAAAAGGCGTTAATGGCAGTTAAAGAAACGGGTTATAAAACTATTACCGTTTCGGGTGGTGTTGGCGCTAACGGTTATTTAAGGCAAAGATTAACCGAAGAAACAACTAAATTAGGGTTAAACCTTGTTTTACCAGAAAAAAGATATTGTACAGATAACGGAGCAATGATAGCAAGTGAAGGCTATTTGCAATATAAAAACAAAAAGTTTGCAGATTTAACCTTAAATGCTAAAGCAGTTATTCCATTTAAGTAAAAAGGAGAAAATTACTATGGATATTTTAATTTTTGCTGGGCAAAGTAATATGCAAGGTTCTTCTGGAGAAATAGGTGTTGAAATAGCAGAAAATTGTTTAGAATATAAATTTTTAACAGATAAATTCGTTATGGTTAAAGACCCCGTTGGTGAAAATATTGGCGATGGAATTTTTTGGCAATCTACAAATGGTGGTGGCTCTTTAATTCCTTCTTTTTGCAATGCTTATGCAAAAAAGAAAGGTAGTGCCGTAGCAATTCATTGTGCAAGGGGTAATACTTCAATTGCTTTATGGAAACCAGGCACAGAAAGATACAAAGCTTTGGTAGAAAAGTGTAAATGTGGCATTGTTCGTTCTGGCGAAAATTTTGATATTAATAAAATTTATTTTATTTGGTTGCAAGGTGAATCAGACGCGTTGAAGAAAAACACCGAAGAAGGATACCTAAACGAACTTAAAGAGTTAAAAAATGCGCTAAAAAAAGACTTGGGTATTAATAAGTTTTGTATTATTAAAGTTGGTTATTTTGCCGAATATGCAGAATGGCAACCAGATGCAACTAAAATTAACGATGAATACATAATGAATGCGCAAGAACGTGCTGTAAAAGAAGATGAAGATTTTGTTATTTTAACAAGAATTTGCGCTAAACTTTCGCTTAAGAAAAGGCATTTAAATCCAAAAGAAAACGGTCCGCACTATAATAACCGTGCTTTAAATATTATAGGTAGAAAAGCCGGTAAAGCGCTTGCAAAATTAAAGTAATATTTTAAAATTAAAATAAAAATCTTAAGCAAAATGCTGGTTAGGAGATTTCTATCTTAGACGCGATTCGGGCATTAGCCCTACGTAATGAAATGGAGTAGTCAGCAACCTTGGTTGCGTGATTTAATAATAAAAAATCCCAGTTGAAACCTTGTTCAACTAGGACTATTGGCAGGGGAGACGCGATTCGAACACGCAACCTACGGTTTTGGAGACCGCTACTCTACCGTTGAGCCACTCCCCTAAAAACATATTGATTATATAATAATTTGCTAAATTAGTCAATCAATTTGAGGTATAAAAATGAAAAAGAAATTTAAACTTGGTGTTATTGGTGCAGGTTTTATGTCAACTGCAATAGTTCAAGGCATAATAAATTCTAATTCTCTTGAACCAAGCGAAATAATTGTTAGCGACGTTTTAGAACAATCATTAGAAAAGGCAAAAAAACTTGGCGTAAACGTAACGTTAGATAATGCTTTTTTAGTAGAAAATTGCGAATTTGTTTTATTTGCTGTTAAGCCACAAAGTTTTAATGCCGTTGTTTCAGGCTTAAATAATGCTAAGTGTAATAAAATTATATCAATTATGGCAGGGGTTAAAAAATCTACCATTAAAAAATATTTTATTAATTCTGCCGTTGCAAGATGTATGCCAAATACACCTTGTGCTATTGGCAGTGGTGCAGTTGGTATAGACGTGTTAGACTTTACCGACCAAGCAGATAAAGATTTTATTAGTAAAATATTTTCTTCAATAGCAAATGTTGTGTTTGTTGAAGAAAGCAAATTAAACGCTGTAACGGGTGTTAGTGGTAGTTCGCCGGCATATTTTTATTTATTCTTAAAGGGAATAGTAGAAGCTGGTGTTAAAAACGGCTTAACCGAAGAAGAAGCGCTTAACCTTGCAAGTGCTACAATGATAGGTGCTGGCAAAATGGTTTTAACTAATAAAGATAAAAGTTTAGACGAGTTAATTTCTGCAGTATGCAGTAAAGGTGGCACCACTATTGAAGCCGTTAAAGTGTTTAATGAAAAAAATATAAATTCAATTATAGACCAAGCAATAGATGCTTGTATTAAAAGATCTAAAGAGTTAGAAAATTTATGAAAAACGTAGATATTTATACAGATGGTGCGTGTTCTGGAAATCCAGGGAACGGAGGTTACTGCGCAATTTTAATTTATAATGGTGTAGAAAAAGTTGTTTCTGGGGCAAAAACCAATACCACCAATAACAGAATGGAATTATTAGCTGTTATAGAAGGGTTAAAGTGCCTAAAAGAAAAATGCAACTGTAATATTTATAGCGATTCTCAGTACGTTGTAGATGCTTTTAATAAAGGTTGGATAGTGGATTGGCAAAAACTTGGTTGGAAAACTTCTTCTAAAAAACCGGTTAAAAACGTAGACTTGTGGCAAGATTTATTAAAGGCTTTAGAAGGTAATAATTACACTTTTATTAAGGTAAAAGGTCACGCAGATAACGAATATAACAATAAATGTGACAAGATTGCAGTTGAAGAATATAAAAAATTGGTAGATATAAAATAGTTTGTAAATTACATACTATTTTACATATATTATGTCACACATAAAAGGTAATTTATGAATATTTTATTATGTAACGACGATGGTATAGAAAGTTTAGGTTTAATTAGCCTTGCTAAACAATTATCTAAGAACAACAGCTTGTTAGTAGTTGCTCCAAAATATAATTGTTCGGCTATGTCGCACTCGTTAACAATAGAAAAAGAACTTATATTAACAAAAGAAAATATTAAAGGTTGTAAAGCATATTCTATTACGGGAACACCTGTAGATTGTGTTAAATTTGCATTTTTACATTTTAACACTTTTAATGCAGATATCGTTGTTGCAGGGCTTAATAACGCGCATAATATTGGCTCAGATATTTTATATTCTGGCACGGTTTCTATTTGTTATGAAGCGTCTTTTTTTAATAAAATATCTTTTGCTTTTTCGTTATATAACAGAGTTGTTAAAGATTACGATAAATATGCAGTTTTAGCAGAAAAAATTATAAATTTTTTACTTCCTTATTCTAATAATGGTGATATTTGGAATATTAACTTTCCAGATGAAAATTTAGAAATTAAAGGTGCTAAAATTACTTCGTTAGGTAAGAACTTATATTCAGACAGATATGAAAAAATAGGCGAAAACAAATATAAATTAACAGGTGAAGTAATTTCTCATAACGAAAACTTAGAAGATTGTGATATAGAATGGCTTAAAAAAGGGTACATAACTATTACGCCATTAGTTTACGATAAAACTAACTTTACAAAAGTAGAAAAGGTAAAAAACTTATGCATAAAGTTGTAATAATTGGTGGTGGCGCATCTGGCTTATTTGCCGGTGTTTCTGCAATAAATACCAATAAAAGTGTAACTTTAATAGAAAAAAACGAAAAATTAGGTAAAAAAATTTACATTACAGGAAAAGGTAGGTGTAATTTAACTAATAACGTTTTAGTTAATGATTTTATGCAAAACGTTGTTTCAAACCCTAAGTTTTTATATAGTGCCTTAAATAATTTCACCCCACAAGACACAATTTCTTTTTTTGAAAGTAATAAAATGCCAACAAAAACGGAAAGGGGTAACAGAGTTTTTCCTGTAAGCGAAAAGGCAAGCGACGTTACTAAAACGTTAGAAAACTATTTAAGAAAAAATGGCGCAGAAATATTACTCAACACTTGCGTTAAAGACGTTTTAGTTGAAAATAACAAGGTTATTGGCGTGCTTTTAATAAATGGCAATAAAATTTTCTGCGATAGCGTTATTGTCGCAACTGGTGGAATTTCTTACCCATTAACCGGTAGCGATGGCGACGGCTTTAAGTTTGCAAAAAAATTGGGGCATAGTATAATAGAGTTAAAACCTGCGCTTTGTTCTTTTGAATTAAAAGAAGATTTTTACAAGAATTTGCAAGGTTTAGCCCTTAAAAACGTTAAATTAACCGTTAAAAACGGCAATAAGGTAATATTTTCGCAACTAGGTGAAATGTTATTTACCCATTTTGGTGTTTCAGGGCCTTTAATTTTAACGGCAAGTTCACTTGTTAATAGGCTTAATTTAGAAAATTTAGATTTTGAAATAGACTTAAAACCTGCGTTAAATAAAGAAATTTTAGAAAGTAGGTTATTAAACGAATTATCTGTTAATTCTAATTCAAACTTTTTTAACGTTGCAAGGGGTTACGTTCCAAAATCTTTTGTAGAAATATTATTAAAACGTAGCCAAATTAACGGAAATAAAAAATGTTGCGTTGTTACGCAAGAAAATAGAAATTCTTTTATAAACACCTTAAAATCTTTTAAATTTAAGGTTAGTAATATAAGAGACGTTAGAGAAGCAGTTGTTACTGCAGGTGGGGTAAACGTAAAAGAAATTAACCCTAAAACAATGGAAAGTAAAATAATAAACGGCTTGTATTTTTGTGGCGAAGTTATAGACATAGACGCCTTTACTGGTGGATTTAATTTGCAAATAGCTTTTTCTACAGGTTATACGGCTGGTTTAAATTGTTAACAAAAGGAGAAAATATAATATGAATAATCAAATTATTAACATTGCGCTAGATGGACCATCTGGAAGTGGTAAAAGTACTGTTGCTAAGGCACTTTCTTCAAAACTAAATATTTTATATTTAGATACTGGTGCTATGTATAGGGCTTGTGCCGTAAAATCTATTAGTCTAGGCATAGATTGTTTAGATGAAAAAGGTGTTAAAACGTTTATTGACGACATTAATTTAGAAATTAAGTACATAAACGGCACTCAACATACTTTTTTAGATGGTGAAGACGTTTCAGAAAAAATTAGAGAGCCACACGTTTCTATGGCAGCATCTAACATTTCAAGCTTAAAGTGTGTAAGACTTAAAATGGTAGATATGCAAAGAAAAACAGCTGAAAATATGTCTTGTGTGCTTGATGGTAGAGATATTGGTTCTTTCGTTTTGCCTAATGCTAAATACAAGTTCTATATTACTGCAAGTGTAGAAGTTAGGGCAAATAGAAGGTATAAGGAACTTGTTGCAAAAGGGCATAACGTAGACTTAGTTGAATTAACTAAAGAAATTAAACAAAGAGATTATAACGATAAAAATAGAGATTTTGCTCCGTTAACTCAAGCCGAAGACGCTGTGT
>JAFYWI010000015.1 GCA_017558105.1 Clostridia bacterium | reverse complement strand
ATTGCTCCAAACCCTTATTATACAGAAGAAATAGCAAAAATCTGTATGGAAAGCATATTTTTACCAACTATTAATGCTATGAATAAAGAAAACAGAACGTTTAAGGGTTGCTTATATTTTGGCTTAATGTTAACGAAAGACGGACCAAAGGTTATTGAATATAATTGTAGATTTGGCGACCCTGAAACACAAGTAGTTTTACCTTTATTAAAAACAGACCTATTAGACGTTATGATGGCAACTACAAACGGCACGTTAAATGAAATAAAGGTTGAATTTGAAAATAAAAGCGCATGTTGTGTTATTTTAGCATCTAAAGGCTACCCAGAAAAATACGCAACAGGCTATGAAATTTCATTGCCAAGCAATTATAATGGTGAAATTTATATAGCAGGCGCAAAAATTGAAGAAGGTGTTCTAAAAACTTCAGGTGGCAGAGTTTTAGGGGCAACTTGTGTGGCTAACACGTTAAAAGATGCAGTTAAAAATGCATATGAACTAACTGAAAAAATTAATTTTAAAGATAAATATTGTAGAAAAGATATTGGAGCGAAAGCACTAAATAAGGAGACTTTATAATGGTTAAGCGTATTTTCGTTGAAAAGAAAAAAGGATTTGATAACGAAGCAACTTCACTAAAAAACGACGTTAAAACTTTTTTAGGCATAGATAATCTTGTAGACGTTAGGGTTATTAATAGATACGACATTGAAAATATTGATGAAAATTTATTAAAATATGCTCTAAACACCGTTTTTTCAGAACCACAAGTAGACGTTGTTACTGAAAATATAGATTTTAATGGTGGCATTGCTTTTGCTATGGAATATTTGCCAGGGCAATTTGACCAAAGGGCAGACTCTTGTTCACAATGTTTACAAATAATTTCTCAACAAGAAAGATTAACTGTAAATACTGCAAAAGTTTACGTTTTATATGGTAAATTAACTAAAAAAGAAGTTGAACAAATTAAAAAATACGTTATTAACCCTGTAGATGCTAGAGAAGCTTCTTTTGATAAAAAAGAAACGCTAAAAACAGAATACGATATTCCTACAACCGTTGAAACTTTAGAAGGATTTACCACTCTTAACGAAGACGGCTTAAAAGATTTTATTAAAAATTACGGTCTTGCAATGGACTTAGACGATATTAAATTCTGCCAACAATATTTTGTTAAAGAAGGTAGAAATCCAACTATAACGGAAATTCGTATGATAGACACTTATTGGTCAGACCATTGCCGTCATACAACCTTTTTAACCACTATAGATAAGGTTGAATTTGAAGATAAATTAATTCAAGAAACTTATAATGAATATATTGCAACAAGAAAAGAATTGAATAGAACTAAACCTATTAATTTAATGGACGTTGCAACGTTAGCAGGTAGATATCTTAAAAAGATAGGTAAATTAGATAAATTAGACGAATCTGAAGAAATTAACGCTTGCACCGTAAAAGCCCAAATTGAAATAAACGGCAAAAAAGAGCCTTGGTTAATTTTATTTAAGAACGAAACGCATAACCACCCAACTGAAATAGAACCTTTTGGTGGTGCAGCTACTTGTATTGGTGGCGCTATTAGAGACCCACTTTCAGGTAGGTCTTACGTTTACGGCGCTATGCGTGTAACGGGCGCTGCAGACCCACTTAAACCAGTTAATGAAACGTTAAAGGGTAAATTACCACAAAGAAAGTTAGTTACAACTGCTGCTGCAGGTTATTCTTCTTATGGTAACCAAATTGGTTTAGCAACTGGCATTGTAGATGAATTATACCACGATGGTTATGCCGCAAAACGTATGGAAATTGGTGCTGTTATTGCTGCTGCACCAGCAAAGAACGTAAGGCGTGAAGTTCCACAACCTAACGATAAAATTATTTTATTAGGTGGTAGAACGGGTAGAGATGGTTGCGGTGGTGCAACAGGTTCTTCTAAATCTCATAATCTTCACTCATTAGAAACTTGTGGCGCAGAAGTTCAAAAAGGTAATGCTCCAGAAGAAAGAAAACTTCAAAGATTATTTAGAAACCCAACTGCAAGCAAAATGATTAAACGTTGTAACGACTTTGGTGCAGGTGGTGTTTCCGTTGCGATTGGTGAACTTGCAGATGGTCTTTTAATTGACTTAAATGCAGTTCCAAAGAAATACGAAGGCTTAAACGGAACAGAACTTGCAATAAGTGAATCGCAAGAAAGAATGGCTGTTGTTGTAAGCAGTGAAGATGTTGAAAAATTTATTGAACTTGCTAATGCAGAAAACTTAGAAGCAACAGTTGTTGCAACCGTTAAAGAATCTCCAAGACTAACTATGGTTTGGAATGGAAATAAAATAGTAGATATTAGTAGGGAATTCTTAAACTCTAACGGGGCAGAAAAACACATAGATATTTCAACTGCAAAATGTGAAGATTTTAATAAATATGTTACACATAATTTTGCAGAAGAATATAAGAAATTAGCAAGCGATTTAAACGTTTGTTCTAAACGTGGTTTAAGCGAAAGGTTCGACTCTACTATAGGTGCTGGAACGGTGCTTATGCCTTTTGGTGGAGAACGCCAAAGAACACCAATTCAATCAATGGTTCAAAAAGTTTCAGTAGAAAAGGGCGAAACAAACGATTGTACTTTAATGTCTTGGGGCTTTAACCCTTATATAAGTGAAAAAAGTCCTTACCACAGTGCATATTTAGCCGTAATTGAATCTGTTAGCAAACTTATTGCAACTGGTGCAGAATTTAAAGACGTTTATTTAACTTTCCAAGAATTCTTTGAAAGACCTAATAAAGATAGCAAACGTTGGGGTAAACCACTTTCTGCATTACTTGGCGCGTTTAAGGCACAATTAAATTTAGGTATAGCGGCAATTGGTGGTAAAGACTCTATGAGTGGCTCTTTTGAAAATTTAGACGTTCCACCAACATTAGTTTCCTTTGCAGTTACAACGAGTAAAGTTGATAATATTATTTCACCAGAATTTAAGGGTGCAAATAATAAAGTTGTAATTATTAAGCCTGAATACGATGAAAATAACTTACCAAAAACAGAAAGTTTACTCTCTAATTTTGCATTAGTAACTAAACTAATGAGAGAAAAGAAAGTTCTTTCTGCTTATACGCCAACATATGGTGGTGTTGCAGAAGCAATATTAAAAATGTGTATTGGTAATAATTTTGGTTTTAATTTTAACGAAAGAATTACTATACAAGATATTTTTGGCTATAACTACGGCTCAATTATTTTAGAATTAAACGAAGACGTTAACGTTGGTACTTTACTTGGTTATACTTCTAATTACGTTTCTATTACGTATAAAAACGATAAAGTTTCTTTAGATAAAGTAGAAAAACTTTATGAGAATAAATTAGAAAGTGTTTTCCCTTGTAACGTACAATTTGAAAACAATACGATTGAAAATTATAATTTTGTTAGCAACAAAGTATTTACTTCAAATATAAAGGTTGCTAAACCAAAAGTTTTAATTCCTGTTTTCCCTGGTACTAACTGCGAATACGATTCTGCTAAGGCTATGGAAAGGGCAGGTGCTGAAGCAGATATTTTCGTTATAAATAACCTTACGGCAGATGGTATTGCAAGAAGCGTAAATACTTTTGCAGATAAAATTAAACAATCTCAAATGATATTTATTCCAGGTGGTTTCTCTGGTGGTGACGAACCAGACGGCTCTGGTAAATTTATTACTGCTTTCTTTAGAAATGGCGCTATAAAAGAACAAGTAACTAATTTATTAGAAAGGCGCGATGGTTTAATGTGTGGTATTTGTAACGGCTTCCAAGCATTAATTAAATTAGGGCTTGTTCCTTATGGTAAAATTATGGAAACTGATGAAAATTGCCCAACTTTAACCTTTAATAGTATTGGTAGACACCAATCTAAAATAGTTAGAACTAAAATAGTTTCTAATAATTCTCCTTGGTTACAAGGTGTTAAGGTAGGCGATATTATTAACGTTGCAATTTCTCACGGCGAAGGTAGGTTTATTGCTTCTAAAGAAGTATTAGAACAATTAAAAGCAAACGGGCAAATTGCTACACAATACGTAGATAATTGGGGGCACGCAACAAGAGAAACTCAATACAACCCAAATAACTCTTATATGGCTATTGAAGGTATACTTTCACCTGATGGTAGAGTATTTGGTAAAATGGGACATAGCGAAAGATATAATAACGGATTATATAAAAACGTTTACGGTAATTACGATATTAAGATGTTTGAAAGTGCCGTTAAGTATTTTAAGTAATTTAATAAAAAAACCACCATTATCGATTCCCTACAAGGGATTTTAACAAAATAATGCACAAAACTCGACTTGCTAAAGTCGAGTTTTCTTTTCGCCACACAAAACAACTTGAATAAATTTTATTTTTTTTGATATAATAAACTCACCGATAAATAAGAATTTGATGTCAATGCACAATTATTTTTTGCTCTTTTTGAGTATTCGTTTGATAGCATTAAATAGCCAGTTAGATGCCTCGGCAGCCTTCTCAATTTCTGATATGGCAGAATCACGCCTATAATCGCCTGTAAATAATGGCTTTTGTATTTTATTTTGTCTTTTGTTCATATCTTCTTTCATTTCAGACTCCTTTTCGTTTCATTTGATTTCTCGTAGATTATATTGCTTTTTTTGAGAAATCACAACGACCGAGGATGGAACAATGAGCAAATTTGGACACTTGGTAGCAAAATGTCCATTCAGTACATTCTTTTTGTTGACGAGTGCTTGATTTCATAATATAATTATAACAACGTAATTTACGGTGGTATTGGTATGAAAAAAGAATATCGCAGTACTGCGAGAACTAAAAAAATGATTAGAGAAGCTTTTGTTGAACTTCTTGGAGAAAAGAAAAGCATAGAAAGCATTACGATTGGTGAGCTTGTAGAGAGGGCAAACATCGCAAAAAGCACGTTTTACAACCATTATATGGATATTTATGAGGTCGCAGAAGAATTTGAAAACGAGCTTATAATGAACCTTTCAATGGTGTTTCACGAAATGGAAGTTGATCGTGCAACCGAATATGAAGTTTATATTAGAAAAATTATAATCTTTTTTAAGGATAACGAAATTTCATATCGCAATGCAATGTCTACGCCGGATGCAAGGTTCGTGGTTGAAAAGCTAAAAACAATCTTTTCTAAAAAACTGTTTGAGGAAAGTTCAACTCTTCCGTTTTCAAAAAACAAGGCTGAACGATATGTACAAATTCGTATTCTGACTAATGCTTGTGCTGAAACTATTGCGGATTATTTTCGAGGTGTCCTTCCTGTTTCACTTGATGAGGTTGGAAATATCCTTATCGATTTTATAAATAGATTGAATAAATAAAATGTGGCAAGGATTTTTATGTCCTTGCCATTATACTTTTTTGAGTTCATTTAATCATCAAATTCCAATTTATAGGGTAGTTAATTGTTGTGGAAAAATTCAAAAGTGTAGCACACTATACTTTGCAAGCAAAGCCGTGTGTTTTTGCAAAGCAAAAAGGAAAAGAGTAGCAAAATTTTTGCTACTCTTTTATAATTTCTTAAAAAATCCCTTGTAGGGAACGTCTTTTTGGTGGTTTTTTTTAATTATATTCTATTTCATATGTTTTTTTGGAGTTTCTTTAAATTTTTTCTTAAAAACAGATATAAAATGTGAAGCATCGTAAAAGCCTGCTTCAAGTGCCGCTTCAGTTACCGTTGCGCCGTTAGCCATTAATTGTTTTGCTAAAGATAATTTTTTAATTTCTAAATATTCTTTAGGGGAAAGGTGCAGGTATTTTCTAAACCATCTATTTATTGTTGCAGTACTAATAAAACATATTTCTGCTAAATCTTTAACGGTATTTATTATAGATAGGTTTTCTTTTGTTTTTTCTAATATAAATTCAAAATTTTTTGGAATTTCGCTTTCTATATCGTTAATTTCTATTAAATTTTCGCCCATGTTTATTATAGTTAAAATTTCCATTAGGGTAGTAGTTATATAAAGTTTATTTTTTTCGCCATCTAAACATAAGTTATGTAATTTAAAAAATTTGTCAATTAATTTTTCTTTAGCTTTTTCTTCAAAAACTATAAGGGGAATAAAGTTTTCTTTGTTTATAAAGTTAAAAAAAGGCGAAGTATTATCTGCTTTAATCCATAAAACAAAATGTTCAAAAATTCCACTTTTATTATAAACACAATGGTGTACGTCGTTTGGTAGGCTTACTGCAAGTTCCCCCTTTTTTACGGGGTAGAGTTTATTTTTTATTAAAAATGATACGTCGCCAGAAACGTTTATAAAAATTTCATAACCATCGTGAACGTGAGGGCCCATTATATTAGGGTCGTCTTTATTAACGTAGTTTAACCCGTGAATAATGCTAAAATCCGTGCTAGTTAAGTTTAATAAATTACAATTAAATATTTGATTTATTTGTTTTTTCATAATGTGATTGTATTTTCCTATTTTGTGACTGATTTATATTATAAAATAATAAAAATATGTGGTATTATGTTAACATATATAAATAAAATAGTCAATAATTTAAGGAGAAATATGTCTAACGAACTTTTATTAACTATTAGTATAATGGTTGCATTTATCGCAAGTACAATAAAAAAGGTTTATGCTAATTCATTTTCTGGTGGAGCGAAAGAATTAAATTTTTGTAACACTTTAATTTGTTTTTTTGCAATTATTTTATTTTTATGCTATGGCGGTTTTGGTAGTGCTTCAACTTTTACAATTTTATTAGCTATAGTTTTTGGTGTTGTAACGGGTATGCAATATTTATTAACGTTTAAAGCTATAAGTTTAGGCTCTTGGGCATATACAACTATAATATCGTCTCTTTCAACCCTAATTCCAACTACTTCTGGCTGGATTTTTTGGGGCGAACCAGTATCTATTTTTCAAATATTTGGAATTATATTTTTAGTAGGGTGTTTTATGTTTTCTACTGATTTAAGCTCTAAAGAAAATAAAAAGCTTTCATTAACTTGGCTTATTTACGCAACGCTTGGTGGTTTTATTTGCACTGGGTTAATAGGCGTATTACAAAAAGTTCACCAAACTTCTGCTTTTGGTGAAGAGAGAAATGCGTTTTTAATTATTTCTTTTATAATATCTTTACTATTTTCTTTTACATTTTTTATCGTTGCGCTTCTAAAAGAAAAAAAGCTAAATGTTAAAAATATAGAAAATAACCTAAAATTTAATGGTAAAGAACTTTTTTCAACTAAAAAATACAATTCACTACTTTGGATAATTTTAATTGCTGTTTGTGGGGTATCTAATGCCTTAAATAATAAATTTAACTTGTTTTTATCTGGTGTGTTTCCAACTGCATTCTTTTTTCCTATGACAAGTGGAACTTCGTTATTATTAACTACTATTTTTTCTGTGATAATTTTTAAAGATAAATTGAAACCTAAGCAATGGATTGGTTTTGCTTTAGGTGTTGTTGCGTTTGCATTTTTCTGTCTTTCTAAAATTTTTTAATATAACAATAAATAGATAAAAATATATAATAATGAAAAAGGGCTTTACTAAAATTTGTAAAGCCTTTTTTATGTTTTTAAATTTTTTGCAAAACTTTTATATATTTGCAAACAAATTTTCTCCTAAATCGAATCCGCCTACTTATTTCAAACATAAAAAATAAACCCAAAACAAAGTGAATTGTTTTAGGTTTATCTTGGTGGGAAGAGGTGGATTCGAACCACCGAAGTCACTGACGACAGATTTACAGTCTGTTCCCTTTGGCCACTCGGGAACCTTCCCAAATTCTATTGGAGCTGGTGACTGGAATCGAACCCGCAACCTGCTGATTACAAATCAGCTGCTCTGCCAGTTGAGCTACACCAGCGAAATTTCGCTTAAATACTTTTGGTGCCTCGGGGCGGAATCGAACCACCGACACAGGGATTTTCAGTCCCTTGCTCTACCTACTGAGCTACCGAGGCATTACTAAGTATATTTTTTTGAAAATGCTTGCATTTCTACAAGCATTTTCTTTTGGCGACCCGGAAGGGGCTCGAACCCTCGACCTCCAGCGTGACAGGCTGGCGTACTAACCATCTGTACTACCGGGCCAAAAATTTAGTTTTAAGAAACTTGGTGGGCCTTCACGGACTCGAACCGCGGACCAATCGGTTATGAGCCGACCGCTCTAACCAACTGAGCTAAAGGCCCTTAAAACATTTTGTTTTGCGTTTTATTCTGGTCGGGGTGAAGAGACTCGAACTCCCGACCCCATGGTCCCAAACCACGTGCGCTACCAACTGCGCTACACCCCGATTCCTTGAATGCTTAAATATATTATAACAAATACAACAAAATGTCAACAAAAATTTAGTCTTTTTTGAAAAAATTTCTAAAAATTTTTATATGCTTTTTTTTACTTGGTTTTTTACATAATATTATATTTTTATGTCTACTTCTACATTTTTATACAACGTTAAAGTGCTATTATTTTTTTACTAATTGTAAAGGAGCATTTATGGATATTAAATATACCGTTTCAAACAATAATTTAACCGTATTTGTTTATGGTGAGTTAGACGAGTGTTCTGCAAGTCAGGCAAAAAACATTTTAGATAGAATTATAAATGATAATTTAAATAGCCAAAAAGTTATTTTTAATCTTTCGGGAATTTCGTTTATGGATAGTACTGGAATTGGTTTATTAATTGGAAGATATAAAAAATTAATAAAACATAACGTTCCATCATACATAGCAGGGGCAACGCCTGCAACAGAAAAGGTTATTAAACTTTGTGGGCTTTATAACATTATGCCAAAATATTAAGAGAGGGATTTATGGAAAATAATAAAATTAAAATAGAATTTTTATCTTATTCTGAAAACGAATATATTGCAAGGGGATTTGTTAGTGTTTTTGCTTCTACTTTTAACCCAAGTGTTTCTTGGTTAAGCGACGTAAAAACTGCCGTTAGCGAAGGTGTTACGAATTGCATTGTGCACGCATATCCTAACGAAATAGGTAAAATTATTTTGGAATTAGAGGTTAATAATAACTATTTACATATAAATATTTATGATTTTGGTGTTGGTATAGATAACGTCAATAAAGCCATTGAACCATTTTACACAAGCAAACCTAATGAAGAACGTTCTGGTATGGGCTTTACTATTATGCAAAGTTTTATGGACGATGTAAAAATAGAGTCAGCACTAAACAAAGGTACTAGCATATTTATGTGTAAAAAATTATTAAATAGTGTAGAGGAATAACGGTGAACCATGATGAACTTTTAAGTTACATAAGAAGAGCGCAAAATGGTGATGATTTTTCTAAAGAAATTATTTTTAAAGAAAATAATGCTTTAATTAAAAGTATTGTTAGAAGATTTAAAAACAAAGGTGTAGAATATGAAGATTTGTTCCAAATTGCTTGCATAGGTTTTGTTAAAGCAATTAACAATTTTAACGAGAGTTATAACGTTAAATTTTCTACTTATTCCGTTCCAATGATAATTGGTGAAATAAAACGTTATATGAGAGATAATGGATCAATAAAGGTTTCTAGAAGCGTTAAAATTTTAGCCAATAAACTAAACAGATTTATTGAAAATTACCAATCTATTTATAATACTTCGCCAGAAATAGAGTTGTTAACGAATAAATTTAACTCCTCTTATGAAGAAGTTGTTATGGCATTAGATAGTGCAAAAATGCCACTTTCTATTTACGATAAATTTGAAGACGATGAAGAAGGGCAAGAACTTATTGAAAAAATCCCTACGAACTTTAGCGAAGAAAAATTAGTTAATAAAATTCAACTTGCTACAATTATTGAAAATTTAACTGAAAAAGAACGAAAAATTATTATATTAAGGTTTTTTAGAGATAAAACGCAAATGGAAACTGCAAAATTATTAGGTGTTTCGCAAGTGCAAGTATCTAGATTAGAAAATAAAGTGTTAGAAAAAATTCGGCTAAAATTTTAGCCGTTTTTTTTGTATATAAAAAAATTTTTTAATCATAATAATTTTATGAGAAAAATTCAAACCTATACAGAATTAAAAAATATAGACGAGAAAGAAATTTTATTTAAAGATTTTAATAAAAAGGATAGTAGAAATGAAAAATAGCCAAAATTTTATTAACCAAAACTATTTAACCTACGTTCACTATAATTCACCAAAAACTAAAGAAAAAAGGTCACTTTTGCGTGCTTTTTGGGTAGGTGGAGTAATTTGTTGTATTGGGCAAGGCTTTAGATATTTATTAGAATTTGGTTTAGGGCTAAAAGGGGATGAACTTTCTGGCTTTGTTTCTATGATAATGATTTTTTTAGGCTCTTTATTAACTGGGCTTGGCGTTTACGATAGAATTGGTAAATATGCTGGTGGTGGCTCTATTGTTCCTATAACTGGGTTTGCAAATTCTGTTGTTTCTCCGGCTATGGAGTTCAAAACAGAAGGCTATATTTATGGTTTAGCGGCAAAAATGTTCGTTATAGCAGGGCCAATTATTGTTTTTGGAGTTGCTAGCAGTGTTTTAGTTGGATTAATTTATTTCGTGGGGTATTTAATTTTTTAATGAGAACTATTAGTTTTAAAAATAAACCTGTTATTGTGGCAACAGGTACAACGTCTGGTCCAAAAGAAGGTTTAGGTGAAGTAGGAAAATATATAGATTACGTTTCTAAAGACGATACTTTTGGCGAAAAAACGTTTGAAAAAGCCGAAACAAAAATGTTATATACGTCTATAAAACAAGCACTTGAATTTTCTAAAATTAAAGAAGAAGATATAAACGCTATTATTTCTGGTGATTTACTTAACCAAATAATTGCATCAACCTTTTCAGCAAGAAATTTTAATATTGGTTTTTTGGGTGTTTATAATGCATGTGCAAGTTTTACAGAATCTTTAATATTAGGTGCAACGTTTTTAGATGGTGGTTATTTTAATAACGTTATTTGTGCAACTAGTAGCCATTTTTCTTCTGCAGAAAGGCAATATAGATATCCTTTAGAATTGGGTTGTACAAGACCACCATTATCTCAATGGACGGTTACTGGCGCTGGCGCTTTAGTACTTTCTAATAAGGGTAACGGACCAAAAATTGTTGGTGCAACTATTGGTAAAATTATAGATTATGGTGTAAGTGATACGAATAATATGTGTGCGGCAATGGCGCCTTGCGCTATGGACGTAATAAAGACGCATTTTATAGAAACCAATACTTCGCCAAAAGATTACGACCTTATTATTACTGGTGATTTAGGTGCTTTTGGTTCTAGGTTATTAAAAGATTTACTTTGGGAAAAAGGTTTTGATATACAAAAACAACACGTCGATTGTGGTGAGCTTATTTATAATATTAAAGAAGATGAGTTTCAAGGTGGAAGTGGCGCAGGTTGTAGTTCATTAGTGTTTTGTTCTTATTTTTATAATAAATTAAAGTTAAAAAAATTAAACAGAATTTTATTGGTTTCTACTGGGGCGTTGTTATCTTCAGTTTCTAGCCAACAAAACGAAACTATACCAGGAATAGCGCATCTTGTTGAAGTGGAGTGTTAAATGGGAGTTTTAGAAATTTTATTTATGTTATTTAAGGTTTTTGTTGTTGGTGGAGCAATTTGTACACTAGCGCAATTATTAATAAATTACACAAAAATTACGGCGGGGAGAATATTGGTTTACTTTTTACTTTCAGGTGTATTATTACAAGCAGTAGGGTTATATCAATACGTTGTAGATTTCGCTGGCGCTGGGGCAACCGTGCCAATTTCTGGGTTTGGTTATCTTCTTGCTAAAGGCGCTATAGAAGGTGCTAAAGAAGGGCTTTTTAAGGCTATAACGGGCGGTATAACGGCTGCGGGGATGGGTATTGCATCTGCTATAGTATTTGGTTATATTTTTGCTTTAATATTTAAGTCAAGGTCTAAAAAGAATTAGTATAAAATATAATAATTTTATGATAGAATGTTATAATCATAAAATTTGGAAAAGTAAAAATAAAAAAAGTAAAAAGGGAAATAAAAAAGTAATAATTTTAATTATAATTGTTGCTTGTATTTCTCTTTTTTTTATATTTTATAAATTCGTAATAACTAAACAGATTTTTACTATTTGCTACGATTATTCTTATGCATATGCAACGCAATCTGTAAACGAAGGAACTTTAATTGCGTTAGATAATAACTTAAATTATGCAGATTTAATTACTATTGAAAAAAATAATAATGGCGATATTTCTTTAATGAGTGCAAATGCACTTAAAATTAACTCTATAAACAAAAAAGTAGAAAAAGAAACTGCTAAAATTTTAGAAAGTAAGTTAAGAAAGGGAATTCCTATTCCACTTTTGTCTTTTTTAGGCTTAAATATATTTTCTGGTTATGGTGTAGAAGTAAATTTTAACTCGTTAAACGTGTCTTCAGTAACGTGTACGTTTAGTTCTAATTTTGAATCAATTGGAATAAACCAAACTTTGCATTCAATTTATATAAACATAAAATGTATTGTTGTTGTGGAAATTCCGTTAGAAAGAAAGGAAATAGAATATAACAATAGCATTTTAGTTAGCGAAGTAGTTTTGGTGGGTAAAGTGCCAGAGTTTTATTTAAAAGGAAATCTTTTCAATTAATTGCTTGACAAAAAAGTATATATAAGTTATAATTTTTTTAACTTAATTGGCGTTGATAAAGACAGATAATACAATGTTTTTTAAAGAGATAAAAACTCATAGGCTGAAAGGTTTTTAATTAAATGGTATTATTATTCACTTTGGAGTCTTGCGAGGAAAGGGTAAACCCAAGTAATGCGCAACGGTTAGTTCCCGTTAAAGAACAAATAAGGTCTGTTTTAACAGATAAATTAGGTGGTACCGCGTTTTTAACGCCCTATTTTTATAGGGCGTTTTATTTTTTTGGAGGGCATTATGCAAGAGATTAACAATTTAAGGGAAAAAGCAAAGTTAGAACTTGAAAAAGTTAGTTCTACAAAAGAATTATACGACCTTAAAACAACCTTCGTTGGTAAAAACGGGCTTGTTACAGGGCTTCTTCGTGGGATGAAAGATATTCCGGCAGAACAAAGGGCAGAGTTTGGTAAGGTTGTTAACCAACTTAAAGAAGAAATTGCTTCTTATTTTGATGAAAAAGAAAAGGTTTTAGTTGAAAAAGAAACTTTTGAAAAATTTGAAAAGGAAAGGGTAGATATTACTTTACCAGGTGTTAAACAAAAATCTGGTAGTTTACATCCGTTAAACATAGTTAAAAACCAAATTTTAGAAGCTTTCTGTGGTATGGGCTTTGAAATTTTTGAAGGCCCAGAAATCGACAGCGATTACTATTGTTTCCAAGCACTAAATATACCAAAAGACCATCCTGCAAGAGATATGCAAGATACTTTTTATTTTAGCGAAAACGTTTTACTTCGTCCACACACTTCTCCAGGTCAAGTTAGAACTATGGAAAAAAAGGCACCACCAATTAAAATTTTAAGTCCTGGTAGAGTTTATAGGGCAGATGACGATGCATCTCACTCTCCAATGTTCCACCAAATTGAAGGCTTGGTTGTAGATAAAGGTGTTTCTTTGTGCGACCTTAAAGGTCTTTTAGACGAATTTGTTAGAATTATTTTTAATAGCGAAACTAAAACAAGGTTCCGTCCATCTTATTTTCCATTTACAGAACCAAGCGTTGAAGTAGACGTAACTTGTTGCAAATGTCACGGAAAAGGTTGTAGTTTATGTAAAGGTACTGGCTGGATAGAAATTTTAGGCGCAGGCGTAGTTAATAAAAAAGTTTTAGAAATGAGTGGTATTGATAGTGAAGTATACTCTGGCTTAGCATTTGGCTTGGGTATTGAAAGAATTACTATGATTAAATACGGAATTTCAGACATTAGAACTTTATTTGAAAACAATATTAAGTTTTTAAGTCAATTCAACAGGAGGAAATAAGTATGAAAGCACCACTATCTTGGTTAAAAGAATACGTAGATATAAACTGCACGGCAGAAGAATTAAAAGATAAATTATTCTCTTGTGGTTTTGAAGTTGAAGGTATGGATTATATTGCAAGTAATATTAACAAAATCGTTACTTGTAAAATAGAAAAAATAGAAAAACACCCTAATGCAGATAAACTTTCTGTTTGTCAAGTTAATGCAGGTAGTTATGGTAAACTTCAAATTATAACTAATGCAAAAAATATTTTTGAAGGTGCAATAGTCCCAGTTGCGTTAGACGGTGCAACTTTATTTAATAACGAAACAATTTCTAACGGCGAAATTAGAGGCGTTAAATCTTTTGGTATGTTCTGTTCTGGCGAAGAATTAGGCATTAACGACGACTGGTATGAAGGCGCTGGAGTAAATGGAATTTTAATTTTTAAAGAAGAATTACCATTGGGTGAAGAAGTTAAAAAGTTATTAGAATTAGAAGACGTTATGTTTGACATAAACGTAACGGCAAATCGCCCTGATTGTCAATCGATTTTAGGTATTGCAAGAGAAGTTAGCGCAGTATTAGATTTACCACTAAAAATGCCAGATTTATCTTATGCAAAAGATTTTGATGTATCTACAACGGCAACTATAAACGTAAATAATTTAGCTTATGATTTATGCCCAAGATATATTTCTCATCTTGTTAAAGACGTTAAAATTGAAAGTTCACCATTATGGCTAAAAAGAAGATTGTTTAGAATGGGAATTCGTTCAATAAATAACATAGTAGATATTACTAACTACGTTTTGCTTGAAATTGGGCAACCAATGCACGCTTTTGACTTAAAAGATTTAGAAAGAAACAATATTGTTATTAGACGTGCATATGAAAACGAAAAAATTATTACCTTAGATGAAAAAGAATTTGCACTAAATAAAGAAAACCTTGTTATTTGCGATGCTGTTAAACCAATTGCATTAGCAGGTATTATGGGTGGATTAAATAGTGGCATTAAAGACGATACTGTTGATATTGTGTTTGAATCTGCAAAATTTGTTAGAGATAACATTAGAAAAACTTCTAAAGCACTTGGTCAACGTTCCGATTCTTCTTCAAGGTTTGAAAAAGGCGTTGATTCTTACACAACAGAAATTGGTATGCAACGCGCGTTAAACTTAATTTATACGTTAGGTTGTGGCAAAATTGCTTTCGATAATTACGATTTATATGAATATATGGTTAATGAAAACTATATTAACACAACTATAGATAAGATTAATGGGGTTTTAGGAATTGACGTACCAGTTGAAAATATCGTTAACTATTTAGAAAGATTAAATTTTGAAGTAAACGTAGACGGTAACAATATTTCTATTAAAATTCCTGCTTATAGAGAAGATATTGAAAGCTACCCAGATATTGCAGAAGAAATTATTAGAGAATATGGTTACGACCACATTAAATCTTCTTTATTAAAAACTTGTTCTATTACTAACGGTGGCAGAAACGACCAACAAAATTCAATAGAAAACATTAAGAATTTACTTGTTGGTTATGGTTTTAACGAAATTATTACTTATTCTTTCGTGTCTGAAAAAGAATACGATATGTTTAAGATAGATAAAACTTGTAAAGAACATAAATTTATTAAGATTATTAACCCTCTTGGCGAAGATTTATCTGTTATGAGAACAACACTTTTACCATCTGTTGTAAGAATTGCTTGTTCTAACGTTAACAGAAAAAACTACGATGGTAGAATTTTTGAACTTGCAAAGGTTTATAAAGATACAAGAGAATCTGAAAGCGATTTACCAACTGAAAGTTTAGCACTATCTTTTGCAACCTTTGGTGCAGAAGAAAATTTCTTTACAATAAAAGGTGTTGTAGAAGGTATTTTAGATAATTTCTGTAATGGTTGTAAGGTAGAATATAAGCCAAGTACTACAAAATGCATGCACCCAACAAGATGTGCAGATATTATTGTAAACGGGGCAATAGTTGGCTATTTTGGTCAAATTTTACCATCTATTTGCGATGAATTAAATTCCGATAAACCAATTTTTGCAGGTGAAATTTTCTATGAAGAACTAACAAAGTATTTTAACGATAAAATTTTAGTTAAAAGCGTTTCTAAATTCCCACAAATTGAACGTGACCTTGCTATTTTAATAGATAAGAACGTTTTATGTGGAGATATTATTTCTGCAATTTCAGAACAAAACTTTGCTAACCTTGAAAGTATTAAATTATTTGATATTTACGAAGGCGCGCAAGTTGGTGAAGGCAAAAAGAGTATGGCGTTTAATTTTGTGTTTGTAAATGCAGAAAGAACTCTATCTGTTGAAGAAGTAGATAGTGTTATGGAAGAAATTAGAAAGCTTTTATTAGAAAAATTTAACGCGGAAAGAAGATAATTTATGATTTTACCAAAAACGTTAAAGATTTTAGAATACGATAAAATTCTAGCCGAAGTAAGTAAATATGCTGTTTTAGAAAAAACTAAACAACTTATTTTAAATACGATGCCTGCATCTAATTTTTTAGATGCAGACTTTTTGCTTAAAAAGACGGAAGAAGCGTATAAATTACTTTTTACTTTTAACGTTGGTGGCGTTTATTACTTTGACGACGTTAGCGAAGAACTAACAAGGGTGAATAAGGGTGGAACGTTAATAAACGCAGAATTTTTAAGGGTTTTATCTAACTTAAAAAGTGCAAAATTATTAAAAAATTCAATTTCTGCAGTTAGTGAACCATCTATAAAAATTCTAGACGAATTAGCAAGTAATTTAGTTCTTTGTACAGATTTAGAAGAAGAAATTGCAAGGGTTATTATTTCAGAAGATGAAATTAACGACCATGCTACTCCAAAACTTTATTCAATTAGAAGAAGTATTCGTTCTCTAAATGCTAAAATAAGAGAAAAACTTAATTCTTATATGCGTGGCAATCCAGAAAAATATATGCAAGATAGCGTTGTTACAATGCGCCACGACAGATACGTTATTCCCGTTAAAAGCGAGTTTAGAAGCCAAGTTAAAGGCTTTATTCACGACCAGTCTGCATCTGGTGCAACCGTTTTTATTGAGCCAGACGTTATTATTGAATTAAATAATGAACTAAAAAGGGCAATGCTTGATGAAGCAAACGAAATTAATAAAATTTTAGCAGAATTATCTAACAGAGTTGCCTTAGTTAGTGAAGATATTAAAAATAATGCAGAAATTATTGGTGAAATAGACCTTTCTTTTGCAAAAGCATTTTATTCTTTTGGTAATAAAAATACTAAACCAAATTTAGTTGATAACGGCGTTATAGACGTTAAAAAGGGTAAACACCCACTTATAAACAAAGAAAAAGTTGTTCCTATTGACGTTTGTATTGGTAAAGATTTTAATATTTTACTTCTTTCTGGGCCAAATACCGGTGGTAAAACGGTTACTATGAAACTTGTTGGGCTAATTTCTTTAATGGCTATGAGTGGTTTATATATTCCAGCCCAAGAAGATAGCACTGTTTCTGTTTTTAACGGAGTATTCTGCGACATTGGTGATGAACAAAGCATTGAACAAAATCTTTCTACTTTTTCTTCTCACATATTAAACATTAAAAGTATTTTAGATAGCATTGATGAAAAATCTTTAGTGTTGATTGACGAAATTGGTGCGGGGACTGACCCAGATGAAGGAAGTTCTATTGCCCTTGCTACAATTGAAAAATTTTTAAAAACAAATTGTTTTGGAATTTTTACAACACATTATACAAGGCTAAAAGAGTTTGCTATTAATAACGATAAAATTGAAAATGGCTCTATGGAATTCGACCCAGTTTCTTTTAAGCCGTTATATAAATTAAACGTTGGTATTCCGGGAAATTCTAACGCGATTGAAATAGCAAAATCGCTTGGGTTTGACAATGAAATTGTTAATAAGGCTATATCTTACTTATCTACTGAAAAAATAGAGTTTGTTAATATTATAAAAAAAGCCGAAATTAGTATTAGAGAAAATGAAGAACTAATTAAAAAACAAACGGAAATCAACAATAAAAAGCAAGAAGAACTAAACAAAATTTCTTTAGAACGCGAAAAAATAGAAAAAGAAAGAGAAAAAATTAACCAAAATGCTAAACAAGAAGTTAAACGTATTGTTGAAGATAAATTAGAAGAAGCCGAAGAAATTATTGAAGAACTAAAATCAATTCTTAATAGGGTTGGTTTAGAAAGTAAAGAATTATTTAAGGCTGGTGAACTAAGAAATAGGTTAAGAAATAGTAAAAGCCTAGCATACGACGTAAACCAACCTTTAGAACTAAAACCTATTGAAAAGAAAAACATTAAAACAGGTAATAAGGTTTACGTTAAGAAAGTTAATTCTTACGGCGTATTAGGTAAAATTAAACAAGAAAAAGAAGAAGCCGAAGTATTTATTGGAAACGTTAAATTCTTAGTTAAATTTAATGAAATTTTTACTTCTATTGAAGATGATAAGCCGTTAAAACAACCTAAAAAAACAGAAAATGACGTAAAAATATATAAATCTAACTTAAC
This sequence comes from Clostridia bacterium, assembly GCA_017558105.1. Lineage (GTDB taxonomy): Bacteria > Bacillota > Clostridia > Christensenellales > Borkfalkiaceae > UBA1259. The sequence continues at coordinate 16,079 of JAFYWI010000015.1, read as the reverse complement.
CTATTTACCTAAATCAGAAATTAACGTGTTGGGTAAAACAACTTTAGAAGCAATTTCAGACATTGAACAATTTATTTCAGAGGCAATATTAAACAACTTAGAAGAAATTAAAATTATTCACGGGGTTGGTACGGGTGCATTATTAAAATGTATTAGAGGATACCTTTCAAAATGCAAAAACGTTTTAGAATTTAGGCGTGGAAAGTATGGTGAAGGCGAAAATGGCGTAACAATAATAAAATTAAATTAATTGTTTTATTTTTATTTATGTGTTATAATTTAAAAAGGTGAATTATGAAAGAAATTTATTTAGAAGAAACTTCTAAGGTTGTAAATGAAGAAACTTCAGTAAAAATTTATAAAATTTTAACTGTTTTAAAATATTTATCTTATGTACTTTCTGGTGTATGGATTTACGTTTGTTTATTTTTTGACATAGAGTTTGTTTACGAAGTTCATATTTTAGTAAGTGTGATTGTTATATTTGTTGTAGTTGTTATTCCATTTGCTTTATTCATTTTGCTTGGATTGTTTTTAAATTATTTAAGTAAAAAAGCGTTTAGTGAATACGATTATATTCAATCTAATGAAATTTTTACTATTTCAAGAATAACTAATAATTCTAAACGTAAACAAATTATAAAGTTTTCTAACGTTGAAATTGAAAAAATTGGCAAAGTACGTAGCGAAACTTACGAAGCATATTTGTCTATTAAAAAAGTTAAAATTCTAAATACTATAGCAACTGGTAAAAAACCAAATGATAAAAATTTATATTATTTAGTTGTAAACAAGGCAGAAGAGAAATTTCTTATTAAATTGGATGTTACTTATTCATTTATAAAGAGCATTACTTTAGCTTCGAGCAATCTATTATTAGAAAAGGACTTTAAATGATTTATTTAGACAACGCAGCAACAACAAAACCAAGCAAAGTAGCAATAGAAAAAGCGCTTGTTTTTAATGAAGAAAAATTTTTTAATCCATCTGGTTTATACCAAGGTGGGCTTTTTTGTGCAAACGAAATTAAAAAGGCAAAAGAAAGTATTTTAAGAAATTTAGGTTGCGTTAATAATGAAGTAATTTTTACTTCTTGTGGAACTGAAAGCGATAATACTGCTATATTTTCCGTTGTTAAAAGGGGTGTTTTCGTTACTTGTAAAGGTGAACACTCTGCCGTACATAAAAGTTTTTTAGAACTTAAAAATAGGGGCTTAAAAATTGAATTTATTGACCTAAATGAAGATGGTTCTGTTAACGTAGATAAATTATTAAACTTTTGTTTTAATAACGAAGTAAATTTTGTTTCTATAATGCACGTTAATAACGAAACTGGCGCTATTAACGATATAAATTCTATTGCAAAACAAATTAAAAGTATAAATAGTAAAATAATTTTCCATAGCGACGGCGTACAAGCCTATGGCAAAATTCCTTATAAAATATCTAACGATATCGACCTTTATTCAATTAGTGCCCATAAAATTAACGGCTTAAAAGGTGTTGGTGCACTAATTAAGAAAAAGGGTTTACATCTTTCGCCATATATTATAGGTGGTGGGCAAGAAAACGGCTTACGTAGTGGCACTGAAAACGTTTTTGGTATTAAGGTTTTCGAGTACGCTAGTGCAGAACATTACAATAATTTATTAGAAAATTTTAATTACGTTAATTCACTTAAAAACGAGTTTATAAACGGCTTAAATAAAACTAATTTTGCCATTATTTCAGGCGAAAACTCAAGTCCTTATATTTTAACAATATCTGCAAAGGGGTTGCGTGGCGAAGTTGTAATGCACTCTTTAGAAGAAAAGGGAATTATAGTAGGCAATGGCTCTGCTTGTTCTTCTAAAAACAGGTTTAGTAGGGTTATTGAAGCGTGTGGTTATAACGAAAATATTTTAGACGGCGTAATTAGAATTAGTTTTTCTGCAGAAAACACTTTAGATGAAATAAAAAATTCCGTTTCTATTATTAATGAAACGGTTGAAAACTTAAAAGGAATACTAAATAAATGAAACAAGCAATTATAATTAGGTATTGCGAAATACACTTAAAAGGTAAAAATAGAGGCTTTTTTGAAAAACTACTTAAAGATAATATTAAAAAATCTTTAAGAGGTATTAAATGCACTTTTTCTGTAATGCACAGCAGATATTTAATAGAAGATTTTAACGAAACCGACTTAGAAATTATTGAAAGCAAACTTAAAAAAATTGCGGGAATTCATACCTATAGTATTGCAAGGGTTGTTGGAAGTAATTTAGAAGAAATAACTAATTCTTCTTTAGAATTATTTAAGTATAAAAAAGGCACTTTTAAGGTAGAAACTAATAGGGCAGATAAGAAATTTACACCAAATTCAGTAGAAACTTCTAGGTATTTAGGTGGAAAAATTTTAGAAAAATATAGCGAAAATCTTAAAGTAAGCGTAACTAATCCTAATACTTTATTATACGTTGATATTAGAGAGGATGGAAAAACCTTTGTTTATACAGACGTTGTTCATTGTATGAGTGGTATGCCAGTTGGTTCTGCTGGTAATGGTTTACTTTTAATTTCTGGTGGTATAGATAGCCCTGTGGCAGGTTATATGATGTGTAAACGTGGTATGAAGTTAAATGCACTACATTTCCATAGTTTTCCATATACCGGCCAAGCCGCGAAAGAAAAAGTTATTGAACTTTCTAAAAAAGTTGGGGAATATAATGGTGGAATTAAACTTTACGTTGTTTCATTTACAGAAATTCAACAAAAAATACATCAATTTTGTCCAGATGAATTTATGATAACCATTATGCGCAGATTTATGATGAGAATTGCAGAAAGATTAGCTGTAATGCTTAAAGACCAAACTATTATTACGGGTGAAAGCTTAGGGCAAGTTGCAAGCCAAACCATAGAAAGTATAACGTCTTCTAATTCTGTTGTAAAAATGCCAATTTTAAGACCACTTATTGCTTTTGATAAAAATGAAATTATAGATATTTCAAGAAAAATAGATACTTACGAAACTTCTATTTTGCCTTATGAAGATTGTTGCACGGTATTTTTACCTAAGTTTCCTGCAATTAGACCAAACTTACAAAAGGTTATAGATGCAGAAAGTAAATTGAACGTAGAAGAACTTATAGATAACGTATTTAAGAATATAGAAAAAATACAATTATAATTTAAGTTATTCTAAATCGTCCCACCAATTATCGCCATTAAAATACAATGGCGATTTTATTTTGCACAAAATCTCTTCTTTACCATAAATTACTTTATTATTATTTTTATAATAGGGAAGATAATAAAACGTGTAATCATTGTGTTTGTTTAATAATTCGGTGTATTCATAATTTTTATTATTTGTATCGAAAGCTTTAACCTTTTTGCCATTTGTTTCTTTATAAATAACGTAATTTATAAATTCTGTCTGACATAATTTTATACTAAAAACATTGTTATTTACAATATATTTTGGTTTTTCTGCATAACTATTAATATTGTTATAACTATTACCATAAACTTTAGTTTTATTTTTTAATAAAACCTTTTCTATATATTTTTCTGGCATATATTCACTTGCAAAAATAAGTTTATTATCTTCTTCTAAACTCTTTTTGTCTACGTTATAATAAGAACTTTCACTGCTTTTACAATAAGGTAATGTATCTCTTTTTTCTTTGTAAATATTATTCCAAATTTCTAAAGATTTATTTGCAGGTACACCACCACCAGTAATATTTTCTATTGGTTTATTATTTGCGTTACCATACCATACACCAAGGCAGTTTTCTTGATTATATGAAATACAATAAGCATCTAAATTTCCAGCATTTGAACCAACCGTGCCTGTTTTAGCGCATAATTTAACGTTTGCATTTTTTAGTTTTTTTGCAGTTCCATTTAACGTTGTGTATTCTAAAGCATCGTTAATTAAGTCTACCGTCCCGCGTGAAAAAGCAACGTGTTTTATTCCGTTATTTTTATAAATTACGTTGTTGTTTAGGGTTATTTTGTTAATAAAAGTTGGTTTGCAATTAATTCCTTCGTTCATAAAAGTTGTATATGCGCTAACTAAATTTGAAAGTTTTGCACCTTTTTCAGTACAACCTAGGGCAATTACTAAAGAATTATCTTTTTCAGTTAACTCTAAATTTAATTTATTTGCATATATTTTGCAGTTATTTATTCCAATTTGATTTAACGTTTTTACAGCGCATACGTTAGAACTTTTTGCAATGGCATCTTTAACGGTTATTTTTCCTAAATAATTTTCGTTATAATTCCTAGGCGTATAGTCGTTAAAAGTGGTTTTTTCATCAAAAATATAATTACAAGGGTAGGTATAATCCATTTCTATTGCAGGTGCGTAAATTAAAAGTGGTTTAATTGTTGAACCTAATTGTCTTTTAATTTCTCCACAAGTAGATAAATAAGCAGTAATTTTGCTATTTTTATTGCTTAAAATATAAGTTTTATCGCAATTTTCTTTATCATTTTTAAAAGTTTCTTCTAAAATATTTTGCATATTTTCGTTATAATTAGTATAAACCTTTAATTTATTGTTAATTTTATATCTTTTATTAATAATTTCATCTAAATTACTTTTAACAACGTCTAAATAACTAACAACTTTTTTGTTAGTATAATTTGTTAAATTTACGTTATTTATAGCGTGGTTGTATTCTGTATCTGTAATATAATTTTGTTTTAACATTTCTTTTAATACAACGTTTTTTCTTTCGTTGCTTTTAACGGAGTTTAATATAGGAGAGTATTTTGCCGGCGCTTTTACTAAACCTGCTAAAATAGCACATTCTTGTAAGTTTAATTCATTTGGTTCTTTATTAAAATAATAATTAGATGCCGTTGAAACACCAAAACAATTATGCCCAAAATAGATTGTGTTTAAGTACATTTCTAAAATTTCTTCTTTAGAAAATTCATTTTCTAATTGTTTTGTTAGTTTATATTCTAAAAGTTTTCTATTAATTGTTTTTTCGTTAGAAAGGTGAGTGTTTTTAATTAGTTGTTGGCTTATGGTAGATGCACCCTCTACAAAAGAAAGGTGTTTTATATTATTAAGCATAGCCCTAGTAATGCTTCTATAATCTATTCCATTATGCGTAAAAAAACGTTTATCTTCAATAGAAACGAAAGCATTTATTAAATTTTTAGGCATTTTAGATATTTCGCAAACTTTAATATTATTAGAATCTTCTTCAATTAACTTATTATTTACGTCGTAAAATTCTATAGTGCAATTTAGGTTTACTAACTTATTTTTGTTTAAGTTTACGTTAAACGTTAAAGAAAAATAGTAAATAACAAAGCCTAATATTGCAACTAGTAATAATGATAAAATTAATAAAGAAAATCTTAAACCCTTTTTCATACATTTTTAGTATAAATAATCGTGGCTATTTTATGCTTTTTTGAATTGAAGAATTTTTTAAAATAATTGACTTATTAATTAAAATATTATATTATATATAATATGGAAAATTTGACGAAATATTTTTATATTGTAACCTATGGTTGCCAAATGAACGTGCACGAAAGTGAAAAACTTGCTGGAATTTTAAACGAGCAAGGTTATTTGCCGTGCGAAAATGAAAAACAAGCAGATATTATAGTTTTTAATACTTGTTGTATAAGAGAAAATGCAGAAGATAGGGCAGAAGGTAATATAGGGGCTCTTAAAAAACTTAAAAAACAAAAAAAAGATTTAATTATTGCTGTTTGTGGTTGCATGACTCAGCAAAAGGGTTATGCAGAACAATTACATAAAAAATTTCCTTTTATAGATATAATTTTTGGAACGCATAATTTAGAAGATTTTAAATCTTTACTACAACAAAAACTTTCAAGCAAAAAGAAAGTTATTTCTATTTTAGAAAAAGAAACGGAAATTAAAGAAAATACACCTAAGTTTAGAACTAGTTTTCCTAATGCTTGGGTTAACATTATGTATGGTTGCAATAATTTTTGTACTTATTGTATAGTTCCTTACGTTAGGGGCAGAGAAAGAAGCAGAAAACCAGAAAATATTATTAATGAGTGTAAAGCATTAATTAACGAAGGGTATAAAGAAATAACCCTTTTAGGTCAAAACGTAAACTCTTATGGCAAAGACCTTGGGAACACCAACTTTGCTTCTTTAATAACGGAAATTTCTAATTTAGATGGCGATTTTCGTTTACGTTTTATGACAAATCATCCTAAAGATTTAACAGAAGATTTAATTATTTCATTAGCAAATTCTAAAAAATGTTGTAAATCAATTCATTTACCAATTCAATCTGGCTCTAATCATATTCTAAAACTTATGAATAGAAGATATACAAGGGAAGATTATTTAGAAGAAATTAAAATTTTAAGAAAATATATTCCAGATATTGCTATTACTACTGACATTATGGTAGGTTTTCCACAAGAAACCGATGAAGATTTTTTAGATACTTTTAATCTTGTAAAAGAAGTTAAATATTCTGGTGCATTTACCTTTGTTTATTCTAAACGAAAAGGCACTCCTGCGGCTACCATGGAAGGGCAAATGGATGAAGAAATAAGCAAAGAGAGAATTATGAAATTAATAGATTTACAAAACTCTATTAACAGAGAGCAATCTTTAAGTTATAACGGTAAAATTATTGAAATTTTATGCGAAGGTTACGACGATAAAAAAGGTAAATACCTTGGCAGAGATACTTATGGAAGAATGGCTTATTTTTCTTCTAATATAAATTTAATTGGCAAATTTGTTAACGTTTTAATTACGGAAACGGGTGGAATTTCTCTTTCCGGCGAAATAGTTTAATAGTGGGGTAAATTATGGGCCTTTCACCAATGATGGATCATTATATAAAACTTAAAGAAAACCATAAAGACTGTATAATTTTTTACAGACTTGGCGATTTTTATGAGATGTTTTTTGAAGATGCCGTTAAAGCATCTGAAATATTAGGTTTAACCTTAACGGGTAGAGATTGTGGCTTAGAAGAAAGAGCGCCTATGTGTGGCGTTCCGTTTCACGCTGCAGATATGTATATTTCTAAACTTGTTTCTGCTGGTGAAAAAGTTGCCATTTGTGAACAATTAACCGAACCAAAAAAAGGTGAACTTGTAAAAAGAGATATAATTAGAATAGTTACTGCAGGTACAATTATAAACAACGAACTTTTAGACGAAAAAAACAACAATTTTTTATGTTCTGTTTATATGGACAAAACTTCTGCATCAATGTCTTGGGCAGATATTACTACTGGTGAATTTTTTGTAAAAAGTTTTCCAATAGAATCTTGCATTACAGAAATCGTAGATAATTTAGTTAAAATTAACGCAGTTGAAATTATTTCTAATAAAATTGCTTACGAAATATTTAACGATACTCCTTTTGTAAATAGGGGGATTATAGTTAAATTTAACCATTATTTAGATAGCGAATTTTCTATAAACAATGCTAAAAACACATTACTTAAACAATTTAAGGTGGCTAGTTTAGAAAGTTTTTCTTTAAGCGATAACCTTTCTGAAAATATTTCTTCTGCCGGCGCTTTAATCTCTTATTTAATAGATACGCAAAAACATTTAGTTTCTAATATTAGCACTATTAAAATTGTAAACGACAACCAATATATGATGTTAGATTCTAATGCAATTAGAAATTTAGAATTAGTAAAAACCCTTAGAGATGGCAAACGTTTTGGCACTTTATTATGGCTTTTAGATAAAACTAAAACTAGCATGGGTACAAGAAAACTTCAAAGTTGGATTTTAACCCCATTAAATTCTAAAAAAGATATAGAATATAGGCAACAAGCAGTAGAAAGTTTATATGCCAACACGCCGTTAAGACAAAAAGTTAGCGAATTATTATGTAACGTAAAAGATATTGGAAGACTTTCTAGTAAAATTTCTCACGGAAATTTATCTCCAAGAGATTGCATTTCTTTAGCGCAATCTTTAGAGATTATTCCTGCACTTAAATTTACTCTTTTAGGGTTAGATTCTGCATTTATTAAAGATATTATTAACGATTTAGGCGATTTTACAGAACTTGCGAACGAAATTAAAAGCGCAATCTCTATAGATGCACCAGTTGCTATTAAAGAAGGTGGATTTATAAATTCTGGTTATAATGCAGAGTTAGATGAATTAAAATCTATTTCAAAAAATGGTAAAAATTTAATTCTTCAATTAGAAGAAAGAGAAAGAGAAAAAACGGGAATTAAAACCCTAAAAATAGGCTACAACCGAGTTTTTGGTTATTATATAGAATTAACTAACTCAGTTAAAAGCCTTGCTCCATACGAGTACGTACGCCGTCAAACGTTAACTAACGCAGAAAGGTTTGTTACCGAAGAATTAAAAGATTTAGAAGCCAAAATTTTAAGTAGCGAAGAACTTGCTATTAGGTTAGAAATTAAAATCTTTACAGAAATTAAAGAAAAATTAAGCGCTGTTTTAGAAAAATTATTAACTTCTGCAGATGCTATTGCTAATTTAGACACAATACTTTCTTTTGCAACCGTTGCAAGGGAAAATAATTACGTTAGGCCAGAAATTACCGAAAACGATAAACTTAATATTGTAGATGGCCGTCACCCAGTTGTAGAAGCAACTTCAAAACAAAAGTTTGTTCCAAACGACTGCGAATTAGACGAAAACTCAAATAGAATGATGATTATAACAGGCCCAAATATGGCTGGTAAAAGTACTTATATGCGCCAAGTTGCATTAATTACATTAATGGCTCATATAGGTTCATTTGTTCCTTGTAGCAAAGCACAAATTCCTATAACGGACAAAATTTTTACAAGAGTTGGTGCTAGCGATAATTTAATTTTAGACCAAAGTACTTTTATGGTTGAAATGAGCGAAATGGCGCAAATTCTACGCAACGCAACGAACAAAAGTTTAATTATTTTAGACGAAATTGGTAGGGGAACGAGTACTTTTGACGGGCTTAGTATTGCTTGGTCTGTTGTAGAACACATTACGAACAATATTAAAGCAAAAACCTTGTTTGCAACACACTATCACGAATTAACTGGATTAGAAGGTAAACTAGAAGGTGTTAAAAACTTTAAGGTTACCGTTAAAGAAATTCAAGGTTCTATTGTGTTTTTACGTAAAATTATGCGTGGTGGAGCAAATAGAAGTTTTGGTATAGAAGTTGCAGAACTTGCAGGTGTTGATAAAAAATTAACCGATAGGGCAAAAGTAATTTTAAAAGAATTAGAAAGCAAAGATATTAATTTTAACACAACTTCTAGCTTAAATGAAAATGAAAAAGAAAAATCTAAAATAGAAAAAATTATTGAAGATTTAGACATTAACAAACTTTCACCTATGGATGCTTTTAACATTTTAATAGATTTGAAAGAAAAACTAAATTAATGGTATTTTTATGAGTAAAATTAACGTATTATCAAGTAAAATTTACAATAGAATAGCTGCTGGCGAAGTTGTAGATAGGCCTTATTCTGTTGTTAAAGAGTTGGTAGAAAACTCTTTAGATGCAGGTGCTACGCAAATAGAAATTGAAATTGTTAACGGTGGGCTTTCGGAAATTATTATTAGAGATAACGGCTCTGGTATAGAAAAAGACCAACTAAATAAAGCCCTTATGCCACACGCAACAAGTAAAATTAGCAGTATTAAAGATTTAGATAATATTTTATCTTTAGGTTTTAGGGGGGAAGCGCTTGCAAGTATTGCATCCGTTTCAAAAATAACCATAAAATCTAAACCAAAAGACCAACAATTTGGTGCAGAAATTAATTGCGAAGGAAACGTTATAATAGATGGCGTTAAAGATTGCTCTTTTACTGATGGTACGGAAATTTCCGTTAATAATTTATTCTTTAACGCGCCAGCTAGAGCAAAGTTTTTAAAAAGCGAAAAATCTGAGGAAAACGAAATTACTGCAATAGTTAGTAGGTTCGTTTTAGGCAACCCAAACGTTGCTTTTAAGTATAAAGCAAATGGTAAATTAATTATTCAATCTTTTGGAGATGGAATTGAATCTGCATTTTGTTGTATTCATGGTGCAAAAACTTTAGATGATTGTTTTTACATAGATACCGAAAAAAATGGCATTAAAATAAACGGCTATATTGGTAAACAATATTTTTCTAAATCTAATAGAAGTTATCAATCGGCTTTCTTAAACGGAAGATACGTTGTTAACCAAACTATTTCATTATCTATAGCTAACGCATATTCACCATATTTAATGAAAAGGCAGTATCCTTTTTTCGTGCTAAATATTTCTATGCCATACGAATTCGTAGACGTTAACGTTCACCCAAATAAAATAGACGTTAGGTTTGTAGATAATAGAATTGTTTATGGCACTATTTATAATTTAATTTCAAAAGTTTTAGATGGCAGTGCAGACGCAATGAACATAGTTAAAGAAACGGAAAATTCTAAAATTATTGCTAAAACACCTATAACAGCCCCAAAAATACAAGGTAGCCAACAAAAATCATCTTTTAATTTTGATGAATTAAAATTTTCTTCACCAGAAACGTCTGCAACAGAAAAAGTAGTTAAAAAAATAGAAGAAAATAAGAAAGAAGTTGTAGATATTTTTGCAGAAAACAAGGCATATTTAGAAGAATTAGAAAGAAAAAAACAACAAATTTTGAATTCTACACAAAACGAAATTGAAGTTAAAAAAAGTTTGAAATTCGTTGGTCAAGCACTTAATTGTTTTTTAATTTTAGAAGACGGAGAAGACTTATATTTAGTTGACCAACACGCCGTTCACGAAAGAATGTTATTCGATAAGTTTAACGAATCTATTAAAAATGCAGACGTAATTACACAACCATTACTTGTGCCTTACGTGTTAAACGTTAATGCGTTAGAAAGTAGTTTTTTACAAGATAATCTACAATGTTTTAACTCTATGGGACTTGAAATTGCAGAATTTGGGCAAAATTCTTTCAAAATTAGTGCAATTCCAGTAATATTTACTCAGTTAGACCTTTCTAAATTTTTTAACGAAATTTTAAGCGACTTAGAAACTCTTAAAAAAATTACCATTAACGACTTATTAATAGAAAAAATTTCACAAAAAGCATGTAAATCTGCTTGTAAATCGGGCGATAAACTAACCGATAGCGAAATTAAAATTTTGGTAGAAACTGTTGAAAATAATATTGCTATTAAATGTCCGCACGGAAGACCTGCCGTTATAAAAATTACACGAAACGAAATAGATAAATGGTTTAAAAGAATAGTATAATGAATAAAATTTTAATTATTTGTGGGCCAACGGCTTCTGGCAAAACTGCACTTGCTATAGAATGTGCAAAATTACTTAATAGTGAAGTTGTTTCTGCCGATTCTATGTATATCTATAAAGGTTTAAATATAGGTACTGCTAAGCCAACCACAGAAGAAATGAATAATATAAAACATCATTTAATAGACGTTGTAGAGCCAACTACCACTTTTTCTGTTGGAGATTATAAAGAACTTGCAAAGCCTATTATAGATGATTTATTAACTAAAAATAAAGTTCCAGTTATTTGTGGGGGAACGGGTTTTTATATTAATTCAATTTTATACGATTTATCTTATGGAAATGCAGGTAAAAATTTAGATGCTCGCGAAAAATACTTTAATATGGCTAAAGAATTAGGCAATATTGCCGTTTATAACGAGCTTTTTAGGGTAGATAAGGAAAGTGCTGAAAAACTTCACCCAAACGACCTTAAAAGAGTTATAAGAGCGTTAGAAATTTACGAAAGTGGTTATAAAAAATCTGCACAAAACGATAGTTTAACCCCTATTTACGAATATGATGCTTACACAATTAACCATGAAAGAGAAATTTTATATTCTAGAATAGACCAAAGGGTAGATATAATGGTTAATTCTGGGCTTGTAAATGAAGTTAACGGCTTAATTGATACTGGTATAGATATTAATTTTCAATGTATGCAAGGTATTGGCTATAAAGAAATTTATTCTTATTTAAAAAATGAAATTTCTTTAACCGAAGCAATAGAAAAAATTAAATTAAACACTCACCATTATGCAAAAAGGCAAATAACTTTCTTTAAAAAATTGCCTAATTTGCAGTATTTACAGCCAGAAGACCCAAAAATATTAGCAGAAAGGATTGTTAATAAGTTATGATAGACGTTTCTTTAATAAATAAATGCGAAAAAAAATTAAATAAAATATTTTCTTACTTTGAAGATATAGCGCTTTTTAACCAAGAAAAAGTATTAAACACTTTTAAGAAAAACCAAATTGCGTTAAGGCACTTTTCTGGAACTACTGGTTATGGTTATGGAGATGAGGGCAGAGATACGTTAAATAAAGTTATAGCAGATATTTTTAAGTGCGAAAGTGCAATTTGTTCTCCAACTATTGTTTCTGGAACACACGCACTAGCACTATGTTTATATGGCGTTTTAAGACCTAACGATAAATTTCTTTCAATTACAGGCACACCTTATGATACTTTAAACGACGTAATTAAAGGAAAAGGAACGGGTTCTTTAGAAGATTATAACGTTACCTTTGATAGTATTGAATTAGATAATAACGGCAATTTTAATAAAGATAAAATAAAAGATTATTTATTGAATAATTCACCAAAAATGGTTTATTTGCAACGTTCTAGGGGGTACGCTTGGAGAAGTGCATTATCTATTGAAAAAATAGAAGAAATTGTTAAATTTGTTAAAGATTTAGGCTTTAATGGTTGTATTATGTTAGATAACTGCTACGGCGAATTTATGGACAAGCGCGAAGCAACCGAAGTGGGTGTAAACTTACTTGCTGGTTCTATGATTAAAAATATAGGTGGTGGCATTGCGCCAACCGGTGGTTACGTTTGTGGCGATGAAAAATACGTTGAATTAGTTAAAAATCGTTTAACAGCGCCGTCTATAAGCGGGGAAGTTGGTTCTTATTATAGTGGCTACCAATATTTCTACCAAGGGCTATTTTTAGCCCCACACACAGTATTGCAATCTGTTAAAGGAACTTTATTGTTTGGGGAAGTTTTAAGGGAATTAGGGTATAAAACTTCGCCAGAAACTAACGAAGAAATACCTAACGATATAATACTTTCTATAATGTTTAAAGATAAAGAAAAACTTATTAAATTTATTCAATGTATACAAAAAAATTCACCAATAGATAGCCACGTTTTAGCATTACCTTGGGCAATGCCTGGTTATAACGATGAAGTTATTATGGCAGCAGGTTGTTTTGTTCAAGGTTCTTCTATAGAACTCTCTGCAGATGCGCCAATTAAACCACCTTATATTGCATACTTGCAAGGTGGCTTAACTTACGAACATTGCAAAATTGCGTTAAAAAATTTAGAATTATAAATATTATTAAATATAAAAAACCCTTGTGCAAAACAAGGGTTTTTTTATATAATTATGTTTGTTAAAAAATTTGAACAGGACCGAACATTAAAGTTGCAAGAGCATACATTATCGGCAAAGTAATAACACAAAGAGTGTGCGAAATCATCGCCATAGATGCCCCTGTAGACGTATCTCCACCAAAAGCTTCAGGAAATACTACGGTATTTAAACCTAAAGGAGCGGCAAATGCTATAAGTAACAATATTAAAACATTATTGTTAATGTTAAGAGGGAGTATTAAATTTAATAGTTCTTTTAAACCAAACATTAAAGCAATAATAAATGTAGGGATAAATATTAGTCTTAATAAGGTTACAAAATATGCTTTTTTATTCGTTAACATTTTTTTAACGTTATATGAACCAATAGTAACACCAGCTAAAATCATTGCAACTGGACCCATGCAAGCACCTAAATTACTTAATAAATCTGTAAAAAAGTTATCTGTAGTATATAACAAATTTCCAAGCCCCGTAATGCCAACAATCATACCAAGAAGTAATGCAATAATAGGAGCATTAATTAGTGAGCCAAAAAAATTATTCTTTTTTAATGCTTTAGGGGTTAAAATATTTAATCCCCAAAGATAAACCATAATAGATAAAGGTAAGGTAGTTATTTTATAATATGCCAAACCTTCTAATCCGAATAGTGCTAATATTATAGGGTCTCCAACGTAGCCCATGTTTCCAAATGCTAATGCATATTGATAAACGTACTTTTCGTAAACTTCTTCCTTAATAAAGAATTTAGACAAAAATATGGCTAAAAGTATTGCAATGGTAATTGCGATAGAAGATATTATTATGTTAGTTAAATGAGTACCAATTGAATCAATGTTAAAATTTTTGGCCATTGTAGAAAAAGAAAGGGCAGGACAAAATACCCACAATTCTAATTTAGCCATAACTTTACTTGCATTTTCTGGCAATAGATTTGCTTTTTTTAGTATAAAACCAATACTTAAGCAAAAAAACAATATTAGTAATGGATTAAGCGCAACTAAAAATATTTCTAACATGATTTTTTCTCCTTCTTCATAATTCTAGCACTATTAAAATTTATTGTCAAAGAATTAAACTATATATAAAATAAAAAGCACGATTTTTTCGTGCTTTTTTATAAACTAAAATTTTCTTAATAAACCTTTTACTATGCCTATAATTTCAACGTCGTCGTAAACCAAATCTTCCATATCGTCGTTTTCAGGGTGTAATACTATTTTATTACATTTTTTATAAAAACGTTTTACGGTAGCAGAGTCATCTATTAAGGCAACCACAATATCGCCGTCGTTAGCAGAATTTTGTTTGTCTACAATAATAATATCGTTTTCGTAAATTCCAGCCTTAATCATACTATTTCCGTTTATTTTAAGGGCAAATTGGTCGTTTGACGAAGAAAAATTTTCTGGTAATGGAATATAACCTTCTAAATCTTCATAAGCGAAAATTGGCATACCAGCCCTTACAGTACCTAAAAGTGGAACGTTTTTACCATTACTTAATTTGTGCGAAAGGGTTAAAGAACGTTTTTTCATTGGAGAATTTTGCAAAAGACCTTTTTCTTTTAACTTTTCTAAGTAAGAATAGGCAGTTGCAGTAGATTTTATATCTAAAAAAGCACAAATATCTCTTACAGAAGGGGGGAAGCCATTAGAATTTATAAATTCTACAACAAATTCATATACTTTGTTTAATTTTTCATCTAATTTTCTCATATTTTTATATTAACATAGAAAAAAATAAAAGTCAAACATTTGTTTATTTTTTAATTTAATTTTTTTGTTTATTTTGTTGATAGAGTTAATTTTATGTGTTATAATTTATAAAAACAACAAAAATTAGGGAAGATGTATGGAAAAAATTAAATGTGTTAAATATAATAGAGATTGTATAGATTGTGGGGAATGCGACGAGTTTTGCGATTTAGACCCTAATAAAAAATGCGATAGTTGTGGTAAATGTATAGAAACAGACAAAAACTATAAAATTATTAAAATAACTGGCATAAAAATGGAAGAAGACTAAATAAAAAAGGGTAACTATTTAAGTTACTCTTTTCTTTTATATATTATATAATGAATATAGAATTTTTAATCTAAAACGGCTACAACTCGGTAGGTACTTAATAAATATACTTAAATTGTAGCCGTTTTAAATTTGTACACCTTAATAGACTTTTATTGGAATGCTTAATAAGTCTACTTTATTTATAAAACGTTATCATATATTTACCTACCGAAATAAGTAAGCAAATTATAACACCATAAAAAAATTAAGTAAATTAAACAAAATAAATTTAATAAAAATTTTATTTTATAAAAATTTACTATAAAAATTTTAAGTTTGAATAAAAAATTAATTGCATTTTTTTATATTATTTAATATAATGATTAAAAAAAGGTATTAAAAATGAAAGATAGAGTTGTAGATAATTTAGACTTAAAAATATTAAGGTTCTTGCAAGACGATGCAAAAATTACCGTTAAAGAAATAGCAAGTAAATTAGAAATTTCTGCGCCAACGGTAAAAAGCAGAATAGATGCATTACAAGAAAACGGCGTTATTAAAGGTTATTACGTAGAAATAGATAATTCCGTTTTTGAAAACGTTATTAAATGCTTTGTAGAAATAGAAGTTTCGCCAGATAGAAAAGAAGAATTATATAAAATAT
>JAFYWI010000014.1 GCA_017558105.1 Clostridia bacterium | reverse complement strand
TGAGCCTACAACTAACATAAATTTTGGGTGCTATTATTTAAGATATTTGCTTAATAAATTTAAAAACGAAAACACGGCTCTAGTAGCCTATAATGCCGGAGAAGGAAACGTTTTATCTTGGTTAAATAACGAAAAATATAGTAAAGATGGAGTAACGTTAATAAAAATACCTTTTAATGAAAGCAAAGAATATATTAAAAAAATTAGTAAATTTAAGTTAAAATATATGCAATTATACCCAAATTTCTTGACAATAAATGGTTAATGAAGTAATATATAAAAGCAATTTGTGAGGGTGGCGAAATTGGCAGACGCGTACGTTTGAGGGGCGTATGGTTATCCGTGTGGGTTCAAGTCCCATCCTTCACACCAAATAAAATACAGATACCAAAAGTGTATCTGTATTTTTTTGTTTTAAAGAAGGTGGGACTTGAATATGGAGCGAGCAACTTTAGTTGCGTGTTCGCCTTAGGCGAAAAAATAGTCCAGTGGACTATTTTGCGGGTAGGTCGCACAGGCGAAAGTCCCATCCTTCACACCACGTCAAAACAATACCAACTGAAAAGTTAGGTCTTTTTTTGTAAACAATAAATAAATCCACCAGATATTCTGGTGGATTTTTTATTCTATTTTCTTTTGAAAATTAATTTTCTATCTTGTATTAAATAAAAAATATTAAAATAAATTATAATAAAGAACGAATATAAAGTTATAAATAATGGGTAAGATAAACTAACTATTTCTTGCACGTCGTTATTCGGTAAGAAATAAAATGGGTCGCCCTCAATATTTAATAATATTTCAATTAAAATGTAAAGTGCTAAAATTGCAAAAGCAATAAGTTCTTTGCTAATGTCTTTATATCTAAAATCTGTAAATTTATACGTAATAAAACAAATAGCAAGAATCATAAACGTTGTATGTGTAAATATTGAATAAACGTTTTCGAATAACAAATATTGATTATTATAGCCTGCTTCTGGGTAAGCAAAGAAAATTGTCCCACAAAGTATACTAATAATGCTTGCAAAGTTATACATAAATTTTTTATTAACAAAAACAGCAATAACAACAAGCCAACAAGAAATAGCACAACCTGGTCTTGGTAAAATTATTCTAGCTAAATTTAGCAAAGAGTAATCGTCTGTTTTAATCAAGTTAATTATTCGCCTTGCTACTTCAAAAAATATTATTATACTTGCAAGAACAATTAACACAAGCCTTTTAGTTTTTTACTCTTTATTTTTTAACAATAGAGTACTAACAACAACAAAGGTTGCAATAAAAACTAAAGTTAAAATATGAAGTAAACCATACTGCCCATCAACGCTAGGGTTAGGATAACTACTAAAAATCCAGTCTAAAAAAGTCATAAGTCATCTCCTATTTTTTTTAATTATACAGCATTATTTCACAAAAAACAACAATTTAATATAAAAAAATCCTAAACCAAATAGGAATAGGATAATTTTTATTAAAACTTAAATTAATTAAATGCTCTTTTTGCAGCACCAACAGCGCCACTATCTACACCGTAAACAACTTCTACAGGCTTATTAATAATATAACGAATAATATCTACCCAAATTTCGCTTTGAGATGGCCCACCTGCCATTTTAACAGAATTAAATTCTATGCCAAGTGAAGAAAGAAAATCTAATTTATCTTTTAATAAATATGCTGCGCCTTCCATTAATGCCCTTGCAATATTTTCTTTTGAATAAGCAGAAAAATCTAAATCCATGTCGGTAGTAGGGTTTATTCTAAGCCCATCTGCGCCCTTATTTGCCTTTTTAGAATATTCGTTAAACAATTTTATTGCATCTGTTTTAGAAATATTACTTTCTATAATTTTATCTATTTTCTTTGAAACTTGTGGCACGGAACACATTCCACCCCAAAGTCCTTTTTCTTTACTTAAAAAAGTATCGCATAAAATTCTGTTTTTAATAAGAACTTCTCTATCGTGATAAGGGAAAAACAAAACCCAACTCGTTCCACATGAAAGCAACAACTCCCCTTCGTTAACTACGCCGTTTGCTATTGCTCCACTTGGATGGTCAAAACTACCTAAATATACTTTGCAGTTTTCATCTATGCCGTATTTACAAGAAAATTCTTTGGTAATATTCCCAAGGAAATCGCCACTTTCGTAAACGTTAGGTAATAAATCTTCGCTAATATTTAATGCTTTTAAGTATGGTTTATGCCATTTTGCCGTTGTTTGTTCTAAAAGGAAAAATGGAACGGCAGTAGACCTATCTATACCCCATTTGCCTGTCATTTTATAAAGCAAATATTCTGTTGACATGCAAATTTTAGCACAATTTTCTATTACGTTAGGGCTATGAATTTTAACGTGCGCTAAATGGGAAAGTGGTAGCGCCCCAGCATATCCCCAACCAGAAACGTTTGCAGCATACTCTCTATCTATTTCACCATAAACTTTTAGGCTTTCTTCTTTAAATGCAGAATTAGTCCAAGAATAAGCATCTATAACAGCATTATAGTTTTTATCGCAAATAACGGTGTTGCCACTTGCCGAAGCCATTGCAATACCACTAACCTTGCCGTTTACTACTTTTGCTAAATTAGAAATTACCTTAAAAACTATTTCAGCGTATTCATCTACAGAAAAACCTATATATTGCGCGCCATCTTCTAATTTACTTTCTCTAAAACTAAATGGAGCAGAAAGGCTTTCTACTACTTTTTTGCCATCAAATAGCACTGCTTTAACAGAAGAAGTGCCTAAATCTAGCCCTATTGAATATTTTTTATCTATCATATTTCAACTACTTCCATATTTAACGTTTGTCCAAAACATTTCATTGCCTTTACGTCTACGTCGTAAACCAAAAAGCCGTGGTGAATTGCACCATGTTCGCTTAGTTTTTCTAAAAATTTAGCAATATTCATATTTGGGGTAATCCAGCCCCTAACGGAATTTTCTACTTGACCTTCTACGAAAGAAACTTCTACTTCTGAAACGGACATAACGAATTTTTCGTTTTCTACTCTAAATACGTTGCAATATACTGCTTTGCCTTCTTTGAACGCACCAACTGCTTTTGCCATAGAACCTGCATCGCTATATCTAAAAGGAGCAGTTGAAAGAACAGGTTTTTCGCGTAACAAATTAAAGTTCATTTCGCCCATATGGCTTATAAGAAGCCTATTTTCTTTCCAATCTGGGCAGAAAATTTCTACGAAAGAAACGTCTTTTATATATTTTAATAACGCGCCTACGAAACTTGCAGTTAAAATATCGCCTTCACCAGAATAACCTATGCCGTTAGCCATTTGCAAACACGCTTCTATAAACGGCATATTTCCTAAGTTGTTTTTGCTTACCCCAAGAAAGTTAACAGAAAATGCATCTAAGCCCTTTTCTTTTATAATTTTTCTCGTTGCCAAACAAGCTTTTACCGATAATTTTAACGCAACTAAATCTATTTCTTCAGCCATAAGAAAATTGTTTTTATAAAATTCTATTTCATCTTTAATTTCATTTTCCGTTATAGAGTTAACTGCAGAAAGCATTTCATCGTTGGTAATTTCTACTGCTTGCACGCCTAATTTTTCTTTTAGGTCTTTATTTTCAATAATAAAATCGCCCATACCGGCAAAAGAACCACCAAAACTCCCTACTTTTAACCCGTTTAATGCTTTAGCTGAAACACAAGTTTTAACACAGTCTACAGTATTTTTTAACACATTGCTATTTTCTAAATGCCCTGCAACTACAACGTATTTTTTACCACGACGTTTTAATAGATTACACATATCCATAACCCCGTGTATGCCGTGGTTAGAACCTATTGGAGATTTACTATATTCACTAGATAAAGACATATCTTTAGTCGTGTCCATAACTATTATAGGTAATTCAGTTGAACACAAAGCGTCTATACTTTCTAAAGATGGAGAATAAGCAAGGTGCAACGTTATTATTGCTTTAGCATTATTCTTTTCAAAATTTTCAACGGCACTATTAAATTCATCTTTTATTCTGCAAATAGGTGCAGAAATTACTTCTAAACCTGCTTTTTCAAGTTTTTCAACAACAAGCGAATTAAATTCTTCTAACAACGTACGATTAGTACCAAAATCGTCGTAAAGTTTAATGTATAAAGGTAATAAACCAACTTTTATTTTTTCCATTTTTCTTTTCTCCTAAATTAAAATTTTACGTTGAATAATTTAGCAGCATTATTACACATTATATCTTCAACGTCTGCTTTAGTTAACCCTAATTTATTAACGGTCTTTTTAAATCCACGAATAATTTCGTACATAAAGTTTGTAACGTTAGGTTCATCAGTTTCGCGCATATGTTCTGCGTTAGTTAAATCGCCATATAATCCACGTGGAACTACGTTTACGTAATATCCGTTTTCATCTACACGATACATACGCATTTTTGCAATAGGTAAATCTGACCCAAACATTATTCTTTTTGTACCTACGGCGTTAATACATTGTTCGGTTGCTTCTGGCAAGGTGTTAGCGCAAAAGTCAAACATCATATTTTTTGTGTGTTTTAACGTTTCAAAAGCATCACCTAAGTCTGCTTTAGTATAAGCACGGCCAATATGAGCAACTATTAATTTAACGTTAGGATATTTTTGTTCTATTTCCATAAGTTCCCTTATGTTTTGTGGGTCTTTAAGCCTATCTGGTTTAGAAATATGAAGAATAACTTTCCAGCCGTATTTATCTGCAATTTTTAAATGTTCTGGGTTAAGGAATTCAAAAATATTAGCATCGCTACCCTTTACCCCGTCTTTACAATTGTTTAAATATGGCTTTAATCCTTGAAAGCCACCTTTAATAACTTGCTCTTCAACAAATTCTGGGCTATCGTTAAAATGTGGTATAAACAATGCAGGATAACCATATTCTTTAGATTTTTCGCTACAATAAGCATTAGTTAACGGCAAAATTCCACCTGGAGTACCAAAAATAACTGGAACAACCTTTTGGTTAGGAAACAAATCTTTATAAGTTTGAATTATATCTTCTATAGAATTATCTACTGCAACACGGCTTGGCCAATATACCGGGCCCTTTTTTACTTTTTTAGAATCTACTGTATAAACGTGCGTGTGGCAATCAATAAAATTCTTAGGTAAAAAACCATCTATTTCTTCTTCGTAAACCTTTTTATCGTATTCTGTTAAATCAAACCCAAACATAGTTATCTCCATTTACTATTTTTTTAAATTTTATCACTACTGTTTTTTTAAGTCAAGTAATTTTGAGTGCTTCGCTCATTATTTAATTACTTTTAGGTTAATTCCAGCACGCTTAAATGCTTTTATACCCTCTTCTTCTATTTTATTATCGGTAATTACTATCGAAATATTTTCTCCTTTAGAAAAACTTACTACGTTTGCTTTTTTATATTTATGAGAATCCATTAATATTATAGAAATATTAGAATGCTCTATGGCAGTTTCGCAAATTTTTGCAGATTCAAAGTCAGTAGTAGTAAACCCAGAAATAGAATTATAACCATCAGTACCTAAAATGCATTTATCAAAGTGGCAGTCTTTCATAGCCTTTTCTGCCATATAACCACAAAAGTCTTTTCTGTTAGGTCTATAAGTGCCACCAACTAAAATAACTTCTGCTATGCCGTTTAATATGTTAATAATCATATAAGAATTAGTAAAAACCTTAATATTGTGTAAATTATTGTTTCTTATGCTCTCTGCAAGAGCCATACTAAATAAACACACGGTTGTTCCAGAATCTAAAAACAAAACGTCGCCACTTTTAATTAATTTAATTGCCTCGTTGGCAATTTGCCTTTTTTCTTTAACGTAAAGTTCTTCACTCGCTTCGTAACGATAAAAATTATAAGTACTATCTGGAAGACTTATTTTCCCGTGAGAACGTATGCCTAACCCCTTTTCTTCTAACCTTGAAAACAATCTTCTGGCAGTGGCTTCGCTAATATTAAACTTTTCTATTGCTTCTTGCAAGGTAACGCACCCGTTAAGTTGAAGTTCTTTTAATAAAATTCTTTCATTTGCTTCGGTTTTTTTAACCTTTTTCATAAATACCACCTTTGTTTTTGAGTGTTTTTTATAATTATAGTATAAATCGCTCATTTTGTCAATAATATCGCTCATTATTTTATATTTATTATAATAATATTTGACAAAAACAATAATAAACAACTATTATAAACTTACTTATAATTTTATAGGAGTGTAATATGAAAAAAATTAGAACACCTTTTTTTGAAATAGGAACTAAAAATTATATTTATGGTGACGACGTATTAAAATTAGCAATTGCTGCCGACAAAATGGCAGAAAAATACGATATAGACGTTTTAATGACTACCCCTTATGCAGATATAAGAAGGGTTGCAGAAAACACTAAAAACCTTATTATAATTGCACCATATATGGATACTTTATACCCTGGCAGAGGTATGGCGGCAGTTTTACCTGAAAGTCTTAAGGCTGCAGGCGCTCACGGTGTAGTTATTAACCACTGCGAAAAGCCAATGTCTTTACCACAAATGAAAGAAACTATTAAACGTGCAAGAGAAATGGACTTTATTGTTTTTGCTTGCGCAGATACTACTGCAGAAGCCCAAGCGCTTGCTCACCTTAACCCAGATATTATTAACCCAGAACCTTCTGAACTTATTGGTGGTGGCGATGGTAAAGTTAGCGACATGGGTTTTGTAAAAAATACGATTGATGCAATAAAATCTATTAATCCTAACATTTTCGTTGAACAAGCGGCAGGCATTACAACGGGTAAACAAGTTTACGATTTTATTATGGCTGGTAGCGAAGGCGCAGGTGCTGCTTCTGGTATTTGTAACGCAAAAGACCCTATTGCCGTTATGGAAGAAATGATTAAGGCAACAAAACAAGCAAAAGACGATTTAGAAAAAATAAATAAATAATTAATTAATTTTATATAAACGGAGAATTATTATGATTTTTAAAAATAAAATTAAGGTTGAATCTAACCACAAAGAAGTAACTTTTCACAACGTTACGGCACAAGTTAAAGAAACGGTTAAAAACTCTGGCATTAAAAATGGTATTGTAGTAGTGTATTCTCACCACACAACTTGCTCTGTTATTACTCAAGAGTGCGCGTTTGATATGTCTATGACGGGCAGAGAAACTTTGCAACAAGATTTAGTAGACGTTTTTGAAAAAATTTGCCCTTCTTATACTAGAGAAGGCATTTATCTACACCCAGGCCCTAAGGCGTTAAAATTTGCCGAAGAACACGGCGAAGATGCTAGGGGTTGCCACAATACCGAAGCGCATTTAATTTCTTCTATAATTGGCAGAAACGTAACTGCAGTTATAGATGATGGCGAAATAGATTTAGGCGAATTTGGCTTTATTTATTTTATAGACTGGGATAAAACTCGTGGCAGAACAAGAACAGTTCAAATAATGGTTATTGGCGAATAATTAAATATAATAAAATAAATATCCCCACGTTAAACGTGGGGTTTTTGTTATGCAAAAAGCACACTTATTTAAGTGTGCCTTTATTTTTTTCTTTATTTTTATTACAAATAGAACAACTACTGCAGTCGCTACAACCACAACTACACTTGCCTTTCTTTTTATTTATTATAGATATAGTTATAACAGCAACAACAAATATTGATACGCTTATTATAACTAAAATTTCACCAATACCCATTTAATTTTCCTTTTTTAAGCTTTTATTTCTTAATTTAATTATTACTCCAACAATAGCAAATACTGCAAGCCATATAAACAACGTCCACCACCAAGTGCCAACGGTATATATTACTGAAGCAATTACGTAAGATGCAAATATCCAAAACAAAAGCGTTCCACTAAACGTGTTCTTTTCGTTTAACTCTGCCCTTGCCGTTGCAACGGCAGCAAAACAAGGAATAGTTGTCATATTAAACGCTATAAAAGAAATTAGTGCCGGCACGGAAATATTAGTTGCCATTATCATAACCCTAACAGCGTCTATGCCGTCTTCTGCCATATAGTCTAAACCACCAATCTCTAAAGAGAGTATTGCTATAACACACGTTGCTAAAGTAGAGAAAGTTGTAATAACGTTTTCTTTAGCAATAAGTCCTACTACCGCAGCAACAATAAAGACCCAGCCAAATTCACCTAGTTGGCTACCAAAACCTAACGGTGTAAATATAGGTTGAACTAACTTGCCTATATTTGCTAAAATAGAATTATTAATTTTGTCATCGCCCAAAAAAGACCAACCGAAATTAAAGTGAGTTAACACCCAAATAACAATAGTTGATGCCAAAATAATAGTAAATGCTTTTTCTATAAAGTGTTTTGCCTTATCCCATAAATGAAGCATTAAATTCTTAAACCTTGGCAAACGATAAGTTGGTAATTCCATAATAAATGGTGGAGTTTCGCCTTTTAATGTTGTACTTCTCATAAACAATACAGAAATTATTGCACAAGTAATACCAAGTAAATACATACCAAAAGTAATAATATCTGCATTACCAACACCACCAGCAACTATAGCACCTGAAATAGCAGTTAAAATTGGTAATTTTGCACCACAAGAGAAGAAAGGAATAACCCTAATTGTTGCAATTTTTTCTTTACTATCTGCTAAAGTTCTTGTGTTTATCATTGCAGGAACAGAACATCCAAAACCCATTATCATAGGTAAAAACGCTCTGCCAGAAAGCCCAAATTTTCTAAACAATTTATCTAAAATAAAGGCAATTCTTGCCATATAGCCACTGTCTTCTAAAATAGAGAACAACATAAATAAAACTAAAATCCAAGGCAAGAAAGAAAGTACGCCACAAATTCCGTCTATAATACCATTATTTAATAGCCCTACTGCCCAATAAGATAGCCCACTATTTTCTATTAAAGTTTGTAATGCACCAAATATTTCGCCAATAATAACTTCGTTCCATAAATTATTTATTATACAACCGGGCGAAAATATTGCGCCGTCATATATACAAGAAAGTAATTTAACACCAAAATTTATTGGTCCGTGTTCATTTACTAAACCTAAATCTTCTAAACTTGGTAGATTAAAAATTGAGCCTAAATATAAAAAGTCTT
Organism: Clostridia bacterium; assembly: GCA_017558105.1. Classification (GTDB taxonomy): domain Bacteria; phylum Bacillota; class Clostridia; order Christensenellales; family Borkfalkiaceae; genus UBA1259. The sequence continues at coordinate 36,331 of JAFYWI010000014.1, read as the reverse complement.
CTGCAAAAGTTAAGTGAAAAATAGAAAATAAAACTAAAATAAATATTGGAATACCCCAAATTTTATGGGTTAAAATTTTATCTGCTTTATTAGATTTAGTTTCTTTAAACTTATCTTTATTCTTTTTCTTAATTGCAGGTGAAAAATGCTTACATATATACTTATATCTTCCGTCTGCAACAAGCGCTTCAAAGTCCGTGCCAAAAGTAGAGTCTTGATGAGTATTTTTGAATTCTTCTACCATAGCAACAATGTTATTATGCATAGAAACTTCTAATTCATCGCTTTCAACAAGTTTAACTGCGTGGAACAACGGGTTAAGAACTTTTTGACCTTTTAGGGCAATTTTAACGTCGTTAATTAAATGGTTTAACGAAGTTTCTTTTAGTACAGTTACCCCGCTTCTGTCTTTTTTGTAAGAGTTATATGCTCTTTCCATTAACTCGTCTAACCCCTGTTCTTTTAGGGCAGATATTTTAACTACAGGAACACCTAATTCTAACTCTAAATATTTTTCATAAATAACGTCCCCTTCTTTTTCAACTTCGTCCATCATGTTTAGAGCGATTACCATAGGAACGTCTATTTCCATTATTTGCGTTGTTAAATATAAATTTCTTTCTAAATTAGTAGCGTCTACAATATTAATAACGCAATCTGGCTGTTCATCTAATATGTAATTTCTGGCTACAACTTCTTCTGGAGTATATGGCGATAATGAATATATACCAGGTAAATCTATAATTTGTATAGGTTCGTTTAACTTTTTGTAAACGCCTTCTTTTTTATCTACGGTTACCCCCGGCCAGTTGCCAACGTGTGCCGTTGAGCCCGTTAGCCCGTTAAATAATGTGGTTTTGCCACTATTTGGGTTACCTGCTAAAGCAAACCTAATCATTATTAACCTCCATAATTACATTTTTCGCTTCATCTTTACGAAGAGTTAATTCATACCCCCTTAAAGTAATTTCAATAGGGTCACCCAAAGGTGCTTTTTTTCTTAAATATATTTCAATACCAGGTGTAATTCCCATATCAAACAAACGCCTTTTTACCCTTTTTTCGCCAAGGACATTTAAAACAAAGCCTTTGTCGCCAATACGAAACTCATCTAAAGTAATTTCTTTCTTTTTCATTGTTGCCTCCTAAAATTTTCAAAAAGTGAAATTTGTTTCATATTTTTCGTTAAAATTATAACACGATAAAATTTATTATGTCAACAAAATTGTGAAACTTTTTTCACATTTTTCAAAAAAATATGCTTGCTTTTTATTCTATTACATTATATAATGTAAATATGATTAAAAAAATACGCGAACCTAAGCAAGAAAGGTCAATAGAAAAGAAAAAAAGAATAATTGAAGCAAGTTATACACTGTTTTCAGAAGTGGGTTATTACGGCACTAATACGGCAGAAATTGCAAAAAAAGCAGGTGTTTCTACGGGTATAGTTTACGGCTATTTTAGAGATAAAAGAGATATTTTAATTTCTGTTTTAGATATTTATATTGAAAATGCTTTTGAACCTATTTTAAAAACATTTGAAACGTTTAAGTCTTATTTAGAAATAGACGTTTACGTTCCAAAAATTGTAGAAGCCGTTATTAAAATTCATAAAAAGAACGCAAAAATGCACGAAGCATTGCACTCTTTAACCCATACCGACGAAGCGGTAAACATGCAATTTATTACTTTAGAAGATAAAATAACCATTAAATTAGCAAGCAAACTAAAAAGCATTGGTTTTAGCGAAGAAGGGTTAATTGAAAAGGTGCATTTAGCAATGGATTTAGTTCAATCTTTTGCCCACGAATACGTTTTCGACAATCACGAATATATTAACTACGAAATGATGAAAGAAATGGTTACAAAATTGATGATAGATTTATTTAAATAAAAACAAAAACCTACTAATTTTAGTAGGTCTTTCAATTTTAAATTAAATAATACTATTATATTATACTAATGCAGATGCACCAATAATACCTGCATCGTTTCCTAACGTTGCTATTGCAATTTTAACTTTAGGCGTATCTAAATATCCATAGTTAAACTTTTCGCAATATTCAATAACCATATCTAATAAATATTGCCCTTGATTACTTATTCCACCACCTAAAATAAAAATTTCTGGTCTAAAAATATTAAATAAGTTCATCATGCTTTCGGCTAAATATTTAACGTAAGTATTAACAACTAATTTAGCACTTTCGTCGCCTTGTTTACAACACTCAAAAGCAGTTTTTCCGTCAACGTTATTAATATTTCCGTTTACTTGTTTCCACATTAAACTATTTTTATTTTCTTGCATTGCAAGTTTAGTTTGTTCCATTAATGCCGTAGCAGAAACGTACCTTTCCACACAGCCCTTTCTTCCACAAGTACAAGGCAAACCATCTAAAACAAGTGTAATATGCCCTAATTCAGCACCTTTACATTTATTTCCTTCATAAAGTTTGCCGTCTATTATAATTCCACCACCAACGCCAGTACCTAAAGTGAACATTAAAGCATTTTTATAATTTTTAGCACAACCATATTTTACTTCTGCTAAAACTGCTACGTTTGCATCGTTAGAAAAGGTAATTTTTGTGTTGAAATATTTTTTTAACTTCTTTTCAATTTCAACGTTTTCCCAACCTAAATTAGGTAAAATATCTATTATGCCACTACTACCGTCAACTGCACCAGGACACCCTAAACCTATACCATTTATTTCGTTTATAGTAATGTTTTTAACTTCTAAAATATCATTAAGTTGTTTTGCAATATTTTCAATTGCTAAATCTGGGTCAGTATCTGTTTTAATTACTCTTTTTTCTAAAATATGCCCGTTTTCATCAACTAAACCTATTTTTATAGACATTCCACCAATATCTACACCAAATGAATACATAAATTATTTGCTCCTTGAACTAAAATAAATTATTTTCTAACTGCGCCATCACCTTTAACAACGTATTTAGTTGTTACTAAGGCTTCTAGCCCCATTGGTCCGCGAGCATGTAATTTTTGCGTACTTATGCCAATTTCTGCGCCTAAACCAAACACAAAACCATCTGAAAATCTTGTAGAAGCATTATGGTAAACGCATGAAGAATCTATTTCGTTTAAGAATTTTTCTGCATTTTCTTTATTTTCAGTAATAATACTTTCAGAATGCCCCGTGCTGTGTTCGTTAATATGAACAATTGCTTCTTCAATACTATCTACAACTTTAACTGAAATTTTAGCACAGCCGTATTCAGTATAAAAATCTTCTTCCGTTGCAGGTAATTTATTTTTTAAGTATTTAATAGCCCTTTCATCTGCAAAAATTTCTACTTCTTTTTCTAGCAACTTTTCTTCAATTTTAGGTAAAGCATTTTCTAAAATTTTAGAGTGAATTACAATAGATTCTAACGCATTACAAACGCTATAACGTTGAGTTTTCGCATTAAAAATAACATTAACAGCCATATCTATATTAGCAAATTCATCTACGAAAACGTGGCAGTTGCCAGTACCTGTTTCAATAACGGGAATAGTGCTTTCTTGTAGGGTGGTTTTAATTAAAGAAGCGCCACCCCTTGGAATTAAAAGGTCTAAGTATTTATTCATTTTCATAAATTCTTTTGCAACATCCCTTGAAGTGTCTGTTATTAACGAAACTGCGTTTTCATCTATGCCATATTCTTTTAGCGCACTTTTAATAACGTTCACTATTGCCATATTAGAGTTAATAGCATCACTTCCACCACGCAAAATAACGGCATTTTTTGTTTTGAAACATAACGCAAACGCATCTGCTGTAACGTTTGGCCTTGCTTCAAAAATAATACCAATAACACCAAAAGGAACGGTAATTTTTTTAACGCTTATTTCTTGAAATTCGTTATAAAAAGAATAAACTTCTTTATTTAATGGGGCTACTAACTTAGAAACTTGTATAAACCCTTCGGCAATAGAATCTATAACCTTATCCGTTAACAAAAGCCTATCTATAAAAGATGCAGATTTTCCGTTTTGTTTTGCATTAATAACGTCTTTTTCGTTTTCTTTTTTTATAATTTCTCTATTATCTTTTAATAATTTAGCAGAATAAATTAAAACGTTGTTAATAGTAACGTCATTTACGTTAATTAAACTTCTGCTTGCTATTTTTGAATTTTTACACAATAAATCTAAATTAAACATTTTCTTTTTTCCTTTTTTTAAAAAATGCAAAGATTTTTAATCTTAAGTAAAATAGTTTTATTCTAAAGCGCCTAAATTTTTCATTTTTAAACCACTTTTTTACCCTTTTAATATAAGATTGGTCGTTTGTTTCAATAAACTTATTACCTTTATAAAAACCAACCATAACGCCTAAAACTTGGGTTTTTTCTACCTTTTCTTCTACAATTTGGCTATCGCCTAAAAAAACGTAAAAATCTTCTAAAACCTTTATAACCCTATGAAGCACTAAAGTTCCGTCTTCTTTTTTATATAAAGCAACGTCGTAAACGTTAAGCGGTTCGGTTGCTTTTTTAATTAAAACGGGTTGCGCTTTATCTTTAAGGGTAGGCCACATACTATTCCCTTTTGGAATGAAGTATGCAACACCTTTTTTATTAAGTTCATCTATAACCGATTTTTCCATACTTTACCAAAATTTATTTAAATCTACCAAAAACTTCATTTACTTTACCAAAAGATGCAAACGTGCCGTTAAATCTTTTAATAATTTTCATAATTTGACCAATTTGTTTTTTTCTAATTATGCAAACCAACATATATTTATCTGTATGTGAATACATACCAACAACTTTAATTTCCGTTACGCCGTGTTTAAGTTCAGTTAAAAGAGCTGAAGATAATTCTTCTGGTTTATCTGTAATAATTTCAAACTTATAGCCATTTTTAATACCAGATAAAGCGTAATCTACCACAATATTAGCAATAAATAAGTTAAGCAAAGTACAGATAACAGGTGTAATTTGCATATTATAAACAAAAAACGAAATTAAAACTACGCTACTATCCATCAAAAATGAAACGTAAGCAATATTAGTTGCCGGCCTAAAACGTTTAATTAATGCTGAAATGCCGTACGTTCCACCACTTGCACCAAAACGTCTTAACATTAAAGAAAATCCAAAGCCAGAAATAACACCAGTTAAAATACAAGCAAAAATAACTTGGAAATCTTCGCCAGAAAATTCGGCAGAATAAGGTTTTAATCCTATTTGACCAAATAACTCTACAGTTAAAGATTGAACCGACATATAAATAATTAAAAACAAACCTAACTTTTTGTCTACAAAAATGCTAACCAAAATAAAAATTGGCAAATTAAAAACAACCATTAAAATTGCCCAATTTGCCTCTTTAATTCCTAAACCTAATAAAAAATGATAGGTCATTGTTGCTAAACCACCTACACCACCGGGAGCAAAATTATTACTATTTTGAAAAAAGAAATAGGCAGTTCCAACAACTAAACCTGCAAAAACTGCAACCAAAACGTCTAAAACAATTTTTTTAGTAAAAGAAGCATCTTTTTTAACTACTTTTTCCATATAAAAGGTTTTCCTTAAATATAAATATTTAATTTTATTATAACTAATCGTTTTATTAAAGTCAATAAAATAAGCAATAAAAGAAAAACGAGAACAAAATTGTTCTAGTTTTTTTTATGGAGAGTGAGGGACACATCTACACTTGCGTTACGATGGCAAAGCCGAAAATCGTGTGCTATTTATTCATGTAAAAATAATAAGATATTTAAGCGCACTCATTCAAATTCCTTAACAACCCCAACAAAAAATCCTAAACCAAAATCGGTTTAGGATTATTTTGGCGGAGAGTGAGGGATTCGAACCCCCGTGGGCTTGCACCCAAACGGTTTTCAAGACCGCCTCGTTATGACCACTTCGATAACTCTCCAAAAATTTTATTAAAATTATTTGCAATAAAGCACAAAAACAACTTGTGTTTCTTAATTCGCCATATAATAATACAACATAAAATTAAAAAACACAAGCGATTTTAATAAAAATTTTAATTATTTTCTAAATTTTCAAATTTAATTATTTCTACGTTAGATTCTGCAAATAATTGAAGCGCAAATTCATCTGGGTAGCCGTTTTTATAAATAACACGTTTAATTCCCGAGTTTAATATCATTCTTGTGCAAATTACGCAAGGTTGATGTGTAACGTAAATGGTTGCACCTTGTAAACTAACCCCTAATTTTGCTGCTTGAATAATTGCGTTTTGTTCTGCGTGGACGGCATAGCAAACTTCTTGCATTGTGCCACTTGCAATGTTTCTATCTCTTCTTAAACAACTACCACGTTCTGCACAAGAAGTAATACCTTCTGGTGCGCCGTTATAACCCGTTGTTAAAATTCTTTTATCTTTTACCACAACTGCCCCAACGTGCCTATTTTCTTGGTAACAACTAGACCAAGTTGCAACAGTTTCGGCAAGTTCCATAAATCTTTTGTCCCATTTATTCATAATTATTCACCTTTATTTTTAACCATTTTTTGTAGTTCACTCATAAATGAAGAAATATCTGTAAACGAACGATATACAGATGCAAACCTTACGTAAGCAACTTCATCTATTTCTTTTAAGCCTTCCATAACCATTTCGCCAATTTCTTTGCTTTGAATTTCTTGCGCTAAAGAATTATAAATTTTCTTTTGAATACTTTCAACCAAAGCATCTATTTTAGCCATAGAAACAGGCCTTTTTTCACAAGCTTTAATAATACCACTTTTAACTTTATTAGGGTCGAAAACTTGCCTAGCCCCACTAGACTTAACTACTAAAATAGGTGTATTTTCAACCGTTTCATAAGTAGTAAACCTTTTACCACATTGCAAACACTCTCTTCTTCTTCTAATAATAGTTCCATCTTCTGTTGACCTAGAATCTACAACCTTGCTTTCAATACAACCACAAAACATACATTTCATAATTCATTTTTCCTTATAAATAATATATTATGTCACACATAAAAAACCAAAAATCGTTTGATTTTACAATATGATTGTTCCTTTATCTCTACACTTAACAACAATAACGTTTTCTTCTTCATAAAACTTTGTTATATTGTTTATAAAACTTTCTAAATTGTCGTTTTTAACAATATTTAGCATTGTTCCTGCAAAGCCACCACCATGCACCCTATATGCACCATTAGAATTATATACCGAAGAAATTGCTAAAGCCTTTGTGATTAACTGAGAGTTTTCTTTAGCAACGTAGCAGTTTTGTAAAAACCCTAAAGAACTATTACCAGAATTTTTAACTTCGTTTAAGAAACCTTCAAAATTATTGTTTTCTAAATATTCTTTTGCTCTTTCTACCCTTTTGTTTTCCTCAAAAAAGTGAACGGCTCTTGTAACTTCCCTATCTAAATAACCTTCGCATTTAGAAAGTTTATCTAAAAATTCTTCTTCACCAATATCAACTAATCTTTCAACGCCAACCTTATTAGCAACGTTGAACATTTCTTTTGGAATTGATGCGTATTCATCTGTTAAATTAGCGTGGCTACCACCTGTTTTAATTAAAACTAAAGTATAATTTTTATTTAACTCGTTTTTAATTTTAGTAACGCCAATTTTATTTTTATTTGAAAAATCTAATAAATTAAGCCCACCAAAAGAAATGGCAGTTTGGTCTAATAAACCACAAGGCTTATTAAAGTAAACGTTTTCTGCAAATTGAGAGATTTTTGCCTTATCTTCACAAGAAACTTTGCCATCGTTATATAAAAAATTAAGAATTTCGCAAATTAAAACTTCAAATGAAGCAGAAGAAGAAATGCCTGCGCCACCTACAACGTTACTTGTAACACTTGCACAAAACCCACCTACTTTATAGCCACGTTCAATAAACCCTTTAACAACGCCTTTAACAATAGATTCAGAAGAAGAAACCTTAGTGTTTTCTATTGAATTTATATCTACTACAAATGGTTTATAACCTTCTGAATTAACGTAAATTTTATTATCTTCAGTTGGTAAAAACATTGCAACAGAGTCTAAACTAATGGCAGAAGATAAAACCTTGCCACCATTGTGGTCTGTGTGGTTACCACAAATTTCTACCCTACCACTTGAAGAACAAATATATGCATTTTCTTTAGAAAATTCCTTCTTAAACCTTGCAAACAAATTTTCGTACCTACTAATTTGTTCATTTGTGATTTCACCATATAAATCTAAAAATTGAGAAGTAACTGAACTAACTGTTTCGTATGGTTTTTTCAAAGCAAATACTCTCCTTAATGAATATACATAAAGTATAACATCTTTTTTTAGTTTTGTAAATGAAAAAATTAATTTATTAAAAATATTTTACTATACAAACCTTAAAAATTAAAACAAAAATTTAATTACCCTTTCTTTTTGTTGACTTAAAAGTTTTTTTATTATAAAATAATAAAGTATTTATTTTTACGGAGGCATAACCTTTATTATGGACATCAAAAAAGTTGAAAAAAAGTGGCAAGAAATTTGGGAAAAAGAAAAAATTAATACTTTTTCTTCAAAGAATACTGACAAAAAATATTACTGTTTAGAAATGTTTTCATACCCTTCTGCTGCAAAATTACACCTTGGGCATTGGTATAACTACGGCCCTACCGATAGTTTTGTTCGTTACAAAAAAATGAAAGGGTTTGAAGTGTTCCAACCAATGGGCTTTGATGCTTTTGGTTTACCAGCAGAAAACTATGCTATTAAAACAGGTATTCACCCAAAAGATTCAACTGAAAAGAATATTCAAAATATGGAACAAACCCTAAAAGAAATGGGTGCTATGTTCGACTGGAACGCAGAAATAATAACCTGTAATGAAGATTATTATAAATGGACTCAATGGTTATTTTTAAAGTTATACGAAAATAACCTAGCCTATAGAAAAGAAGCACCTGTTAACTGGTGTCCAAGTTGTCAAACCGTTTTAGCCAACGAACAAGTTATTAATGGTGTTTGCGAAAGATGTAATAGCCAAGTAATTAAAAAAGACCTAACGCAATGGTTTTTTAAGATTACAGACTACGCAGAAGAACTTTTACAAGGCTTAAACACGTTAAATTGGCCAGAAAAAACAAAGTTAATGCAAAAGAACTGGATAGGTAAATCTACCGGTGGCGAAATTGAATTCACTGCAGAAAGTGGCGATACTTTTAAGGTATTCACCACCAGAGCAGATACTTTGTTTGGGGTTTCTTACGTTGTATTAGCGCCAGAACACCCACTCGTTAAAAAATTAACTTCTAAAAAGCAAAAGAAACTTGTTGAAGCATACGTAGAACAAACTGCTAAAACAAACGAAATAGATAGGCTTTCTACCACAAGAGAAAAAACCGGCGTTTACATTGGTCATAACGCAATAAACCCTATTAACAATAAGGTTGTGCCTATTTACGTTGCAGATTACGTTTTATATTCTTACGGCACGGGCGCTGTTATGGGTGTACCTGCGCACGATGAAAGAGACTTTGCTTTTGCAACTAAATACGACCTACCTATTACAAGGGTTATTAAAGGTGTTAATTGCGACGATAAACTACCTTTCTGCGAAGATGGTATTTTAGTAAACAGCATAGGTTTTGACGGCAAAAATAGCGAAGAAGCAAGAAAAAGCATAATAAATTCACTTGTTAAAATTGGTAAAGGCGAACACAAAACAAACTATAGGTTAAGAGACTGGTTAGTTTCACGTCAACGTTATTGGGGCGCACCAATTCCAGTAATTCACTGCGAAAAATGTGGCGCTGTTCCAGTACCTTATAAAGATTTACCTGTTAAATTACCTTACGACGTTGAATTTAAGCCAGATGGAAAATCACCACTAGCAAAATGTGAAGAATTTATGAATACCACCTGCCCTGTTTGTGGCGCTCCTGCAAAACGCGATCCAGACACGTTAGATACTTTCGTATGTTCAAGCTGGTATTTCTTAAGATATCCTGATGCTCATAACGATTTAGAACCTTTTAACCCAGAAATTATAAACAAAATGCTTCCTGTAGACAAATACGTTGGTGGCGCAGAACACGCATGTATGCACCTACTATACGCAAGGTTTATTACTAAGGTTTTAAGAGATTTAGGTTACTTAAAATTCGACGAACCATTTAAATCTTTAGTACACCAAGGTGTAATTTTAGGCCCAGACGGGTTTAGAATGAGTAAATCTAAAGGAAATATTATCGCTCCAGACCCTTACGTAGAAAAATTTGGCGCAGATACTTTAAGGCTTTACTTAATGTTTGGTTTTTCTTATACCGAAGGTGGCCCTTGGAGTGAAGACGGAATTAAAGCAATTACTAAATTCTTAGACAGAATTGAAAGGCTTGCAATTAAACTTGCACCAATAGTTGCTAAAAAATCTAACCTAAACAATGCAGATGAAAAAGAACTTTTATATGCTACTAACTATGCAATTAAACAAGTTAACCAAGATATGGAAAATTTCTCTTTCAACACTTGCGTTGCAAGGTTAATGGAATTATTAAACGCTCTTACTAAATACGATGCTAAAGAAGAAAACGAAAAGAACTTACAATTAGAAAAAGAATGCTTTAAGAAATTACTTCTACTTTTAGCACCTTCTGCCCCACACTTTACAGAAGAACTTTGGAGAACGTTGTTTGGCAATAAATCTTCTATATTTACTTGCAAGTTCCCAGAAGTTGATGAAAGTGCGCTAGTTAAAGATGAAGTTGAAGTTGCAGTTCAAATAAATAGCAAAATTAAATGCAGAATGTTTATTAAAAACGATGCAACCGAAGCAGAAGTAAAAGAATACGTTAAAAAAGATGAAAAACTTTCTAAAGAAATAGAAGGTAAAGAAATTAAAAAAATAATTATAGTTAAAAACAGATTAGTTAACATTATTTTATAATTTATGAAAAACGTTACACAAAATGAAATTACTAGGATAACCCCAGATATAAATTTGGGGTTAAATTCTAACCAAGTTAACGAAAGAATTAACGCAAAACTTGTTAATTCGGTTAAAAAGCAATACTCTAAATCATACCTAAGTATATTTACGAGTAATATTCTCACGTTCTTTAACCTACTTGGTATTTTAGTTTGCATTGCCCTTGCTATAATAAAATCGCCAATTAGCAACTTTTTCTTCGTATTAATTTACTTGGCAAATATTTTTATTGGCATTATACAAGAAATTAGGGCAAAAATCTGCATAGATAAACTATCTTTATTAGCCCAAAAAACCACAAAAGTTTTAAGGGACGGAAAAATACAAGATATTAACTCTAACGAAATTGTTTTAGACGACGTTATTTTGTTAGGAATTGGTAGTCAAATTCCTACCGACAGTATTATTTTAGAAGGCGAAGTTGAAGTTAATGAGGCATTACTAACAGGCGAATCTGTACCAGTTAAAAAAAGAATTGGCGACAATTTACTTGCAGGTAGTTTTATTGTTAGTGGTACTTGTAAAGTAAAAGCAGATAAAGTTGGTAAAGATAATTACGTAGAACAACTTTCTCAAAAAGCAAAAAAATATAAAAAACCACAATCGGAATTAATGGGGTCACTTAAACTTATTATTAAAGTTGTTGGGTTTATTATCGTGCCTATTACCGTTGCTTTTTTAATTAAATCGCTTGTAATTATGGGCGAAACAGATTGGCAAAACACCATATCTAAAACATCTACTTTCGTAATTGGCATGATACCTTCTGGTATGTTTTTACTAACTAGCGTAGCACTTGCCGTAGGCGTTATTAAACTTTATAAACATAATACTTTGGTGCAAGATTTATATTCGTTAGAAATGCTTGCTCGTGTAGATACAATTTGTTTTGACAAAACGGGTACTATAACAGACGGCAGAATGACCGTTAATGAACTTATTGAAATTGTTAAAACAGACGAATACAACGTTAAAGAAGTTGTTGCTTCTATGCTTTCTGCCCTACAAGATAATAACCAAACAGCAGTAGCAATGCAAAATTACTTTGGTTTTAGCACTAAATACGTAGCAGAAAAAACAATTCCTTTTAGTTCAAAAAGAAAATATTCTGCCGTATCTTTTAATAATTTTGGCACGTTTATATATGGTGCGCCAGAATTTGTGTTAAATAGCGAAGAATACAAAAAAATTGAACCAATGGTAAACCAATTCACGTCTTTGGGGTTAAGAGTATTATTGCTTGCACGTTCTAATGAAAGCATTAATGAAGAAAAAATACCTTCTAACCCTTCACCTATTGGCTTAATTATTATTTCAGATAATATTAGAGAAGACGCCATTGAAACTATAAAATGGTTTAAAGAAAACAACGTTGAAGTTAAAGTTATTTCTGGCGACAACCCTATTACCGTTTCAGAAGTTTCTAAGAGAGTTGGCATAGATAATGCAGATAAGTACATAAGTTTAGAAGGTTTAACCGATAACGAAGCTTTAGAAGTTGCCACAAAATATACTGTTTTTGGCAGAGTATCGCCAGAACAAAAGGCTATATTAATAAAAGCGCTTAAACTGGCAGGACACGTTACTGCAATGACTGGCGACGGCGTTAACGATATTTTAGCACTAAAAGAAGCAGATTGTGCAATAACCGTGGCATCTGGTAGCGAAGCAACAAGAAACATTTCTCACCTAGTTTTAATGGATAACAACTTTAACTCTTTACCAAAAGTTGTTTACGAAGGAAGACGAGTAATAAATAATATTCAAAGTTCTGCATCTCTTTACTTAATGAAAACGTTATTTACAATGTTTTTAGCAATTTTAATTTTAGCAGTTCCAAACCTTATAACCTACCCGTTCGTGCTTTCGCAAATGATAATGTTAGAAGTGTTTATAATAGGTTTTCCATCTTTCTTTTTATCGTTACAAGCAAACGATGCTAAAGTAGAAGGCAAATTTATTACGCAAGTATTAAGTAAATCTTTACCAAGCGCACTGCTAATGTTTTTAGGCGTTGTACTAATAGATTTATCTAAACTAATTTTAGGTGTAGACGGCGTATTTACAGAACAAGTTTACACAACGATGAAAGTTTATGCATTTACTTTTGCGGGGTTAATTAACTTATTTCATATTTGTAAACCATTTAACAAGTTTAGAACTATACTATTTGCCTTAACTGCAATATGCATTTTAGCAATAACAGTTATTGCCGTTATATTTGGTTTTCCACTATTAACCCTAACAAAAATGTGGCCGTTAATTTCACCTAACTTCTGGCACCACGTTTTAATAGTTGTTTTCGTAATTGCCGTTGAAGGAATTTTAGCACCTTGGCTTAAAAAGTTATGTACTAAAATTAAAATTCCAGATAAATCTTTTAACAAAATAAAATAATCATAAAAAAAGGCACGAAAAACGTGCCTTTTTTTTATAAAAATTTTAAATTTATACACACTATTAATATATTATGCCTACAATTTTTTATATTATATTAATAGTTTATATTATATCTATAAACTTTTATGGTATTTTAATGTTATATTTCCAAAAGAAAGCAAGAGAAAAAGGAGATGAAGAAAACATTTCTATAGGAGATTCTAAACTACTTCTTGCAGGTGCTTTAGGTGGAGCAACGGGAATATTTATTTTTATGTTTATTTTTAAATATAGGCTAAAAAGCGTTGTTTTAATGGTGTTAATGCCTATATTAATATCTATAAACGTATATTTAACCTTTTTAGCATTAACGGGTGGTTTTGTTATTTAACCTTTTTTAACATTACAACGAATTTATTGCATTTGGTAAATATTTAACAATATCTGTTGCGGTCACGGTATATTCATTATTGTTTTTAACGGCTATTTCTGCCGTAATTCCAAGTAGATAACAAGACACAACAACACTTTCTAATAAATCGTACCCACGCGCCAAAATACCAGCCAAAATGCCACTTAAAGTATCTCCACTACCTGCTTTTGCTAACGAATTATTGCCAGTTGTATTTAAATAAATTTCTTTGCCGTTAGTAATAAAACTTGCGCTATCTTTAAGTAATAATATAACGTTATATTCACTTGCAAAGCTTTTAATAATTTCTATCGTATTATTTTTTATTTCATTAACTTCTAAATTAACTAACCTACTAAATTCTTTAACGTGTGGAGTTAAAACTACTTCGCACTTTTTATTTTTTAAAATTTCTAAACCATATTTAGCAATAGTATTTAAGCCGTCTGCATCTATAACAAGTCTACCAGTATAATTCTCTAAAATATATTTTACTATTTTATAATTTTCTTCGTTAACACCTATTCCCATACCAAAAGATATAGAATTATACTTAAACAAACTTTTAACGTCTTCTTCGTTAAATACAAAATTGCCATCAGCAGAATTTATTGTAGAAATAGTACATTCTGGGTTTAACCCTGCGTACGTGCTATATAAACATTTAGGCACGCATAAGTTAGCATAACCAACGCCCATTTTTAAGGCTAATAAAGAATTTAATGAAAGCAAAACACTACCAAAATAGTTTTTGCTACCACCACAAACTGTTGTTTTACCAAAAGAACCTTTATTAACGTTTCGTTTCCTAGGGGTAAAAAACTTTTTAGCAAAAGAATTAGTTATTCTTTTAATATAATTTTCTTCCCAAATGCTTAAACCAATATCTCTACAAATAATTTTTCCACAATAGTCTGGCCCATCATTAATAAAATGCCCTAATTTATATTCTTGTATAGCAATGGTAAGGTTTGCTTTAACACTAACCCCTAACGGCATACCTGTATCTCCGTTAAGACCACTAGGAATATCTATTGAAACCACGTAAGCACCACTATTATTAATTATTTCTATGGCTTCTTTATACTTACCTTCTACTTCTCTTTTTAGCCCCGTGCCAAAAATTCCATCAACAATAATATCGTAAGGTTTTTCTAAAAGTTTAAAAAACCCATTAAAAACGTTAAGAGTAGTAACGGTAAAGCCGTGTTTTTTCTTTAATATTTCGGCTACAATTTTAGCATCTTCGCCATTATTGCCTTTGCCAACACAAACTAAAACTCTGCCACCCTTAAACTTTTTAATAATTTCTTCTGCAACGGCATTACCAGCCCTTTCTATAAACACCAATGAAGAAATTCCAAGTTTATTTATATTATAGTCGTCTATTTCGCGCATTTCATTAGTTAATAAAATTCTTTCCACTACTAAACCTCGTAATTACTTAGTGCATTTTTAACTTCTTCATAAGAAAAACCTTTAGAAATTAAATATCTAAATGCCTTTTCTAAATTCTTTTTATTAATTTCTTTATTTCTTAAATATTTTTCTAAAACGTTTGTTGCAGTTAAAGAAAAATCTGTTTCATCATCTAAAAAAACCTTAGCAATAACTTCTTTTTTAACACCCTTTTGAAGAAGTTTTAATTCTAACATTTTTCTGCCGTAAATATTGCTTTTTTGCTCTATATATCTTTTGCAAAACCTTTCATCATCTAAAAAAGCATTTTCTTTTAGTTTATTTATAACTTCAAAAATAATTTTACTTGAATATTCTTTATTTTTTAAATATGTATATAATTGTTTTTCAGTTTTACTATATTCTGAAAGATATTTAACACACTTTTCAAAAGCAATGCTTATTTCATCTTCAGAAGTCATACTTGCAATTTTATTTTCATCTACTTCTAGCCCTACTTTTAGCCCGTATTTATAAGCAGTTTTAATTTCTAAGCCAAAAGCAAACTCATCGTCTAAATAAACGTTGCATCTATTTTTATTCTTTTCTTGAACGCAAATTTTTGTAATTTTTTTCATAAGTTACCTAATTTTTAAAAGGGTAAAAATCTACCTTTTCTTCCGTAAAGGCAATTTTACCTAAAAACACGTCTGTTGCTTGTTTTATAAATTTTTCTTTTTCGGTTAGTTTTACAGAAAAACTAATTTCTATATTATTGCCGTATTCCGTTTTTAAGTTTGCAATAGAAAAATCTTGTATAAATTTATTAAAAATAGAATATTTATCGTAATCTAAAATAGTAGAAAGAGTTATACCTTCTTGCATATTAACAATTTCTGCTTTTTCTAATGCAGAAACAACACTACCACTATAAGCACGTGTTAAACCACCCGTGCCAAGTTTAATTCCCCCAAAATACCTTGTAACAACCACAACGGTTTTATATAGTTTTTTAACCTTTAATACATCTAACATAGGTAAGCCTGCAGTACCTTGTGGCTCGCCATCGTCTGAAAACTTTTGCACTAGCCCAACTTCATCTGCAATATAGGCATAACAGTTGTGATTTGCTAGTGAATTCTGTTTTTTTATGGCAGAAATAAAGTTCTTAGCATCTTCTTCATTTCCACAATGAGAAAGATAACATATAAACTTAGAACGCTCTATAACAATTAAATTTTCAACAGGTTTTTTAATAGTAAAATAATTTTTCATACGCACCAAAAACCTTAGTTAAAATACTAAGGTTAAATATATGAATATTATACAACTACTTCATTTTATTGTCAACAAATAAAAAATTACTTACCTTTATTATACTTAAACAAACAAAAAGTAATAATACCTACGTTTGCACCAACAATAAAACCTATTATAAAATTTAACATACGTATATTTTTGCCAAATTTTAAAAAAATATTCTTTAGGTTAAATCTTCATAAGGCAAAGTTCCAAAAGTTCTAATTCTATTACACTTAAAATTAATATTTACTTGTAAAAAATTATTATTTTTTTCTATTACTAACGTTGGAAAATCTATAATTTCAAAATATTCTAACAATAATTTATATAAGTCTTTTTCTACTAATTCCTTAAAGTCGTCTTTAGTATTAAATCTATCGTTATCTATTAACTCTTTTACTCTATTTATTTCGTTTTTTCTTTTCATTTTACACACCCTTTTTAATACATTTTCTAATACTGCCAAAAAAACCAGAATATTTATTGGTTACGTTAAAAATCTTACTCTTATTATTACAAACGTTATCTGCTAAAATTTTATAGGCTTGAGCAGAATCACTTTTTTTAGGCAATTTACTGCCACTATATAAAAAAACAGCATCTTCTTCTGGCAAAACACCCGCTAATTCTGTTTTTAACATTAATTGAATATCTTGTGGCAAAAACATTTTTTCATCTATAATTAAATCTCCCCTTGCCCTATTTACAATTAAACTAACTTTATCTAATTTATAACTTTTTAAAATATTTACCACCTTATCGGCATCTCGCAAACTTGGAATGTTAGGAGTTGTTACAACCAATGCACTATCGGCACAGGCAACGGCTCTATGAAAACCAATATCTATGCCAGCTGGGCAATCTAATAAAACGTAATCAAATACGTTACACAAACTATCTACAAGAAGTTTTAAGTTTTGCCCACTAACGTTGCTATTACCATTAATTTTATCTGATGGCAAAACGTATAAGTTTCTTTTTTCGAAACATTTTACAAGAGCTTGTTTAATTCTACAACGGCCTTCTAAAACGTCTTTAATATCGTAAACAACTTTATTTTCAACACCTAAAACAACGTCTAAATTGTTTAACCCAAAGTCTATATCTATAACCAAAACTCTATAGCCAAGGTCTGCAATAGCAATTCCTAAGTTGGCAGTTACCGTTGTTTTACCAACCCCGCCTTTACCAGAAGTTATTACAATTTTTTTCATAAATCTCCTCCGTAAAAGGTATTTTAACAAAAATAAAACCACACAATTATAATTATTTTCAATAATTGTGTGGTAAATTGTCAAATATATATTAAATTATAAATTATTAAATTTTTACTGCTAACTTATTTAATAATGCCGTATTACTTAACAATACGCCACCACCAATAGAAACAGCATATTCTGGGTGTTCTGCAAGGTTAATTTTCATATCCATTTTCTTAGAAAAATAATTCTCTATTCCATAAATATTAGCAGAAACACCAGAAAGATAAATACCAGAACTACGAATATCTGCAGAAACTTCTGGTGGAAGTTTTGCCAAAACGTTTGTTGCTAACTGTATAATTTTATTATAATATTTAGCAATAACTTCAAAAATATCGCAAGATTTAATAGAAATTGCTTTAGGAGCGCCTGTTTTAATATCTCGCCCGTTAAGTACGGCAGATAAACCATCGTCTTCAACCAAACTACCAATTTCTTTTTTAATTCTTTCAGCAGAAAGTAAACCTATTTGTAAACCAAATTTTTCTGCAACGAAATCTATAATATCGGTATGTATTTTATTAGCGCCAAAGTTAACTGAAATACCGGTAATAATGCCGTCTAAAGATAAAACTGAAATATTAGTAGTGCCACCTGCCATATCTATAATAAAACAAGGGCTTGCTTCTGTTAAAGGAATTCTTTGCCCTAGCGCAGATAAAATAGGCGCTTCTGCAAAATAAACCTTTCCTATACCTGCTTCTTTTGCAACTGCTTTATATTTAGAAATAATTTCTGCGTTTACACCACAAGGAACTGAAAAAATAGCAGATGGACCAAATAGTTTATTTTTTACACCAATCTTTCTTAAAAAACCATTTAATAACTTAGATGCTACTTCTTCACTAACAATTTCACCTTCGAAAATAGGGAAAACAATTTTAGTGTTTTCTGCCGTTTTGCCTAAGAGTTTTCTTGCATCTAAACCGCCTGCTTTAAATTCTTTTTTTGCATCTGCAGAAATAGTAGCAACGGTTGGTTCACTTAAAACAACACCCGCACCTACTTTATATATATTTGTATTAAGACAGTCGAAATCAATAGATAATTTTTCTATTGCCATAATATACTCCTTTTATTAATAGAAACGCTGTGTGAAATGCACAGCGTTAATATCTTAAAGTATTTCTAAATTTTTCTTAAATATTCTTCTAAAATCTGCCCCAATTTCATTAGCAGAGTTAATTTCTAACGTAGCATCACCAGTAACTTCAGTTTTCATAATTACAGAATCGCCTAAAATATCGCAATTAATACCAGTAACTACTAAAGACATACTTCTTACTAATGCATAAGCAATTCTTAAAATAATACCCATTTTTCTAACAGAATCTAAATCTTCATCAGTTAATAAATCTCTAAACTTAGCCCAATCTATTAGATTAATATCTTCTATTGCCGTATTAGATGCAACGAAAGATGCTAAAACCATATCTCTATGAGATAAGCCGTAAATGTTAGAATTAAGTATTACGTAGCCAGAATGCTTTTCAAAATTATAAAATTCTACTTTTTTACCTGTTTCGTATAAGTAAGAAGCAACTTTTAATATTTTTAGATATTGCCTTGGGAATTTGTGCAATACACGAAGTTGCTTAAATAGTTGAACTGAAAGATTAACAACGTGTTCTGTGTGTTCAACGTTACAACCATAGAAGTTTATAATATTGTTCAAACTAAACGTTAAAACGTCTGAAATAGGCTTATCAACGGTTGTTGGAACAGCATAATTAAACAATAAACCTGTTCTTAAACCACTACCACTAATAATAATATCGCCTAAATTCATATATTTCTTAAAAGCATTAATAGCAACGAAGGCGCTTGGTAAAATATCTGCCCTGCCACTACTTAAACCTTTAATCTTTTTCTTTCTATCTAAATCTAGGGTTTTTAATAAGTCGTAAACGTGGTTAAAGTCTGTATCGTTAACAACGTAATTATGAATAGTTCTTAATGGGTACTTCTTCATAATCTTTGTCATTCTGCAAAGATTTCTAAATGAACCACCTACACCAATTAGTTGAACTTCTGGGTCAACGTCTTTAAGCCATTCAATTCTTTTTAATTGTTCAGTAAAGAATTCTTCTACCTTTTCTGCGTGTTCTTGTGGAGACAAGCCTTCTTGCGCAAATAATTCAGTTAAAGTAATTGCACCAAAAGGTAAAGTTTCGTAAT
Source organism: Clostridia bacterium (assembly GCA_017558105.1). Lineage (GTDB taxonomy): Bacteria > Bacillota > Clostridia > Christensenellales > Borkfalkiaceae > UBA1259. Next base: position 16,465 of record JAFYWI010000014.1, on the reverse strand, counting down.
TTAATAAATTACGCCTATTATAATAAACGATTTTTGTGCTACCACCACCAATTTCTAAAATAATACCTTTTGGAATATCCATAGAATTGATAACACCACGGTAAACGTACATTGCTTCTTCTTCTGCAGTTAACACTCTAAGCCTAATGCCACAAGTTGCAGAAACTTCATCTAAAAAACTTCTTTGATTTTTTGCGCGCCTAACGGCAGCAGTTGCAACTGCAAAAATGCGTTCTATACCATTAGAATCACATAATTTTCTAAACAATTTCAACGTTTTAATGGTGGCTTGAATTCTTTGTGGTTTTAAAAAGCCATCTCTTTCCATGCCTTCCCCAAGGCGTGGGGCTTCTTTTAATTGGTCAAATATTTGAAAATAACCATTTTCTTTAACGTTTACAAGTAATAAACGTGCTGTGTTTGAACCTAAGTCTATAATTGCAATTTTTTCCAAAACTTACCTCCTATTCAATATAATCTTCATAAACTAGCCGAGATAAAATAAACAATTATTTTTCTTAAAAATTATAACACAAAAATTAACCATTGAATAGTACCTTTTTGAAATTATGTGCATTTTTTTCAATAGAAGAAAGTTTAAAAAAAATTTTTTTAATAATTAAAAACAACAAAACTATTTTTCACTACGAAATTACTAGTTTTTTTAATGATTTTATTATTTTTTTGGTAATTTTTTTAACTTTGTGCATTTGTGCAATTTGCACAATTTAGTTGGGTGATTTTTCTTTAAAAGAATATAAGAATTGAAAAAATGCTAAAACACATAAAAGTCCACCAAAAATTTTTTTAAGCAAATCACCTTCAATTATTTTTGCAATATAACAACCTAAAAAAGAAAATACTAATCCAGATAAAATAATTAAAATTGAATTTTTAAATTTAACGTATTTATTTTTAATATGGATTATTAAAACAACTAAAGCCATAGGTATAAACGCTATTAAATTAATACTTTGAGCAATGTGTTGTTTAACACTTAAAAAAATTGTTAGTAAAGGTATTAACAAAGTGCCACCACCCATACCCATTCCACCTAATACGCCACCTACAACTCCAACTAAAATATACCAAAAAATTTTCATAACCCACCCTAAAACAACAACAATTTAACACCTGCAATTAACATTATTAAAGAAAAAATCCACGTGAGATATTTTGAAGATAATTTCTTTAATAATAGTGCGCCAATAATTCCACCACCTATTACACCAATGGTAACGTAAATTGTAGAAAACAAATCAAAGTTTCCATAGGTTGTATATAAAATTGCACTTAGTATAGACAATGGAAGAATTATAAAAATGGCAGTTGCATGTGCGTGCTTTTCTTCAAATTTTAAAAAATGAATAAGCATAGGAACAACAATCATTCCACCGCCACCACCGAACATACCGTTTAAGAAACCTGCTAAAGCCCCTACGATTATTAAAATTAACCATTTATTTTTAATTTTTTTTATATCTTTACTTTCTATCACAATTATAGTTTTATTCAAAATTTAAATTTTTACAAATAAAATAGAAATTTTTATGCTTTCTATCTAAATAAATGTTGATTTTTAATTTGAAATGTTATATAATTAATTCAATATGTTTACTATGTTATTAATAGTAATATTAATAAAAGAAATTTAGCATTAAAATATATTTCAAAAAAGGGTGAATAATTTATGACCAAAAACAACTTGCAAAAAAAATTTAACATTAAATCTATTTTTATTCTTACTATAATTTGCATTTTATGCTTTTCGTTTAGCTTTTTATTTGCATGCAATTCAACAACGTCTTCAACTGAATCTTCATTTTCCAAAAACGAAGTAGACGAAGCAGTAGTTAAAAACGGCTCGTTTGAATTTGGCTCTATTGATAAAAAACTTACAGACTATCCTATTATCAACCCAACCGGTTGGAGCAGGACTATAGATAATTCTTCTATCAACTCTAAAGTAAACTCTGGTATTATAAAAACATCTGATGAAGGTTGGATGGAACTTTTAAGAAAAATGTATTCTAATTCATATTTCTTAGACTATGCTAAATCTAAATATGGTTTCGATGAAGAATACATTACTGGCATAAAAAATGAAATTAAAGATGCCAACCCTTCTTATACCCAAACAGAATTAAACAACGCAACAAGAGATAAAGTTATTGAAGAAAAAATTATTCCAAATTTTGCTAACCCAAAAACACACAACCCAGAAGTTCCTGGTGATAAAGTGTTTATGATTAACAACTACCTAACGAAAGAAGAACTTGGTAAAGGTGCAGCACAAAAAGTTGTTTCAACTACAACGATTAACTTAAAAAAGAATAGTTATGGAAAAGTAACGGTATGGTTAAAAACATCAAACGTTACTTTAGATAATTCTTCAAACACCAAAGATGGTGCAAACATTAGGTTAATTTCTACAATTAGAACAAAAACTCAACCAGATTACGCAATTTATGGAATAGCTTGCGATGAATGGACACAATATACAATTTATGTTAAATCAGACGCTAATTACGATACTACTTTACAAGTAGCAATTGGCTTAGGTTTTGGTAATGGTAGCAACGATGTTGTAAGAGACTACACAGAAGGTACTCTTTTCATTGACGACGTTGTTTATGAAGAAATTGAAAAAGACGCTTTTGATTCTGAAACAACAAGTATATCAAACAATAACAAAACGGTTTTTGAATTTGCAAGCGAAAAAGCAGTTTTTAAAAACGTTATAGATGAAAATAAGGTTGAACATAAAGCTTTTCTTTATAATTTAAGCATAGAAGATTCAATTGAAAAATATTCTAATAGTTATACTGCTCTTCAACTTAATGAATATAATGCAGTTTACACTATAAACAAATCAAACAAAAGCCCTTCTGAAGATGCAAATGGAAATATTTCAAGCGAAACTATTTTAGGCAGTGAATCTAATAAAGGCGACTATACAATTAGTGGCAACTCATTATTTATAGAAAATATTAAAAACTACAGTGGTATAATAACAATATCTTCACCAGATTTTATGGTAGGCACAGAAGAATACTTATATTTAACCTTTGTTGTTAAAAATGGCTTAAACAAATTAAGAAATTCAGATATTAATATTTTTGTAGAAAATGGCAAAACTTTAACCTCTGCCCTATCCACTACTACGGTTGGAGAAGACGTATACTGTGGAATTTTATTAAAAAATAATTTCCCAAAATTCGAGGCTAACAACGAAGATAAATATAGCAATAACCCTGAAGAATTTACACTTAAAATTTATATTGGGCCAAAATCTGTTGCAGATTTATCTTTAGCTTCTCATTTTGCTTCGGGAAAAGTTTCTTTTGAAAACTTTGTATTTACAACAGGTAAAACCTATCAATATGAAAAGGACAAACTAGGTTTAATTTTTCCTTTAGAAAAAACTGAAAATTACGATTTTTATAGTTTTTATTCAGAAGTTGCAACAAGCACAGTTGTATTAAATTCTTCTAACGTAGAATACACCAACACAAGTGAAACCTATAATATTTATAACGAAGGTTCTTATGCTGGAAAAATTAAAACCGAACCAACCGTAGCACAAGGCTTTATTGGAATTGTTCCAGACCATATCTATATTAAAGACTCTAACCAATTTGAAATTAATGAAAGAATTGGCTTAGGTAATAATGAAGGTGTTGCAGGTTTAATTAATACAAAATATTTAAAAGATTATGCTACTTATAACCCTACCCTATCTAACTTAGCAGAAGAACTAAATTACTTTGGTGAAAAGCCTATACAACCTCTTATGATTTACAATAAAGTTGCTTCTGCTTATGGATTTATTGGCAACAAAATTACAATTGCCCAAAACACACAAGCAAGAATCTCTGTTAAAGTAAGAGTTGTTGGTGATGCAACGGCAAACATATATTTAGTTGACGTTTCAAAAACCACGAAGATTGTTGAAACATTAAAATTTACGCCAAATACAAATGGTTTTAACCAAATTACAGATGGTTCAGAAGTAACTAAGAATTTATCTTTCGAAAATATTACTTCAGATATGATGGATGAAAATGGTTGGTTAACAGTTACTTTCTACATTTCAAATGGTATTAACGCAAGAGATTTAAGGTTAGAATTATGGAACGGCGCAAGAGATGCAGATGTTAATCCTCAAGGTAATTCACAAGGATACGTTTTCTTCTCGTTAGATAAATTTAGCGAAGCTGATTCGTTTAATCCACAAACACTTTCTGGTGCATTTACAGAAACAGAAAAATGGGAAGATACCTTCACCACAAGTTCAAGTGTGTTGTTTGGTAAATTTGATGCTACTAAAGACGAAGCACTAATGCATCAACGTCAATTAAGCAAAGTAGAAAAAGATTTTAACGCAAAACAAACAGATAGTTCAAAACTTGTTTCTTATTCTCCTAAATACGTTTGGGTAAAAACAGATAACATTATATACGCAGCATACAACACAATTGAACCAATACCTGTAGACCCAAATTCAACTGAAAATGATACCGAAGAAGAAACACAAAGTTGCATAACAACTACTTCTCCAGAAACTTTCTGGCTATCTTTCTCTTCTATACTACTTGCAGTTGTTCTATTAGCAGCAATTGTTATGTTGTTTATTAAAAACGTTAGATTAAGCAAAAAGAGAAATAGAAACGACGCTAAATCTCACTACAAAGTTACAAGTAGAATTAAAACTTCTAAGGCAGAAAAGAAAGTTAAGAAAGATGTTGTAGAAAAAGAAAAAGAAGAAGTTATAGAAGAACAACCAGAAGTTGAAACTACCACAGATGAACCAGAAGAAAAACAAACTGAGATTTCAATTGATAGTGTTCAAAACACTGCCGAAGAAAACGAAGAATACGTTTACACAGAAGTTCAAAACTTTGGTGATGACAACGAAGAAAAATAATATTTAAGAAAAACTAAAAGGGCCACTTAATAGTGGCTCTTTTTTGTTATTAATAAAGTATAACAATTTTTGTTTTTACGCATATATATAATGTATGGCAACAATAGTTTTAACTGGTGGTGGTAGCGCTGGGCATTGCACCCCCCACCTAGCAATTTTACCTCATATTAAAGAACACTTTAATAAAATATTTTATATTGGTAGCGAAAACGGAATTGAAAGAAATATTATAGAAAAAGAAAATATACCTTACTATGCAATACCTTGCGCAAAACTTGTGCGAAAATTTACCCTTAACAACCTTAAAATTCCATTTAAGGTTTTAGCCGGAATAAAAGAAAGTGGAAGGATTTTAGATAAAATTAAACCAGACGTAATTTTTTCTAAAGGTGGCTACGTTTCTGTACCAACAATAATTGCGGGACATAAAAGAAACATACCTATAATTTCACACGAAAGCGATTATACTATTGGTCTCGCAAACAAAATTAGCGCAAAATATTGTAAAAAAGTATTAACCACTTTTCCAGATACAGCAAAAGAATTAAAAAATGCCGTATACGTAGGCGCTCCAATAAGAAACGAAATATTTAACGTTACTAAAAAAGAAGGGTATAAATATTTTAACTTAAGTGGAAATAAACCTGTTTTATTAGTTTTAGGTGGTAGCCAAGGTTCTAAAATAATTAACGATTGCTTAAAAGATTGTCTACCAGACCTTTTACCTAAATTTGATGTAATACATTTATGTGGTAAAAACAACGCATTTGAATACAATAAAAAAGGATTTTTCCAAGCAGAATATATTTCTAAAATAGAATATGCCTTTGCCATTGCAGACGTTTGTATTAGTAGAGCTGGCTCTAACTCTGTTTTTGAACTTTTAAGCAAAAAAATTCCAACGGTGCTTATTCCACTGCCTAAAGGAATTTCTCGTGGAGACCAAGAACTAAACGCACTTTATTTTGAAAGACTTGGTTTAGTTTCCGTATTGCCACAAAATTCACTTACGAAGCAGTCTTTATACACTTATATAACAGGGTGTTATTCTAACCGATTCAATATAATTAGACAACTTGAAAATTACCCTATTTTAGACCAAAGTAAGTCTATTTGTAAAGTTCTTGTTGACTATATAGAAAAGTAGTTCTATGCCTTAAAGAAAGCCTATTTTCCCTTAAACTATATAAATTTTCAAAGAAGTGTGAAAGGCTTGTTCTTCTTTTTGGTTTTCTAACTAATTCTATACATTTTTTATAGCGCTTGTTGGTTAATAACGTTAAACAAGCGTTTTCTTTTTGCCTATTAAATAATTTGTTAAATAAATTTTTCATAACATTTCCCCTTTGAATTTTATTTACAAGTTAATAATAACCCATTGTTGAGACAAACGTATGTCATAATTAAAAAACTTTTTCAAATTGCTTGACATATTTTATCTACTAAATTAAAATATTACTAAAGGTAGGTAAATATATTATGAAATATGAAATAATGATGTCTATTTTGTTTGAATTATTGTCGAAAAAAACAGTTCCAGCAAAATATTTAGCAGATAAATACGAAGTTAGCGTTAGAAGTATTTATAGGTATATAAATTGCATAGAACTTGCAGGCGTTCCTATTTATACAACAAGGGGTAAAACTGGTGGTTTTTCTATAATAGATACTTATAGATTATCTTCAACGTTTTTATCAATAGATGAATACAACAAAGTTCTTTCTGCCTTAATTTCTTTTAACGAAAACTTACCAGAAAAAAGTTTAGAAAGTGCAATTACAAAACTAAAAACTAATTGCAGAAAAGATTATAGCCAAATTAATATACAAAGTGGAAATCTTATTATAGATGCAGGCCCTTGGGGCGACGCAGTTGGTTATAAAACTAAAATTAAAGTATTGCAAGAATGTATTGACAATAAAGAACAACTTTACATAACTTATCACGATAGAAATGGCGATATTACCGAAAGGAATATAGACCCTTACCTATTCTTGTTTAAACAAGGTATTTGGTACGTTTATGCATACTGCAATTTAAGGCAAACTTTTAGGTTCTTTAAGGTAGGTAGAATTGAAAAAGCAAACAAACTTGGAACGTCTTTTACACGAAAAGAAATTGATGCAAATAATTTACCACTAAATTTCTGGGAAAGTGAAATAACTTCAATAGACGTTGTTTTAGAAATAGAACCAAAATATCTATCTGACGTAACTGAGTGGTTAGGCGTTGAAAACATTAAAAATGAAAATGGCAAGTTTATTGCAAGGGTTAAATTACCAAACGACGACGGACTTGTTTCAAAAATAATGAGTTATAGCGATGGAATTAAAGTTTTAAGCCCAACTACCTTAAAAGAAAAGATTTTAGAAACGGTTAATAAAATTAAAGAATATTATAATTAAAAAAAAGGTCTATTTATAGACCTTTTTTCTTTAAGCTTTATATTAAAATTCTTTTCTTGTGCTTCTTGAAAATAAAGAAAGAAAAACTTCCATTGGCTCTTTAGCTTCATATAAAATAGAACAAACTGCATTGGTAATTGGTAAATCTACGTTATATTTTTCACCAAGAACTTTTAATGCCTTAGCAGTTGAAACACCTTCTGCAAGTTTATTAAACTTATTACCTTTAACGAAGTCTTCGCCGAAATTTCTATTGTTAGAATAATTAGAAAACAACGTTGCTTCGTAATCACCTAAATGGCAAAGCCCGTAAGCAGAAAGTTCGTTACCACCCATAGCCTTAATAAGCCTAGCAATTTCCCTTGCACCCCTACTCATTAAAGAGCCTTTTAGTGTTGTATAGCCACCACCATCTAACATACCAGCGGCAATACCCATAACGTTTTTAGCAGCAGCACCAATTTCACTACCAATTATATCGTCTCCATAATAAAACCTAATTAAACTACCCCTTAAACTATCGGCTAAATATTTAACTAAATCTTTATTATAAGCATCAATTAACATGCAGTTAGGTTGACCATTTGTAAATGCTTGAACGTGCCCTGGCCCTACCCAAACGGCAATTTTATTTTTATCTATTCCACTATCAATTAAAACTTCCGAAAGCCTTTTTCCCGTGCCTTCTTCAATGCCTTTCATACATAATAGAAAAATTTTATTAGAAAGGTTAAACTTAATAATTCTTTGCATAAATTCTCTTAAACGTTGCGAACTTATAGAAATAATTATTGTTTCTGCAAAATTAATTGCTTCTTGTAAATCTCCGGTTAAAGTAACGTTTTTATTAAGTGAAACGTATTCATTTTTTTTATCATTCTTAAGTTTTTCAAAAGATGGGTTGCCTTCCGTACCCCATTGATAAACTTCGTGCCCGTTATTAGATAAATACCAACCAATAAAAGAGCCCCATCTTCCACAACCTAAAACAGAAATTTTCATATTCACACCAAAATACTAAAGAGTTTTTCTATCTACAAAAGCCCTTGCTAAACTTACCTCATCTGCATATTCTATATCAGTTCCAATAGGAATACCGTGAGCAAGCCTAGTAACCTTAATTCCTAAAGGTTTAACAAGGTTTGTAATATACATAGCAGTTGCTTCACCCTCAACGTCAGGATTAGTTGCCATTATAACTTCTTCAACCCCACCAGCAGAAATTCTTGCTAAAAGGCTTTTAACGTTTATATCGTTAGGGCCAATGCCGTCTAATGGCGAAATCGTGCCATGTAAAACGTGGTAAACACCGTTAAATTCGTTTAACTTTTCTATTGCAATAACGTCTTTAGGTTCTTTTACTACACAAATTGTAGAATTTGAACGCCTTTCGCAAATATCACAAACTTCGTTTTCAGAAAAATTACCACAAATTTTACAATATTTAACGTTCTTTTTAACGTTAATAATGGCATCTGCAAAAGCATTTGCTTCTTCATTTGTCATATTAACAACTTTATAAGCAAAACGTTGCGCAGTTTTTGCGCCTACACCAGGTAATTTAGAAAATTCGTTTATTAATTTTCCAATTGGTTCTATATAAATCTTCATATATTATAAACCCATACTACCAAAAGCGCCCATTTTTTCGTTATAAACTTTATCTGCTTTAGCATAGCCGTCGTTTAGAGCAGCAATAATTAAATCTTCAAGCATAGTGATATCTTCCGTATCTACAGCGTCAGGGTTAATTTCTAAACCAACAACAACCTTTTTAGCCGTCATAGTAACTTTAACAAGCCCACCACCAGAAACACCTTCAACTTCTAATTCTTCTAACTCTTCTTGAGCCTTTTTCATTTGTTCTTGCATTTTTTGTGCTTGGCGCATTAAATTTTGCATTTGATTTCCACCGCCAAAGCCACCAAAACCACCTCTATAACCTGCCATAATTTTTCTCCTTTATTTAATAATTACAATATCATCGCCAAATATTTTTTTAATATTTTCTGTTTCTTCATAAAAAGCATCTTCACTTTTTGCCATATTATTAAAAATAATTTTAAGTGTAAACGGCATAAACGAAGCAAGTGCATTTTCAATACATTTTCTGTTATCTTCTTTAGAAAGAAGTTCTAAATCTCCTTCATCTTTAGCAATAATTACAATTTCGTTTGTAGAAAGTTTAATTTTTGCAGAAGAAATTATCGTTCTAAGCATTTCACGGTTGTTTTTTCTTAGTTCTTTAAGAATTATACCCATAACTTCTTCTACAGAAACACTTAAAAGGTCTTTTTTTTCTAATGGTTTTTCTTCTACTTTTACTTGTTGCGTTGTATTTTTTACAACAACTCCATTAGAAATAACACTTTCTAAACTTTTTACCCTAGCAAGTAGTGCGTCGTAATCGTAATCGCAGTCTGGCCTAGATGCTTTTATAGATGCCGTTTCAAACACTATTCTTGGTTGAACGGAATATCTTAAAGAAGTTTCTGTTTCTGCAAAGATTTCTAATATTCTAATTAACCTTTCTTTTTCAAAAGAGTTTGCTAAGTTGCTTAATTCTTCAAACCTATTTTTAGGAAGTTTTAATATATCTATAGCATTTTTACAACTTTTAATAACAATTAAATCTCTAATAATTTTTGTAATATCTTTAATTAAAACGCCAATACTTTTGCCAAAAGAAGAAAATTCTTCAATACAATCTAATACGGCTCCAGTATCGCCACGCAAAATTGAAGATAAAAATTGTGTTAAAACTTCTAAATTAGAAGAACCTAAAATTTCTGTAACTTCATCGTAGGTAAGTTTACCATTACTATAAGAAAGTGCCGTATCTGCAATACTTAAGGCATCTCTTATACTGCCTTCACCTGCTTTTGCAATTTGGTAAACGGCTTCAGTTTCGTACTTTTTACCTTGTTCATCGTAAATTTTCATAATTAATTCTGCAATTAATTCAACTGATACAAGCCTAAAATCAAAGCGCATACATCTTGATAGTATTGTTGCAGGTATTTTATGAACTTCTGTAGTAGCCAAAATAAATACGGCGTGAACAGGTGGTTCTTCTAACGTTTTTAATAATGCGTTAAACGCAGCACCAGTTAACATATGAACTTCGTCTATAATATAAACTTTATATTTACCAGAAACCGGTGGGAATTGAACTTTTTCTCTTAAATCTCTAATTTCGTTAACGCCGTTATTAGATGCAGCGTCTATTTCAACAATATCTAAATTAGAACTATCGTTTAACGCAATACAAGTAGCACATTTGCCACAAGGTGAACCATTAACGTTGCTTTCGCAGTTAATTGCTTTTGCAAATATTTTTGCAGCAGAAGTCTTACCCGTTCCCCTTGTGCCGGTAAACAAGTATGCATGGCCTAAACGATTGTTTTTAATTTGGTTTACAAGCGTTTTAACAATATGGTCTTGCCCTATTAAATTTTCAAAGGTGTTTGGTCTATACCTTCTATAAAGTGCCAAATAAGACATATTTTCTCCTTTATACAGCGTTAAAAACTGCTTTTACCTTTTTTCTAATTCTCTGCATAGCATTATCTATAGATTTTACGTTTTTTTTAGTAAAAGTTGCAATTTGTTCGTAAGAATAGCCTTGCAAATAAAAACCTAAAATTTTATATTCAAAATCGCTTAATGAGTTTTTAATTTTTAATATAATTTCTTCTTCCGTTTCTTTGTTTATGTAAGAAGTTTCGGGGTCTTGGTCAGTAGATAAAATAATTTCAGTTTTATCTATGCCGTTAATAAAAGTAGAAAGCGAAATATAATTTAATAGTGGAATATTCTTTTCTCTATTATTACTTTTAATAATAGTTAAAATTCTACTTTTAACACAAAGATAAACAAAACTCTTAAAACTAGACCTACCATTATAGGTTTGAATTGCTTTACAAACGGCAATCATACCTTCTTGCAACAAGTCTTCTTCATCGTGCCCAACAAGAAAATACGACCTTGTTATAGCCTTTACAAAATTTTTATATTTTTCTAAAAGATAAGCCGTTGCTTCTGCACTATTTTTATAATGCTCTACAATTTCTTCATCTGTTAATTTATTAAAATCCATTTTTTACCTAAAAATTACGTTGCCTTAAAACTTCAAAAACAACAATACCACACGCAACAGATGCGTTTAAGGAATTTACTTTTCCTTGCATTGGTATAGAAACAATGCCATCGCATTTAGTTTTTGTTAAACGTTTAACACCCGTATCTTCCCCACCAATAACTATACAAATTTTTCCTTTTAGGTTGGCTTTGTAAATACTTTCGCCACCAAGTTCTGCGCCGTATACCCAAAAGCCTTCTTGTTGTATTTTTTCTATCGTAGTATTAATATTTGTTACCTTACAAACTTTTAAGTGGTTTAGCGCACCTTCGCTAATTCTCATAACAGTATCGGTAATAGAAGCGCACCTATCTTTGCCTATAATTAAGCCGTCTACCCCAGCACATTCGCAAACCCTAATTATACTACCTAAATTGTGTGGGTCGTAAATTTCACTTAAAATTACTATAAAACCATCTTTATTTTCGCAATCTTTTAAAATATCTTCTAATTCAAAATACTTATAATCTGAAACGTATGCAATAAAACCTTGGTTTCTATCGCTAGAACTTTCTTTATCTATAACGTACTTGTCCACAAGTTGAATTTTAACTTTGTTAGATTTTATTACGTTAATAAGCCTTTTACTAGCATCGTCTTTTAGGTCTTTTCTAACTAAAACCTTATCTATTTCTTTATCTGTTTTAAGTAATTCGTAAACAGCGTTTCTACCTTCTACTTTCATTCTGTAATTCCTTTGTTTAATAAAAAGTTAATTCTATCGTAATTGCCTTGAATATATAAATAGCCTAAAACGGCTTCAAAGCCCGTACTCATATTATAATCTAAAACGGTGGCATTTTTTGCTTTAGTGCCTTTTTTTGCGTTCCTTGCGCGCTTAAAAATTGCAAGTTCTTGCTCGTTAAAAAGTGGCATAATTTCTTTAACAAGTTGCGCTTGTGAAGAAGCCTTAACTTCTAACGTTGTAAGGGCGTTAAGTTCACCTGCCTTAAAATCGTGAGAAAAAACGTGCTTTTCCCTAACGAATAAAGAATAAACCGCATCTCCAACAAATGCAAGCACTATAGGATTTATTTGGTTTGCTTTAGTTTCGTTTAATTTATCTCCTAGTTTGAACATAATACCCCTTTTAACTTAATAATTATACAATAAAAATAAAAAAATTTCAATAGTAAATTAGCCTTTTTTATAATATTGTATAATTACTTTCAAATATTAAAATTGAAATACGTTTTCTATTAAATAATTTACAATCCCCTTAAACAAAGCGTAAGCAATTTTATCTTGGTATTTATCTGTAACAAGCAATTTTTCATCTTCTATATTACTTAAAAAACCACACTCTGCAATAATACTTGGAAAAGAAGTGCAATTTAATATATAATAATCGCCAGAGAGAGCAGAACACTCTCTGCTTGCTTCTTCCATATTATTAAAAGAATTTTGCACGCAGTTAGCAAGCAATTTGCTTTTTTCACTATCTTTTCTATAAAAAACTTGTGCACCCCGCCTAGTAGATAGCGCATATTTATTCATATGAACGCTTACCACCAATGCAGGTTGTGCTTTTAATATAATTTCTTTTCTTTTTTGCATATCTTTTTTCTTTAAGTTAGAAGTAGCAACTCCATACAACCCTGCTTCAGTACTTCTTGTTAAAACAACGTTAAACCCACTTGATTGCAAAAGAGTATTTAATTTTTTTACAACAATTAAATTTAAATCACTTTCTTTTACACCAGTAGATGCACCTAAAACTCCACCATCAACACCACCATGCCCAGCATCTAAAACAATGGTAATAACGTTAGAGTCGGTATCTTCTATTGGGTTGTTGCTTAGCGCAGAAACACTAAACAACATAGTTAAAAAAGTAATAATTAAAACTATTGAAATAATTATATTTTTTTTGCTTACTACAATCATTTTTATACTTAACCTTATAATAATTTCTATATATAAAAATACTATTTTATTAGGTTAAATATGATAAAAGGCGTAAAAGTTTAATCCTTTACGCCTATATTATTTATCGCTTTATATTAAATAAAAATATTAATCATTTTTCAAATATTATAAAAAAATAATATTTCCTTCTATCATTTAACCTTTTCTAAACAAACCAACGTTTCAACGTGTTTGGTTTGAGGGAACATATCAAAAGGTATTATTGCAGAAATTTTATATCTTTCTTTAAAATTAATAGCCCTTTCTATATTATTGTTTTTTATTTCTAAAGCCCCTGTTAAAAGACCAACGTCTCTAGCCAACGTAGATGGCATACACGAAACGTAAACGACTTTATCTATTTGGTTTTCTATAATAGACTGAATAACCTTTATATCGCAACCCTTTCTTGGTGGGTCTAATACTACCACTATTTCTGCTCCCTTTTCTTTTTCTTCTTTAACTATTTGGGGAAGCAAATCTTCACATTTACCACAATAGTTTTTAACCTTATTTTCTAAAGCATTATTAGCTAAAAGTTGATTAGCGCAATCAACTGCTTCTTTAACAATTTCAATACCTATAGCCTTTTTGCTTTTTTGTGCAAGCAAAGCAGTCATTAACCCTGCGCCACTATAAGCATCTATAACGGTAGTATTTTCTTTTAATGAAGCAAGTTCACACACTTTAGAATATAATTTTTCGCAAATTTCTTTATTAACTTGCATAAAACTTTGTGGACCAACTAAATATTTAACGCCTAACATTTGGTCTATATATTCTGTTTTACCATAAATATGTATAAATCTTTCGCCATAAATTACGTTAGATTGGCTATTATTTACGTTTATATAAAAAGAAAAATCTAATGATAAATTTTCTTTTAATAAATCAATTAAATTTTCTATAAAAGGTACATTTTCTTTGGTGCAAACTAAAACTATTAAGAGAGAATTGTTAATTTCTTTAACCGTTATTTCCCTAACTAAGCCTTTTCTTGTAATTTGGTTGTATGCACTAACCTTAAATTTTTCAAAAAACTTCTTAAAAGTAGAAATAATTTTACTTGTCCAATTAGGGTTAATTAAACAATCTTCAATAGGAATAACTCTGTGCGATTTTTCTGCATAAAAGCCAATTTCAACCCCTTTTTCTGTTTCTATTACAGGTAATTGAAGTTTATTTCTATATCTAAATTGCTTTTCACCACAAACAACTTTGTTAACTTCTACGTTTAAGTTTGCTATTTTATTAAAGGTACGTTTAACGTTTTCTTTTTTATATTCTAATTGGCTTAAATATTTAAGGTGTTGAAGTTGGCAGCCACCACACTTTGTAAAAACGGGGCAATCTGCTTTAACCCTATCTTTAGAAGGTTCTAAAATGTCTATAAGTTTGCCGTAGCAAATATTTTTATCTACTTTTAAAATTTTACATTTAATTTTTTCGCCTATTAAAGCATATGGAACGAAAATAGTGTAATCTTCGTGCTTAATAATACCTTCCCCATTAGAGCCAAGCGAACATACTATATTAATAATTTCATCGTTTTTCTTAAGCATTATTTTATAACCTTACTTAAATATTTATTCCACAAAAATTGCATAATGGAAACACACCTATCGAATAAAACACAAATAATAATTGCAACTACACCAATAAAATAAATAAAAGATGACTGCAACCATTCTGGCACGTCTGAAATAGGGCCAACAAAGGCTGTATAATACAAATAAATTATGTAAAAAGCGAGTATTGCCCAAACTAATTTAATTGTCCACGCGAGATACAAATTTACATTTTTTTCTTGCAATAAAATTTTAATTATAGGAAAAATTCCAAAAAATAGAAAATAACTTGGAAAAACCAACGTTAAAAAATTAAAGCCACATAAAATTAAATATAAAAGTCCACCGACTAAATAACATAAAAAAGAGCCCGTATAAGATTTGCAGTAAAGTGGCGCTATTACAAAAGCCGAGGCTAAAAAAACGCAAAATATATCTACTGCCGAAAAATACGAGCCAACAGTTAAAAACAAAGTTATAAAAGATGCAGAAATGGCAGAAACAGCCAAAACTTTACTTTTCATTATCTACAACCATTACAAAGTAAATTTATGCAACACCAAGTAGCACAGCAATCTACAAAACTTCCACAATCTGTGCCACCCATTTGCCTTTCGTTAGGGTTTTGTCTGGCATTACCAGCATTGCCAGAATAAAATGCTTGTTGTGCTTCTTTAGTTTTTTGCATCAACTTGTCGTATGCTTCTGCGTATTTTTTATTAGACCTATCTTTACTCATAGCAATTTCAAGTTGTTTTTTACACTCGTTAATCCAATTCTTTTTATAAAAAATTACAGATTGCAAATAATGCCATTCTGCATCTCTATTTTCAAAATTATCTAATTCTATTTGTGCAGTAGCAATTTTATTTTCTTTAATTAATTTTTCAACGGTTTCGTAGTTGTTTTTATAATCTCCGTTAGGGTCTACCCTTCTTCTGTTAGCAACTATTTCGGCATAAGCGGTCTCTAGTTTAGTTAAATTTTTAGCCGCTTGATTACCCTTTTCGCCTTCTAAAAACCTTTCTTCATTATATTTTGCCTTTAACGTGTTATATGCTAAATCTAATTCCTCATTAGAAGCATCTTCAGTTATTCCTAATATTTTGTAATATTCTTGCATTTTTTGCACTCCATTATATTTTTAGTGTTTAATTTTAAGCCTTTGTGTAAAATATTATCTATTAAATCGTGATTAAAATAATATTTAATATTTTTAGAATAACTTTCTATTTCGTTAAGCAATATTGAAAAATAAGTTATTATTTCTTGTCCAAAATTTTTAAGCAATTCTTGTTTACTATTACATTTATAAGCATTAATAAAAACGTTATAATTTTTACTTTTAATATCTTTATCGTAATCGTCTAAAGCGTCTATTAAATAAATCCATTTACCAATGTGGTAAGAAAGGTTTTTAACTTCTTCCGTACACTTTTCGCCCAAAATTTCTAAAGAAATTTCACTCATCATCGTACCGAAAGGGTCGCAAGCAATATCTAAACTATCGCACTC
>JAFYWI010000013.1 GCA_017558105.1 Clostridia bacterium | reverse complement strand
TTCTTGCAATAAAATATCACCGGCATCAACTTCCATAACCGTTTGCATAATGGTTACACCTGTTTCTTTTTCTCCGTTTAATATTGCGTGTTGAATAGGAGATGCACCCCTATATTTTGGTAAAAGAGATGCATGAATATTTATTACGCCATACTTTGGAATATTTAATATTTCTTGCGAAAGAATTTGCCCAAACGCGCAAGTAACTATAATATCTGGGTTAAGTTTTTTTAGGTCTTCAACGCCTTCTAACCTAATTTTATCGTACTGAAAAACAGGAAGATTGTTTTTTAACGCTTCTACCTTAACCGGTGGTGGTGTTAAAACTTTTTTTCTTCCTACGGGTTTATCTTTATTAGTAACAACGCCTATTACTTCAAAAGGGCTACCTAAAGATAAAATTTCTATTAATGGTTTAACGGCAAAATCTGGTGTGCCTAAAAATAATATTTTCAATTAATTCTCCTCCGCTAAATCCGTACATTTATCAACGTAAATAATGCCGTCTAAATGGTCGTTTTCGTGGCAAAAAGCCCTTGCTAATAAGCCTTGTGCGTTAACGATAAAATGTTTACCAAACCTATCTTGTGCAGTTATGGTAACTTTTTTTGGTCTTTCTACAGTGCCGTATTTGCCCCTAACTGAAAGGCAACCTTCGGTATCTATTTGTTTGCCACTTTGTTTAATAATTTTTGGGTTAATACATTCGTATAAAACCCCGTCTAAATTAATTATAAAAATTCTTCTTAAAACACCAATTTGTGGCGCAGCAAGACCAATGCCGTTGGCTTTTGCCAAGGTTTGTTTCATATCTTCTAAAAGTTGGTGGGTTTTTTCACCAAAATCTGTAACTTCGGAACTTCTTTTTCTTAAAACTTCATCGCCGATTTGCACTATATTTCTAATTGCCATAATAACCTCTTAAGATAAATTGTTTGGGTTTAATTCTAAAGAAATAAACACGTTTTTATTTTGATATTTTA
Organism: Clostridia bacterium; assembly: GCA_017558105.1. Lineage (GTDB taxonomy): Bacteria > Bacillota > Clostridia > Christensenellales > Borkfalkiaceae > UBA1259. The sequence goes on along the minus strand of JAFYWI010000013.1, from coordinate 36,245 downwards.
CACTCGTATTGTAAATTTGCTCAATTAAGGCAAAATTGTCTTCTGTAATTCTTGTTAAAATTTGGTATCTAAATTTATTTTGCAGCCTTTTAATAGGTGCTTTCATACAACCAAAAAACCTAAAATCTTCTCTGTTTTCAAGGTAAAGTTGGTTAAGTTCGTTGTAAATTTGTTTAGTTGTTTCTAAAGCAACTTCTTCTTTTTCGCTACTAATTAAAAGCCTTACTATGTCGGTATATGGTGGAAAAGCCGTTGCCTTTCTAATAGAAATTTCGTTTCTGTAAAGGCTTTCGTAATCGTAATTAATTGCTTGTCTTAAAACAGAGTTTTCTGGTGAATACGTTTGCAAAATCACCTTACCTTTTTGGTCTGCCCTACCACTTCTGCCTGCGACCTGCGTTATAAGTTGAAAAGTTCTTTCTGCACTTCTAAAATCTGAAAAATGCAAACTCATATCAGCATCTAAAATACCAACTAAGGTAACCTTAGGAAAATCGTGCCCCTTAGCAATCATTTGCGTTCCAACCAAAATATCTGCTTGTTGTTTAGAAAATTTATTTAATATTTCAAAATGCCCTTCTTTCGTTTGGGTAGAATCTCTGTCCATACGCAAAATTTTAGCATTTGGAAACATTTTGTTTAATTCTAAAACAACCTTTTCAGTACCCGTACCACCATAACGTAAAAATTTGCTACCACATTCGGTACAACTATCTATCATTTTATATTTTGCACCACAATAATGGCAAAGAAGTGAATTATCTTCATAATGGTAGGTTAAAGAAACGTCGCATTCAGTACACTTTTGAACCTTGCCACACTCCGTGCAAATAACCGTTTTTGAATAACCCCTTTGGTTTAAGAATATAATTGCTTGATTGCCGTTATTTAAGCAATTTTCTAATTCTGTTTTTAATGCAGAAGAAACAAAACTATTATTGCCACGCCTTACTTCAGAACGCATATCAATAACTTCAACTTCTGGTAAAGGTCGTTTATTAATTCTTTCTGGCAACCTAACAAGGTTATATTCCTTCATAACGGCTTTTCTAAAACTTTCAATAGATGGTGTTGCACTACCTAATACTATTTTTGCTCCGTTATATTCTGCACGTTTTAAGGCAACTTGTAAGGTTGAATATCTTGGGTTAGATTCACTAAAATAACTGCCGTCGTGCTCTTCGTCTATAATAATAATTCCTACGTTAGAAGTAGGTGCAAAAATTGCACTTCTTGCGCCAATTACAATTTGCGCTTCGCCGTTTCTAATTCTCCACCACTCGTCAAATCTTTCACCAGCAGAAAGCCCACTATGTAAAATTGCAGCGTTATCGCCAAACCTTGTGCGAAGTTGCGAAAGCATTTGTGGTGTTAGGGCAATTTCAGGAACTAACATAATTGCAGTTTTGCCCTTATTTATTACGTTATTAATTAAATTTAAGTAAACTTCTGTTTTGCCACTACCTGTAACACCAAATAATAAACTTACGGTTTTATTAGTATTTTCAATAGAATTAAGGGCTTCTACTTGTTTTTCCGTTAAAGTAACGCTTTTACCTTTACTACTAAGTTCTTTATAAGGTTGTCGTTGCATTTTTTCGCTAATTTTATATGCAAAACCTTTATTTATAACACCTTTAACGGCACTTTGCCCAAATTCTTTGTTTAATTCAGATATTTTATATTTTTTATTTTCGCTTAAAAATACAAGTAATTCTTTTTGTTTAACAGCGTTTGATTTAATAGAAAGCAACCCGCTTTCTAAATTAAAATCATCTTTTATAACTAAAAAATCTACCATAAAATCTTTAATTTTGCCCTTGCGCATTTCGCTTGGCAAAAATAACCTTAATGCAGATGCTTTAGTTACGAAACAGCTTTTAGAAATATATTCCATAAGCCCAAGCGTTTCTTCCGTTAAGGCAGGAATTTCTTCTAAAAGTTTATATATAGGTTTAATTTTGCTTTGGTCATAGTCGGAAGTGTTTTTTACAGCAACAACAATCCCTTCTATCAATTTATTGCCAAAAGGGACTATAACTCTGCTACCAATATTAATATTTTCATCGGTAAATGAATATTCAAAAACCTTGTCTATTTCACTATGGTTTATGTCTACTATAACGTTTGCAAACTTCATATATATAAAATTAGTCCACCGAAAATTCCGATGGACGTTTGTTTTAATTAGTCTTTTACAGAAACAAGTTTACCGTCGTAAATTTCTTGTGCCGCAACAGATAATGGTTTTTCTGGCATATCTTTAATTTCTTGGTTTTGGGCTTGTTCCATTATTTGCCTTGCCCTTTTAGAAGCGACAACGCAAAGAGCGTATTTAGAGCCAATTGTTTCTGCTAATTTATCGATAGGTGGTTTATGTATCATAATAATTCTCCTTAAAAAATTACTTGTTCTTTTCTATTTCAATAATTTTTAATATTTCGTTATAAGTTTCTTCTAACTTGTCGTTAACTACAACGTAATCGTATAAATCTTTTTTAGAAAGTTCGTAGTTAATTCTTTCCATTCTTTTGTTAATTTTTTCTAGTGATTCAGTATTTCTAGCAATTAACCTTTTTTTAACTTCTTCTAAAGAAGGTGGCACTAGCATAATTAAAACTACTTCATTAAACTTTTCTTTAACAGAAAGCCCGCCGTTAACGTCTATTTCAAGTAAAACGTCTTTTTCTTTTAACTTATTAAAAACAAAGTCGTAAGGAGTGCCGTAATAGTTTTCAAAATGGTTAGAATATTCTAAAAAACCATCTTTTTCTATTTTACTTAAAAATTCACTTTTGTCAATAAAAAAGTAATCTTTTCCGTCAACTTCGTTCGTTCTTGGCTTTCTTGTTGTGCAAGAAATACTAAGCTCAATGTTTTCGTTTCTTTTTACTAATAATTTTGCTACCGTGCCCTTGCCTACACCAGAAGGGCCAGAAATTACAAATAGAATATTTCTCATACTACTCTAAATTTTGAACCTGTTCCCTTACTTTTTCTATTTCGTTTTTTAACGAAAGCGCATAACCCGTTATTTCTATATCGTTAGATTTAGAACAAATAGTGTTAGTTTCTCTGTTAAATTCTTGCATCAAAAAGTCTAATTTCTTGCCCATACCAGCAATTTTAATAATTTCTTTAAATTGTGATATGTGTGAATTTAACCTTGTTAATTCTTCATCTATGTTAACTTTATCTGTAAAAATAGCAACTTCGGTTAAAAGCCTACTTTCATCGTACTTAACGTCTTTAAGTGCTTCTTCAATTCTTGCTTTAAGTTTAATTTTGTATTCTTCTGCAAGTTTAGGCGCACGCAAAGCAATGCTTTGGCGTAAACCTTCAATAGTTTGCATTCTATTAAGTAAGTCTGCAACTAATTTTTCACCTTCAACCTTTCTCATTTCGTTAAGTTTTATGCACGCTTGGTTTACGGTATTTGTAATAATTTCTTGTAAACTAGTTACGTCTTCAACAGAATTTTCGCTAATAACGTCGTTATTTCTCATTATAGAAGAAACGGAATAATCGTTTTCTATTGCAAGTGTTTTTGCAATTAATTCAGATGCTTTATATAAACTTATTGCTTTTTCTAAATTTACTTCTATACCATTTTCACTTTCGCGCTTATCGGTAAAAGTAACGAAAACGTCTACCCTAGCGCGTGAAACGTGCTTTTGAACGGTTTTTCTAACAGCGTCTTCTATGGCAATAAAAGAACGTGGCATTTTTAAATTAAGGTCTAAATTTCTGTTGTTAACGGTTTTAATTTCAACAACTAATTCAATGCCGTTTTCTTGATATTCTGCTCTACCGTAGCCAGTCATACTAAGCATAGTTTTTTCCCCTAAGAAATAATATATTAATTATAACACAAATATTAATAAATATCAAGTTATATTAATAACTTAAATTGTTCTTCGTATATTATTTTTATATTTAACGCCCTTGCTTTATCTAATTTACTACCTGCATTTTCGCCAGCAAGCACAAGCGTTGTTTTTTTAGAAACGCTACCCACTACTTCACCGCCAAGGTCCGTAATAATTTTGCTTGCTTCATCTCTAGTAAACGATTGCAATGAACCAGTTAATACAACCTTTTCTCCACTAAAAGTGCTACCTTTTTGCACCTTATTAAAGGTTGGTTTAACGCCAACTTCAAGTAAAGAATTAATTTCACCAATATTTTTCTCGTTTGCAAAAAATTCTTTAATACTATCTGCAATAATTTCGCCTATTTCATCAACGGCTAAAAGTTCTTCTCTTGTAGCGTTAATTAAATTTTCTATTGAAGTAAACTTTTCTGCTAAATCTCTTGCAGTTTTTTTACCAACGTTTTCTATTCCTAACGAGTAAATAAAATTTTCTAACAGCGGGTTTTTAGAACTTTCTATTGCGTTTATTAAATTTTCTGCTTTTTTAAGTTGAAATCCTTCTAAACCCAACAAGTTTTCTACGTTAAGTTTATATAGGTCGCTAAACCTTTTTACGTTTAATTTTTCATATAAAACTTCAGCGGTCTTTTCTGAAAACCCTTCAATATTTACCCCACCTTTACTTGCAAAGTTTGTTAAAGATGCAATAATTCTTGGTTTACAATTTTCGTTAGGGCAAAACAAATTTGCGCCAATTTCAACAATTTCTGCATTGCAATATGGGCAACTAGTAGGTTTTAAAATTTCTTTGCAATCTTCATAAATTTCTGTTGTTCCTAAAATTTCTGGAATAACTTCATTACTTCTTCTAATTAAAATTCTTGCGCCAATTTTAACACCTTTTCTTAAAATGTCGCCATAATTATTCAAGGTTGCCTTTTGAACGGTTGCGCCTGCTAATTCAACGGGCTCTACCAACCCTAAAGGAGTTAATTTACCTGTTCTACCTACTTGCCATTTAACGTCTGTTAAAATTGTGGTAATTTCTTCTGCTTCAAACTTATAGGCTATTGCCCACCTTGGAAATTTATCGGTAGCACCAAGTTGTTTCCTTAAAGAAAAATCGTTAACTTTAACAACTGCACCATCTGTCAAAACGTCTAGGGTTTTTCTTTCTTTTTCTACTTCGTTAATAGCATTAATAACTTCTTTAATGCCATTGCAAATCCTTAAAAATGGGTGCACCTTAAACCCGTTTACCTTTAGAAATTCTACACACTCTACTTGGGTGTTTAACGTAGGGTTAGACATATAGTTTACGTTATAAAAATATATTTCAACCTTTCTTTTTTCCGTAATTTTAGGGTCTAAGTTCCTAATAGCGCCAGCAACGGCGTTTCTAGGGTTTTTAAGTGGTTCTTCTGCCGTTTTATTGTAAGCATCAAAAACGGAAAGTCTTATAATTGCTTCACCCTGAACTTCTAAAGTGCCTTTATAATTAATAGATAACGGAAAACTTTTAATGGTTAATACTTGTGCAGTAACGTCTTCACCCGTAACGCCGTTACCCCTTGTGGTTGCCCTAATAAACTTACCATCTTCGTAAGTTAAGCAAATTGTTAAACCATCAAATTTATATTCAACGGTATAAACAAGGTCTTCATTGCCTTTGTTAATACGTTTATCAAAAGCATAAAGTTCTTCAGTAGACGTTCCTTTATCTAAACTATAAAGCCTTTCTATATGAGTGTGTTTTTTAAATGAAGAAATAGGTTCGCCACCAACCCTTTTTGTTGGTGAATCAAACAAAACCACACCCGTTTCTTTTTCTAACTTAATAAGTTTATCGTACAAAACGTCGTACTCTTTATCGGAAACGGTAGGATTATCTAAAACGTAATACTCGTAAGCATATTTATTTAAAATATCTACAAGTTTTCTCATTTCTTGTTCCATTATACAAACTCCAATGGCGCAAATTTAACCGCTAATAGTTTGTTTCCAAACCCTTGGAAAGAAACGTTTACAAGCATATTATCTCCACTACCAATAACTTCTATAATAGTGCCAACGCCAAATTTAACGTGTTTAACAAAAGCACCTTTTTTATATTTACTAAAATCGTTATTAGCCTTTGCTGTTGGCTTATTAGAACTTAACATAGATTTAGCATAACTTGAAGAATAGCCAGAATTATTTGAAGAATAACCTAAATCTTCATCGTTATAACTAGAGTAAGAATTATAAGTTGGTTGTTGCCTTTGCGCTTCTAAAATACCTAAAGCACTTGCACCTTCTTTAATAAACCTAGATTGCATCATAAAATCTCTTTTTCCATACATATATCTGCTTTTTGCCCTAGTTAAATATAACCTTTCTTGCGCTCTAGTAATAGCAACGTACATTAATCTTCTTTCTTCTTCCATATCTTCATCATCGTCAAAACTTCTGGAAATAGGAAGAATTTTCTCATCTAACCCTGCTATAAAAACAACTTTATATTCTAAGCCTTTTACTGCGTGAATAGTAGCAACGGTTACTGCGTTGCCATCGTTAATATCGTCTATATCAGAAGAAAGGGTTACGGAACTTAAATATTCCCTTAAACCAGCCCCTTCGTTTTCTTTAGCAAACTGCTCTGCTGTATTTTTAAGTTCGTCTATATTCATTTTTCTTGAAACGTTTTCTTCCGTGTCTTCTTCAAATTGTTTCAAAAAGTCGGTAACTTCTAAAACTTTATCTATAAGTTGAACAACGGATAAAACGTTACTATATCCCCTAAAACTTTTAATTAAGTTGTTAAAATTAACAAGTTTATTTTTTGCGCTAGAAGAAATATCCGTTTCATCTATTCTTTCTATACCTTGCGTAATGCTTATATAGTTAGCAGAACAATATTCTTTAATTTCCGTTAAAGTTTTTTCGCCTACACCCCTTTTTGGAAAGGATATTGCCCTTAAAAACGCTTCGTCGTCTAAAGGATTAGCAATAATTTTTAAATAAGCCAAAACGTCTTTAATTTCTTTTCTTTCAAAGAACCTAAACCCGCCGAAAACTTTATATGGAATTCCATATTTAGTAAATTCTTGTTCAAACGCACGTGAAATAGCGTTTACACGCATAAATACGGCAAAATCGCTATAATTTAGGTTTGTTCTACTCATTAAAGTTTTAATTTGGGTAGCAACGAAAGATGCTTCGCTATTTTCATCTCCACCAATAAAGGTTTCTATTTTAACACCATCTCCATTTTCTGTCCAAAGTTCTTTTTCTCTTCTTTCTTTATTATTTGCTATAATGGTATTTGCAAGGTTTAATATCTTTTTAGTTGAACGGTAATTTTGCTCTAGTTTATAAATTTTTGCACCAACGTATTTTTCGTCAAACCTTAAGATGTTTTCAACCTTTGCGCCACGCCAACCGTAAATACTTTGGTCGTCGTCGCCAACGACAAAAATATTACCATGTTTAGTTGCTAACCTTTGCACAATGCTAAATTGAACGGTATTAGTGTCTTGAAATTCATCTATGTGAACGTACTTAAATCTTTCAGCATAATCGTCTGCAACAAAAGGAAATTCCTTAAATAAAACGTATGTTTTAAATAATAAATCATCAAAATCTAAAGAATTTGTTGTTTTTAACTGCCTTTCATATGCTTTATAAACTTCAACTATTTCATCTATAAATTGCACGTCTGCATAAACTATGCTATATTCTTCTGGTGTTAAACATTCATTTTTGGCATTAGAAATGTGGTGTTTAACTGGTTTAAGTAATTTATCTACGTCGTAGCCAAGTTGGTCGAAAATACGTTTTAAGGCTTTATCTTTATCTTGTTCATCGTAAATAGAAAAGTTAGTGTCGTAACCTAATTTATCTATATCTCTTCGTAAAATTTTAACGCACATACTATGTATGGTTGAAACCCACATAGAACCAATGTTCCCAACCATACTACTTAAACGACTTTTCATTTCTTCCGCCGCTTTATTGGTAAAAGTTATTGCAACAATTTCACTTGGCGAAACACCCTTTTCTAAAATTAAATAAGCAATTCTACTAGTTAAAACCCTTGTTTTACCGCTTCCTGCGCCTGCAATTACCAAAACAGCCCCTTCTGTATCTACAACGGGCTTAACTTGTGCTTCATTTAGTTTATTAAGAATTGAATTAACGTCTACCATAGTTCACCAAAATATTATAACGAGTTAATTATTACTGCAAGCATTTTTGCAGAATGATTTAAGGAAAAAAGAGTTGATTTTTCGTTAGGTGAATGTATTTCACTATAATCAACGCCTAAAGAATCTATACAAGGAATGCCAAATGAAGTAACGTCAGCAGCATCTGAACCACCACCACGCATTTCGGCAACTAACGTTTCAAAACCGTTTTTAGCCAAAATTTCGTTAACTTTATTCAATAAGTTAACGTTTCTATCTGTAAGTTCCATTGCCGTTCTATAACTCATTTGAGTAAGCGTTGTAGTACAACCTTTTACGTAATTCTTTTCTGCAATTAACTTAACTTGGTTTTCCGCCCACTCTTTTTGGTTTTTCGTTAAAAACCTTGCATCTACTTCAAAATAGCATTCTCCTGGGACCGTATTAACAACGCTTCCACCTTTAATTACGCCAACGTTAAAGGTTACGCCTAAATTATCTTTTACTTTTTCTAATTCAATTATTTTTTGTGATGCTTCTAAAATAGCGTTTGCTCCATTTATAGCGCAAACAGAAGCATGTGCTTCTTTCCCTGTAATTTTAAAAGAGTATTTAAGTATACCTTTTCTTTCTATACAAGCAGTACCTTTACCACTAGGTTCTAAATTAAAAAACGCCAAACAATCTTTTGCTTTTTCGCATATATAATTTATAGTTTCTTTATTACTTCCACGGCTACTCGTTTCTTCATCAGTTTGTAAAAGCATTTTAATTGGTCTATTTATAAAACCACAATCTTTAAGGGCGTGCATGGCCAAAAAACCGGCAACTATTCCACCTTTACAATCTGCAACGCCTGGTCCAAATATATTCCCATCTTTAATTTTTACTGCAGGTTTTCCAAATAGTCCTAACGGATGAACGGTATCTATATGCCCAGAAAGAGCTATTGGAGCATTTTTTGCGTTTTCGTTCATAGTAATACAAACAACGTTGCCAGAAACGTTATGATTAAAAACTTCTACTTTCCAACCAAATTTGTTCGCTAAATTAATAAAATAAGCGCCAACTTCATCTACACCTTTTTTATAAGAAGTTGGGCTTTCTATATTACAAACGTCTTCCCAAATGGAAAGGTACTCATTATATAATTCATCTATTTTTTTTAATAAAACGCTATTACTCACAAAACTTACCTCTAATTTTTATGCTTTTAATATTATAACATATAATATTACTTTTTTCAACTATGGCAATATAAAAAGAATTTATTTATTAAATTTTTTCTTGATTATTAAATATTGGTATGCTAAAATATAATTATGAAAAAATGTTGGTTAAATAATAAAATTGTTGTTATTACTGGTGCAAGCGGTGGGCTTGGTTTTTCTATTTCTAAATTGCTAATAGAAAAGTTTAATTGTAAAATTATAGGTATTTGTAGAAACGAAGAAAAAGTTAAAAAATCTATTGAAACTCTTACTAAAAAAGAAAATTTTACTTATAAAATTTTTGACGTATCCGTTTTAGAAAACTGGCAAAATTTTTATAAGTTTTTAGAAGAAAACTCTATTGTTCCAGACGTTTTAATTAACAACGCAGGCTTTATGTTGCCTTTTACCAAAATTGAAAACGTTTCTATTGAAGAAATTGAAGAAATTATTAAAACCAATTTAACGGCTTATATTTACTCTACCAAAATTTTGTTGCCGTTAATTAAAAAATCTTCTACCCCAGCAATAGTAAATATTGCAAGTTCTGCAGGGCTTAACGCAGTTATTGGGCAAAGTATGTATTGTGCAACTAAATTTGCCGTTAAAGGTTTTACTGAAACCCTTATTCAAGATTATAAAAAGCAAATTTATATAGGTGGCGTTCACCCTGGCTTTATTAAAACAGACATATTAAATAGGCAAGCTATTAAAGACAAAGAAAGCAACTTAATAAACAAAATTATGATGCCTTTAGATAAAGCAACCAATAAAATTGTTAAAAGCATAAAAAGGAAAAAGAAAAAAACCATTATGGGTATTGACGGATGGTTTTTAGGCTCTTTTGGTAGGTTGTTCCCTAACTTTACGGCAAATACGGTTAGGTTTGTATTGAAAAAATCTAAATTAGAAATGTTTGACGGAGTTTTTAAGGAAGATAAATAAAAAAATTCGCACTAAAAAAAGTGCGAATTCGTTTTGGAGCTGCTAATCGGATTCGAACCGACGACCTCATCCTTACCAAGGATGTGCTCTACCTGCTGAGCCATAGCAGCAAATATTCAATTTATAACGCTAATTTATTATAATAAAGAAAAAAACTTTTGTCAATTAAATAATATAAAAAAATTAAAAGGAAAATAAAATATGAAAGTATTATTAATTAACGGTAGCCCACACCCTAACGGAACTACTTTTGCATCACTTAATGAAATTGCAAACACCTTAAATAACGAGGGTATTGAAACGGAAATAATTACCGTTGGCAATAAGAAAATAAGTGGGTGTATGGCCTGCCGTGGTTGCACAAAAACGGGAAAATGCGTTCAAACTGACGACGTTGTTAATGAAATTATAGAAAAAATAAACGATGCAGACGGCTTAGTTGTAGGTAGCCCAGTTTATTATGCTTCTATAAACGGAACCTTAAAATGCTTATTAGATAGGGTTTTTTATAGCAAAACTTCTTTTGCATTTAAGCCTGCTTGTGCCGTTGCGTGCGCTAGACGTGCTGGAACAACTGCTACGTTAGATATAATAAATAAATATTTTTTAATTAGCAATATGCCAATAGTTTCTTCTTGCTATTGGAATATGGTACACGGAAGCAATGCAGAAGACACTAAAAAAGATGAAGAAGGCTTACAAACTATGCGCACTTTAGGTAAAAACATGGCTTGGCTTATTAAAAGTATTAAAGTTGCAAAAGATAACGGTGTTAAAACACCACAATTAGAAGATAAAATTAAAACTAACTTTATTAAATAGATTTAATAAAAATTATCAAAATATTATAAAAAAAGTCCCAAAAATTTGGGACTTTTTATTTAGTTAAATTATTAAAATTACTTAATTTCTGGTAAAGATGCAGCGGCAATACTTTGACCAACTCTTTTATTCTTTTCATCTGGCATAGTAATAACTATGTCTGCATATTGTGGGAATTCTTTTTCTAAAACTTCTTTAGCCTTGTTTAGTATAATGCTACCACCTTCGCCACTAGTTACTCTACCTAAAAGTAATAAATACTTAATATCGTAGAATTCTGCATAGTAAGGAATTGCATAACCAAGGTAAATACCAATATCTTCGTAAATAGTTTTAGCCATTTTATCACCATTAGCCATTAGTGCTTGAATTTCTTTTAATTTTTCTGCTGGTGATGAACCTTCCTTAAATTTATAACCAGCGTTTTCTGCAAGTTTAATTACACCATCTTGAGAGAAATATTTTACGCCACAACCATAGTCTCCACTCCACTCATCTACCATAGCGTTTTTATTAAAGTCTACCGGAACGAAAGCAACTTCAGAAAGCCACCCGTTTAGCAAACCTTTTTTATTAATATAACCAACTGCTTCACTAGTACCCATTGCAATACCTAAAACGCAATTAGAATTTAAATCCATAGCACCTGCTAATGCAGTAACGTCGCCATCGTTTGCAACTTCAATTGGAGCACCAATTTCTTTTGCAACGTTAATATACATTGGTTGAACGTGTTCTTTATAATGTTCTTTTGGAACTTTTAAGAATAGTGATGCAACCATTACCTTATTATTAATATAAACACCTGCACTTGAAACACCAATAGCATCTACTCTTGGCATTTTGCTTGCAGCAGTTTTCATTGCTTCTAAAATTCCATTGTAGTGATAGTTATAATCTGAATTTGTTTTTGGAAACCAAACGACTTCTTCGCTATAAACAACTTTACCATCTATTACGGCACTAACTTTTCTGTCGCTACCACCAGCGTCAAAACCAATACGGCATCCGTCTAAATGGCCACCTATTTTAACGTCGCATAAATTTAGTTTTGGGAAGTTTTCTTCTTCACAGTAAATAACTTCAAAATCCGTTTCATAAACGGTTTGCATAAAATCTACGTCAAAAGCTCGTTTGCCAGTTAAAGTATAATCATTTTTAATTCTTTCATAAAGTGCTTCATCACCACAAATATAAATTTTATAGCCACCTACAACCCATAAAATAGATTTAATTATTCTTTCAACAATTTCGTAGTTTTCTTGTTCTAATTCTTTTGCTGAATAAATTGGAAGTTGGTAAATATAATTATATTTATCGTTTCTTTCTACGCAAATTTTAAGCACTTTATTGTCTTTTTTTGCAACTTCACTTCTAAATTCTGCTAATTTCACACTTAAAGGGTAAAACTCTTTGTCATAACTTGGAATAAACTTCATAATATTTTCTCCTTACGTAATAATTATATAATATCTTTAATTAAAAATCTTTACACTATCAACTGTAATTTTTACACAAAAAGCCACTAAACAATTTTTAGTGGCTTGCTTTGTTAATTTAACGTTATATCTTTTAATTTATTATACTTTTCTATTGCTACGTTTTTAATTAAATTTAACTCGAAATTACCAGAAAAAACTTCGTCGCAAATTTTCTTAGCTAAAAATATAGATTCAATAGAATAGTCTAAACAACCTAAGTCGTTAATGGTTTTACCACTTTGCCTACTACCCAAAAAGTCGCCACCACCACGAAGTTTATAGTCTAACTCACTAATTTTGAATCCGTCTGTATTATCTTTAATAATTTTTAACCTTTCCAATGCCGTTGCGCCGTTAGTTGCCGTAGTTAAAAAACAATAACTTTTTTTATTTCCCCTACCAACTCTACCACGTAATTGGTGAATTTGTGAAAGCCCAAACCTTTCTGCATTATATATAAGCATAATAGTTGCGTTTGGCACGTCTACCCCAACTTCTATAACCGTTGTAGAAACTAAAAGTTGACTTTTCCCATTTTTAAAGTCTTCCATAACGGCATTTTTTTCTTTTTCTTTTAGTTTGCCGTGCAATAGTGCCACGTTTATAGAAGGCAATTTTTCTTTTAACTCTTCGTAAAGTTCGGTAGCGCTAATAATTGCACCTTCATCATCACCTTCTATTCTTGGACACACAAAATACGCTTGATTGCCGTTTTTTATTTCATTTTCTATAAATTTAAGCATATCTGCATATTTTTCCATAGGCACAATATTAGTTTGTATAGGAATTCTTTGTTTAGGTTTATCTAATATAGTGGTAATATCTAAATCACCATAAAAAATTAATGCCAAAGTTCTTGGAATAGGTGTAGCACTCATAACCAACACGTCTGGTGAAACACCTTTGCTTAAAAGACTACTCCTTTGCGCAACACCAAACCTTTGTTGCTCATCGCAAACACATAAAGATAATTTTTTAAACTGCAAGTCGCTTTCTAAAACGGCGTGAGTGCCAACTAAAATATTAATAAACCCGTTAGCACATTGCTCTTTAACTTCTCTTTTTTCTTTAGCAGTCATAGAGCCTGTTAAAATAGCAACGTTATAGTCTGGAAATGCATTTTTTACAGCTAAATAGTTTTGCCTTGCCAAAACCTCGGTAGGAGCAATCATAACGGCTTGATACCCACTATTAACGGCAACGAAAATTGCACACATACTAACGGCAGTTTTACCACTACCTACGTCACCTTGCATAAGCCTATTCATAACCGTGTTATTGGTCATATCTGCGAAAATTTCGTTTACGGCAGATTTTTGCCCGTCTGTAAACTCAAACGGAAAGCGTGTTTTAATAAACTCTACAAGTTCTTTTGAAGAACAATTATAGTTATTTAACCTTACAGAATTTCTATCTCCTTTAATAAATTTAAAGGCAGAAATTAACGCAAAATATTCTTCAACGGCAATTCTGTTTGCACCCTTTTTTAAGTGTTCAAAACTTTCTGGATTATGCACTTGTTTATAAGAATAATATAAATCTGCTAAACCATATTTCTCTTGTATTTTACTAGGGATTATTGACTTTGGTTTTTCTATATCGACAGAAAGTTTTGCGCCATCTCTAACAATTTTTTGAGCAATATTTCCCTTAGTATTATATTGTGGAACAATGCCTTTAAGCCTATAATTTTTATCGCAAGGTTCAAAGGTTGGGTTAACTAAATTTATCTCTCCAAACTTAGTTTGCACCCTACCAAAAAATAAATATTCTTCGCCCGTTTTTAACTTATTCAAAACGTATGGTTGATTAAACCATATAACGGTAAAAATTAAACCTTCTTGTTCACAAACCACCTTAACAAAACCACGCCTTGCAGTAAACCTATTTATAGGAATACTAACCACTTTACCGGTTGTTAACACCATATCGTTATGGTAGGCGTATTTTAAGGTTTGGCACTCTCTCATATCTAAATAAGTGCGTGGAAAAAACTTAATAAACTCTGCCGTAGAAAAAACGCCTAGTTTATTTAATTCTTGTTCTCTTTTTTCATTAATGCCTTTAATTTTAGTTAATTCCATACCTTATTTCCTAATTATCTACAAATAAAAAAAGGGAAAGAAAATCTTTCCCTAATTTTTTATTCTAATGCTATATAGTAGTAATAAATTGGCTGTCCACCATAGTGAACTTCAACGTCGCAACTAGGGTATTTTTCTTGAATAATTTTTTGCAATGCCAATGCATCTTCTTCTTTAACGTCTTGCCCGTAGTAAAGAGTAATTAGTTCTTCGTTGCTACGCAATTTTTCTATTAGATTTAAGGTTACAAGGCTAATATCTTTGCCTTTTGCAAGAATTTTCTTGTTGTCTAACCCCATAATGTCGCCAATTTTTAGGTCGAACCCGTCTACTTTAGTATTTCTAACCGCATATGTAACCTGACCAACGGTAACAGAGTCCATAGCGTGTATCATATTAGTTTTATTTTCGTCTACAGAAAGTTCTGGGTTAAACACGATTGCCGCAGAAAAACCTTGTGGAATATTTTTTGTAGGAATAACGTGTAAACGCTTGTTTTCTACTAACGATTTTGCTTGTTCTGCCGCTAAAATAATGTTCTTATTATTTGGGAAAACGAAAACGTTTTCTGCATTTATTCTTTGAACGGCATCTGCAATATCACTAGCAGAAGGGTTCATAGATTGTCCGCCTTCTATAACGGCGTCTACCATTAAATCTTTAAATATGCCACTAATGCCTTCGCCTGCAGAAACAGCCATCATACCCATAGGTTTTTTCTGTTCTTCGTATTTGCGCATTAATGCCCTATTTTGTTCTAGCATATTTTCAATTTTAAGTTTATCTAATTCACCAAGTTCTAGTGCTTTTGTTAGAGCAACACCAGGTTGATTTGTGTGAACGTGAACTTTTACTAACTCTAAGTCGCCAATAACTATAACGCAGTCGCCTAAAGTCATTAAAGTTTCTCTTAATCTTTCAATATCTGCTAAAGTCGTTTTCTTTTTTAGGTTAACAATAAAGAATTCAGTACAATAAGCAAATTCAATATGACCTAAACTCATAATATCTGCATGTTCCATAGCAGTTTCTGAAGATTTAGTATCAGAAACAACCACGTCGCCACTAACCGTTTCGCCAATAATAGCCTTGTACATACCTTCGTATAAGCACATTAACCCTTTGCCACCGGCGTCTACTACGCCTGCTTTTTTAAGAACAGGAAGTAAAGATGGTGTAAGTTCTACGGCTTCGTTACCTTTCTTAATAATTTCTGCAAAGAAAGTTTCAAAGTCTTTATGCTTATTTCTAATACTCATAGCGTGTTCTGCAACCATTCTGGCAACGGTAAGCATCGTGCCTTCTTTTGGCTTAGATACGGCGCCGTATGCTATTTCTGCACCAGCCATTAATGCTTGGGCAAAACATCTTGTATCTATTTCTTCATTGTTTTTAAGCGTGTTACAAAATCCACGAAGAACTTGTGAAAGAATAACACCTGAATTTCCTCTCGCACCCCTCAAAGCACCTTTTGAAACGTATTCTGTAATTTCACTTACAGAATTATTTTGACAGTTCATTAATGCTTTCATTGCAGATTGGAAAGTTAAAGACATATTTGTACCAGTATCTCCATCGGGAACTGGGAAAACGTTTAATGCATCTATTTTTACTCTATTTATCTCTAAAAGCTTTGCTGCCGTAACCACCATGGATTTTAGCATAGCTCCGTTTATCGTTTTTTGCACAAGAAACTCCTATTAATTAAAAAATTTAATTTTTAGTAAATTAAAGTTTAACCCCTTTAACACTTACGTTTATAGTATCTACTATCATACCAGTGAATTTTTCTACTTTGTATTTAACAGATTCTTTCAACGCTTCTACAACTGCCTTTATAGATACACCATATTTAACAATTACAGCAACGTCTATAAAAATTCTGTCGCCAGTAGAGTGTACTTTTATGCCCTTATATTCGTGATGAAATTTTAAAAAACCAATAACCGAGTCGATTAAACTACTCGGTACAAATTCAACTATACCATAACAATCTGTTGCCACACGGGAAACGAATTTTGCAATCGTTCTGTCTGAAATTGTTATTTTTCCGTATATGTTATTTGTTTTGGCGAACATAAACACCTCACTATAAACTATTATTATTTTACAATATTTATTTCTTTTTTGCAACACTTTGATTAAAAATATTAAAAATTTTACTAAAAAAGTTGATGAAAAAAATTATTTATATAAAAAGTTTGTAAACTTATTGAATTTTTGTTGCTTTTTATTTTTAAATATGTTAAAGTATTAACGATTAAAATACAAATTATTTCCTATTGGGAGGAGTTTAATATGAGTAAAGTATGTAGCATCTGTGGTAAAGGTAAACAATCTGGTAATTTGGTTAGCCACTCTAACCGTAAAACACCTGTTTTATTTGAAGCAAACTTACAAAAAGTTAAAGTAAAACAAGAAAACGGCACAATGAAAAGCCAATACGTTTGTACAAGATGTTTAAAGAAATTAAAACAAGCAGACTAATTTAAGGTAATAAATTAAAGTCCAGCATTTTTTGCTGGACTTTTTTTATTTTTCATCTTTTAAGAATTCTTCTAAATAAGAAACGTCTAAAAACCACTCTGGAATTTTATTAAGCCTTTTATGAGCTTCTGTTGCTAAAGCAAGGTCTTTTTTATACTCTACGTAAGAACAATTATTAACTTTCATATAGTGGTTTTCTGCCCTTTCTAAATTACCTTTTAACGAAGTAAAGCCAATGTGTATTACGCTATGGCAATCTTTACAAACTGCAACGATTTCTGTTAAGCGCTGGGTTTTAGTTTCTTCGTTATAAGCCCACCTTTCGTGAGTGTCTAACACCTTTACTTTTTTACCACAAATTTGACATTTCCCGCCTGCTTTTTCACGCGCAATTTTTTTAATTAAATCCCAATGAGTTTTTGGTAAAACATACCTTAAATTACTATGCCAACAGCCATCTGGCACAAGTTCAAAATTTAGTTTCTTTTCCATATCCTTAAATTAACGCACGGCTATCGTGGCAAATGAAATAAATTATTTGGTATTCTTTAGAAAGTTCTTTTAATACGTTAAGTGCTTCTTTAATTTTTTCTTCATCTAAATTAGTAAAAGGGTCGTCTAAAACGATAAAAGGTTTTTCTTTATTAAACAAAACTTCTATTAAAGCAAATCTTTTGCAAATTTCAAAGGAATTTAGTAAACCTTTACTATAATAATTTACGTCTTTGGTAATGCCGTTTTGTAGTGCAGTAACCTTAAAATCTATGTCTACCGTAGCCTTAATATCTTCTTTATTTATAATTTTATTTACGTATTTATTAAAGTTTAATAAAAGTGGCTCTCTGTACTTTGTTTTTAAGGTTTCATTTGCAAAATTTAGAAATTGTAACGTTAAATTTAATATTCTATATCGTTCGTTATATTCGTTTAATTTTTCTAATAACTGGTTCTTTTTTACAATATACTCTGCTAATTCTAACTCTGTACTTTCTGCCCTTTCTAACGCATTTTTAACGTAAGAAATTTTAGAAGATTTATTTTGCAATTCAACCATTTTTTCTTTAATTTTTTGTTGATATGAAAATCCTTCTTGTAAAGATAAATTTTCTAAATTATTATTTTCTACAAAGTTTAATTCTAATAATAATTTTTCATTTTCTTTTATGTCTTTGCAAACACTTTCTTTAAGATTTATAACGTTTTTAAGGTTATTAAAGAAAGAATAATAATCTGTTTTAGGCAGGTTAAATTTACTTATAAAACTATTTATTTTTTCTAAATATTTACTTTCTATTTTAAGTAGTGAATTTAAGTCTTCTTTTACCTTATTAATACTTTCCGTTATAGAAGTATTAGAATTGTTTTTATTAACATTTTTATTACTTGCATTACTATAAATTAAATAGGTAGCGAAAAAAATGGCAAAAACCCCACTAAAAATCAAGCTAAAAATCCACACGAAAGACAAAAGTGCAAAAATAAGTGTTGCACCACCTAAAATAAATGATGGTAAAATTGGTTTTTTAGGTAGAGTTTTATTAGCGTTTTCTATTGTTTTTTCTAATAAAGTTATGCTCTCGGTAGTAGATTTTATTTTAGATTGCACTTCAATTAAATCTTTAACACAGCCTAAATAAGCATCTACTTCATCTACACAAACTTCTTGCCCGTTAAGTAGTTCTTTTGCACTATTTAATTTTTCGTTTAACAAAGCAATTTTTTCTTTAATTTTAGAACATTGTTCTTTTTTGAACATATATTCTTCTTTTAAGGAAACTTCTTTTTGTAGTTTAGAAATTTTATCTATTTCTTCTTTAATAACGTTTGTTTCAGTTTCTAAAACTTCAATTTCTTTGTTAAAGTTTTTAATATTTTCGCTAGCGTTTTCGCATTGCTTAATTTTTTCGTTTAGCGCAAAAATTTCTTCATTTACGTCTGCAATAAGCCCTTTATTCCCACGGTATTTATAAATTTTTGCTTGTTCTTCTACATTAAATAAAACGTTTTCAAAATTAGCAAAATCTTCGATTTCAGTAATTTCGTTAAATTTTGCAGTTAAACTTGCATTACTTTTAGACTCTAAATCTTTTTGAGAAAAATAGGTTGTAGATAAAAAACCTTCTTCATCTATTCCAAAAAGTTTATTACCATAATTAACGTTATTTACGTATTCTTTACCAGTAGTTAAGTCAATTAATTTACAAGTATCTTCCGTTTCTTTATTGCCAAAAAATCTTTCAATTCTAAATTGTTTATTATCTTTTTCAAAATCTAAATAGCCACCGAAAAGACCTGTTGAATTAAAAGGCTTAAACTTTGTTCTTTCGTTGTCTTTAACACTTCTCGTTCTGTCTCCACTTAAGCCGTAGAACATAGCCTTAATAAAGGTAGCAAAAGTAGTTTTGCCCCAGCCGTTTTCGTAGTTAAAAACGTTTAACCCTGCGTTAAAATCGTACTTAAAATCTTTTAACCTCCCAAAGGAAGAAACGTAGCAACTTAATAATTTCATTACTTTTCCCCCCTTAAAAAGTTAAGCCCTGTGGCAATTATTTTAGACTTATCTTCTTCATTTAATTCTGCGCCTAAAACAGCACGAACAAACTCGCCCACAACCGACTTATCGTACTGAAAATCTAACGCACTAATTTTTAATATGGTTTTATCTAATACCTTTGCATAGAAAAAATATTCGTTTAATAGATGAGTTAAACTTTTTATATCCATATTAAAATCGTTTGCAACTTCGCCAACTAAAACAAGTTTAATTAACGAAGTTTTATTATATTTAGTTATTAATTGGTTATAAATTTCTTCTTTAGCATCTATAAAATTATTAAATTTTGAAAGGTCGAATTTATGTTCTACAAACACTCTTGAAGAAAAAGGGACAAAAGTAAAGTTTGCAGTGTCTTCGTAATCAATTAAAACAAACCCTTTTTCACCTAATTCGTCAAATCCCCTGCCGTCTAAACAACCAGAATAGCCAAAAAATCCCCTATCGTCTAACTTTTCGTTAGAATAAGTGTGGTAATGCCCTAATGCAATATAGTTAATATTTTTGTTTTTGTATTTAGGAATACTTATAACTTCTGCATCGTCTTTACTATTATAGCCGGCAACTCTGCCGTGAAGTACAACGACGTTAAAGTTTTCTTTGTTAAGGTTAAGACTATCTACGTACAAATCTTCTTTGCTTTGGCTACCATCAATACCACAAATAACAACGTTAGAATACTTAAAATAAGTCCAGTCCTTTGTAAAGAATTTTAAGTTTTTAGGAAAATCTTCTAACCTGTTAAAAACTTCACTATCGTGGTTACCTAGTAAATATAAAAAGTCTACGTAACTAGCCTTAGTAATTGCATTTTTTACACGTTGCAATAATTGTTTTGAAACTGTGTTTTTATCAAAAAAATCGCCTGCAATAATAACTGCGGTAACGTTGTTAATAACGGCATATTCACACATTTTTTCAAAGGTGCGTAAAACTTCTTCCCTTCTTTTATAAGAAACTTCTAAAGGAAGACTTTCCATATATGAATTTAAGTGCAAGTCTGCACAATGAATAAATTTCATAATTGCTCCTAAATAAATACTATATATATTATAATCTAACATTTTAAAAAAGTAAAGACAAAAAAAACCGATATTTGCATATCGGTTTAATAATTTTTTTAATTTTCTTCAGTTTTATTTTTTTGTTTTTCTTTTCTAATATTTAATTGACGTAACCTGTGTAATTTACAAGAATTATACCTTAAAATGCAAAATGGAAGTAAATGTAAAAACATACTAACTAATGCTACGGGTAAACCAAACATCCACCAAAATTTAAGTGGATAAATAAATATTATAGAAAAACTAACTACCATACCAACAAAGTGAACTACCATACCATAGTTGTTTTCTAAAATAAACCTTTCTACGTATTCTTTATTAGCCGAATCTTGCATATTACTTTTACTAAACCCAGTAAAAAATCCAAGCTCTAAAACCTTATCTTTCCATTTTTTTATGCCAAGTTTTTCGTAAAACTTGCACTCTTTTTTACTAACGAAAAAAAACTTATTATCGGCAGAAAACCATTTGGCTGGAAGAAGATGCCTAATTATAAAGGCAAATAAACCAGAAATGGCAATTACTGCAACGGTGTTAACAACAACGGCAAGTAAAATATACCACAATTCTAAATTAAATAAAATTTGGTTAAGCAGAATATTTACTATTGAAATTAATGCCATTGCAGATAAAATAATTATTAAATATAACATTATTCTTCCTTTAAGTATTCCAATTTTAAGCCGTACACTTCTTCGTACGTTTCTTTCCACACCCTATAGTTTTCTTCTTTTAGAAATTCTATATTATCTTTTTGCGAAAGCTCTGCCCTTGGAAAAATTGGCTTTAAAAAATGCATTGTGTAAATTTTAGTATTAAAACCATCTGCATCTAAAATATCGCTATCTTCCATGGTAATAAAAATAGGTATAATTGGAACGTTATTTTTAACTGCTAATTGAAATGCGCCGTTTTTCATTGGCCTTGGTTTTTTATAATTCCACCACATTGCTTGTTCTGGGTAAATTAAAACTTTTTCACCACGAGAAAGCAAAATCTTTAGCGCACCCATAAACTTTTTCATTGTAACAATGTTACTAGAAAGTGGCAAAGTGTTGCAATGCTTAAATAAAAAGCCGTAAAGCCCCTTAAAGTTTGTGTAATTGCCTTCTCTAATAACTTTATATAAGCATTTGCTTGGGCCAAGGTCTTTTTTTATAGTTCTATAAACGGCATAGTTATCGTAAGGGCTAAAATGATTACAAGTTAAAATAGCGCCACCCTTAACGCTTAAATAATTTTCGTAGCCACGAACTTCTTTAATAGTAAAAGCGCCCTTTTTAATTTGCTTTTCAAAGTGGTTAATTGCCACCCTGTTAGCAATTTTATTAATTAATTTAGAACCAAACTTTTCACATAAATAATCTACCTTATCTGGTTTTAGTTCTATTGTTATAGGGTCGTCTTCAACGTCTTTGTCCCATTGGCAAGTTTTTTCTAAATATTCAATTTTTTCTAAAACTTTTAACCTTTCGTTAGATTGCATTATATAATCCCTAACTTCATTTTTTTATAATTTCTTGCACAATTGATATAGTCTTGTGCCGTTTGTTGTAATTTTTTATATGCAATTTCATCATTTTTCTTGTCTAAATCTGTAAACGATTTTTGCATATCAATAAGTTCGTTATAATAAGAAGTTCTGCTAGCAAAATCCCAAAAATATTCACCATACAAAACGTCGTCGTAATGCCAAGGCTTAAAGTTTAATTTGTAGTGAACAAGTTTTAAGTCTTCTCTATTAAATTCAATATTCTTAAATGGAGTTTTGTTCCAACCAATATCTAAATATTTAACGTTGCCAGAACATAAAACGTTTAAATAATCTTGGTCTGGTGCAACTTCAAATTTATGTTCTGCTAAAAGTTTAATAAACCCACCTTCAATATCTAATTCCATATATCTTTCTGTATTAATTAATAAAATGCCAGAATTAAAATATTCCATTTTAGGAACGTCTAAAAACTCTTCAGAATAATCGCCAAAAACTTTTACGTTAGACATTGTTTCTTCGTGTATAGCTGCAATAACATTATTGCCTAATTCAACGTTATATAAACTAGCAACGTCTTGTAATAACACAACGTCGCAATCTAAATAAAGAATTTTTTTGTATTGCGAAAATAGTGCCGGAATAAAAAACCTAAAATAAATTGTTTGCGTATAATAATCTCTTAAATGTAATTTATAACAAATAGAGTTAAGCCTATCTACAACGTTTACAAATTCAATAGAAGAGTTGGGTGTATTATAAGCACTTAACCTTTTAATATGTTCTTCGCTTATGCCAGTATTAAGAACAAAAAATTTATAAAAATTTTCTTTAGATGAATTTTCTAAAATAGAAGTTAACGCAACTGCTAAAAAAGGTGCATAGTTATCGTCAACTGAAAAAACAATTGGAATTTCTTTTAAATTATTGTTTGCCATAAGTTCTCCAAGTGAGTAATAAAATTTATTTATTTTATTTTTGCAACATACTTGCACTTTAATTTTATTACAAACAACAAACTAAAACAAGTTTTTTGTTCTCTCTAAATTAAAAATCAAGGTTGAAAAATACGCAACACAAATTCTCAACCCCCGAGACATAAAAAATAAACTCTACTAAGTGTAGAAAATGCGTAGAAAATGTTGATTTTTAATAAAAAAAGTGCTAAAATACAAATATGAAAGAAACAAAACAAATAATTGCAAGCAATTTAACAGCATTAAGGTTAGAACGTAAACTAACACAGGCAGAACTTGCAGAAAAACTAAATTATAGCGATAAAACGGTTTCCAAATGGGAACACGGCGAAACTACGCCACCTATAGACGTGCTTAAACAACTTGCCGAATTATACGAAGTTTCGGTAGATTACATTATTAACGAAAATTACGAAGATAATTACGATAAAATTTATAACAACAAACAAAATAGGTATAATAAATTAGCAATTACTTTATTAGCAGTTTCGTTAATATGGCTTATCGCAACTGTTTTATACATATATGGAATTTTATTAAATAATACTAACAACTGGTTTTTATTCGTATGCTCAGTGCCCTTTTCTTTAGTAGTTTTATTAATATTTAATTCTATTTGGGGCAAAAGAAGGTATAATTATTTGATAATTTCCCTACTGGTTTGGACGTGTTTGTTAAGCATTTATTTCTATTTTTTTGCATACAATCCTTGGGCAATTTTTATAATTGGAGTACCTGGTCAAATAGCAATTATATTGTGGTCTCAATTAAAAGTTAATAAAAAAAGATAAAATTTTGTTTTAAACCTATCAATAAATAAGCACACCTAGTTTAAGGTGTGCTTTTTTTATTTAAGTTGTTTAATTGCATGCAAAGAATATATTGGCATATTAAGTGAAAGCCACTTGCTTTCATATTCGGTAATAATATTAGTTGAGTTTGGCAAATAAAGTTCATTGCTAACGTCTACAACCTTAAAGCCACACTCTAAAAACTTTTCAAAAGAGTAGTCAAAGAAAATTTTATCGTCTGTTTTTTGTATTAACTTACCACCATTAATTAACATTTCAAAATATGATTTAGCAAACCTTTCGTTAGAAAGCCTTCTACTTTCATAACCGTTTTTATGATATGGTGGAGAAAAATTTAAGTAAATTTCATTAATACTATTTTCTTTTATATATCTTCTTAAATATTCTGCGCCAGAGTTAATAAATTTAACGTTTTTCAACCCTTCTTCTTTTGCAGTTTCACAAGCAATTAAAATAATGTTTTCTAACATTTCAACGGCAATATAGTTTACGTTAGGGTTTTGTTTTGCCTTTTCTATTATAAATTTACCTTTTCCACAGCCAATTTCTAAACATATTGGGTTATTATTGCCAAATTCTTTAGCAAAATCAATATATTTCTTATCTTTAAGCGCTTCTAAAACGTTAACTTGTTTTTTGTCTGCAATAATAATATAGTCTTTAATTTTTTCAAGTCTTTCTTCAAGATGTTTTCTTCTTCTAATTCTCATAATCAAACCCAATAAGCTTTATATTAAAATTATACTACTTTTAACAAGATTAGTCTATTATAATTTAATCAAAAAAACAAAAAGGCAGTAAATTTTACCGCCCTATATTTTATTTTCTAATTATTCATAAATAAAATTCCTAAACAATTTTCTCCAGAATGGCTTGTTATTGTTCCACCTGCTTGCGTTATATAAATTTCCTTAAAGCCAGCATCTTTTAAGTGTTGCAACGTACAATTAATAACACTTTCTTCTGCAGTTGTATATGTTAAAAATGCAACGGATAAATCTGGATTAGGGTTTTCTTCTAAAACAGCCTTACAATAACAATCTACAACGTAATTAAAGTTGCCCCTAAATTTCTTTCCAGAAATCATTTTGCCATCTTTAACAACTATCTGTGGCCTTATTTTTAATATGTTAGCACCAAAATACACTAAACTATTACACCTACCACCTTTATATAAATAATCTAACCTATTTAATACAAAACTAGCTTGTACTTTTGGTATTTTTTTAATAACTTCTTCGTAAACTTGTTTAAGTTCTTTACCTTCTTTTGCAAGATTATGCGCATACAAACATAATAGCGCAATGCCCGTAGATAACGTTCTAGTATCCACAACGTACACTTTGCCATCAAATTCTTTAGATGCACTTACTGCATTATTGTAGGCAGAGCTCATTTCCGAAGACAAGGAAAAATGAATAACACCATCGTATTCGCTTAGAAGGTTAGTAAAATGTTCCTTAAAACTTTCTTGGTTAACTGCCCCAGTTTTAGGAAGGATTTTATATTTATTAACGTAATCTATAATTTCTTCCGTTTTAATTTCACCATCTAACTTATTTTCTTCACCTAAATATATGCTAAATGGAATTGTAGAAACGCTATATTTATTAAGTAAATCTTTAGTTAAATCTACTGTGCTTTCTGCTGATATTGCAATTTTCATAAATTATTTCTCCTTTTAATAACATTTTATTTTACTAGTATAAAATAATCAACCTACTTATAAGATTTACAGCTATAAAGATTAAAAACGAAATATAGAATTATTTTTTGCAACTCTACCAACTGTAGAATTGAATTTTTTTAATCTATTTTTGTTGCTTTTTTTATTAAAATTTGCTAAAATAAGTGTAACGAGAGTAAATTTTTATGGATATCAAACAAAATTTAAGCGAAAATTTAATAAATCTAAGAAAATCTTTATCTTTAACCCAGGCAGAACTTGCCGAAAAATTAAACTATTCCGACAAGGCTGTTTCTAAATGGGAAAGGGGCGAATCTACACCAGATTTAACTGTATTAAAACAAATTGCAGATTTTTATGGCGTTACGATAGACTTTCTTATAAGCGAACACCCTAAAAAACAAAAAAATTCTATTAAAAACCTTTCTAAAAAAAGAATTATAATAGCATTATTTTCTGCAATATTAGTTTGGCTTGTTGCCATTTGTGCATATTCTTTTATTACTTTATTATTCCCCGGCATTATACATACTTGGCTTTCTTTTATATACGCAATACCAATTACGTTCTTAATTTTATTAATTTTAACGGCAATATGGGGTAAATCTTTAACCAACTTAATTATAACTTCCCTTTTGGTTTGGACGGTGCTTTTATCAGTTTATTTAACTTTGTTATATGCACTTGCTAATCCACCAATTACACTTTGGGTTATATTTTTAATTGGTATTCCATTACAAGTATTAACCGTTTTACTATTTTCTTATAATAAAATTAAATAAATTTTTTAAAATAATAATCATCCCCACGTTCAACGTGGGGATGATTATTTATATAACAAAAGAGTGGAAAACTTCCACTCTTTTGTTTATTATGTTTTTACTATTTAGATTTTCTGTTGAATAGTTTTTGCATAAAAGGTGGTAAACCTCTTCCTTTTGGTGCTTCTTGAGCTACTGGTTCTTCTACTTTAACTTCTTCAACAACTGGTTGAATAGGCTCTTCTATAACTTCAACTTGTTCTTTTTCTTCTATATCTTTTAGAAGTGGTAAAACGTTGCTTTCTTCAACTTCTTGCTTAGGTTGTTCAACAGTTCTTTCAATGCGATTTTCAGTTTGTTGTGATTGTGTAAAACCCGTTGCAATAATGGTAATTTTAACTTCTTCGTTCATATTTTCGTCAATGGTTGCACCGAATATAATATTTGCAGAACCATCTATAATGCCTTGCACTAAAACAGCGGCTTCGTTTACTTCACTAAGCATTAAGTCTCTGCCACCAGTAACGTTCAAAATAACGGCTTTAGCACCTTCAATAGTAGTTTCTAATAAAGGACTTGAAACGGCTTGGCGAACGGCTTCTATAACCCTACTATCGCCTTTAGACCTACCAATACCCATATGAGCAAGCCCTTGTGCGCGCATAACGGTTTTTACGTCTGCAAAGTCTAGGTTGATTAGCGATGGCGTAGCAATTAATTCTACAATACCAACGATACCTTGCTTTAACATATCGTCTGCAACCTTAAACGCGTCTAACATACAAACTTGCTTTGGTAAGAATTGTAATAGTTTATCGTTAGGAATTATAACTAAAGTATCTACGTATTTTCTTAGATTTGCAATACCTTTAATAGCGTTTGCATTTCTAACTCTACCTTCAAAAGAGAAAGGTTTAGTAACGACTGCAATTGTTAAAATACCTAATTCTTTTGCAATACGAGCAACCACGGCAGCAGCACCAGTACCAGTACCACCACCCATACCAGCGGCAATAAATAATAGGTCTGTGCCTCTTAAAATATTTTCTATTGCTTCTTTAGATTCTTCTGCAGCGGCTTCACCAACGGCTGGGTCGCTACCTGCGCCTAAACCTTTTGTAAGTTTTTCGCCAATTTGAATTCTACTTTCTGCCTTAGATAACATTAAGGCTTGGCTATCTGTATTAACCGAAATAAATTCAGCACTAGAAATATTACTTTCTATCATACTATTAATGGCATTGCAACCGCCACCACCAATACCCATAACTTTAATTACTGCTGAATTTAACTTAAAATCGCTTTCTAAAAACATATGTAATTTTCTCCTTAAATTAATAATTATTATGCTCTAAAACTACATCGCATAGAGATAAAAATGAAGATTCTGTTGGGCTATTTAACATTGGAACTTTTGGAGCAACAACTTCTACGATATAGCCTAATCTGTTAGAAATATGTTCTTTTGCACCCCTAATAAAAGTAATGCCACCACCAGTTAACAACAATGGAACGTAATCTGGTAAAACGTAGCCAAAATCTGCAATAGTTTCGGCAATGCTTTCACAAAGAGTATCTAAACTATATTTAACCGTTTCTTTAACTTCTAACGAATTAAAATACCTATCGCTTAAATCGTCTATCGTTTCAAAAGAATCGGCACTTTTTCTTGCACTTAAACTAACTTTTTTCTTTAGTTTTTCTGCATCTAAATAGTCTAAATCAAATTTTTCTGCAAGCATTCCAGAAACGTAGCCACCACCATATTCAAAGGTTTTTTGCAATATAATTCCGTCGCCTTGAATAACCATAAGTGTTGTAGAAATATAGCCAACGTCTAATAAAATGGCTATTCTGTCTCTTAGTTCTGGTTCTATTAAATATAAAGATTGGCATAGCGCAGAAGACACACATTCTACTTTTTGAACACCTAAGTTATTGCAAACGGATTTTACTAAATTATAAAAATCGTTTTCGCAAAGAACGAAAGAAAGCCTGCCTTTTAATATTTCGCTATAATTACCTATTGGATTTGCAAGCTGGCGAAAATCATCTAATTCATAAACTATAGCCGAACGATTTATTAACGCATAACTATCGGAAGGAACTAAAAAAGCAGAATCAAAAAGTGCATCTATATCTTCACCTGTAATTTTTTTCTTTTTAGAAAAAGAAATTTGGCTATTTTTTACTACTACTTTAGTAAAAGCACTTGGCACGCCAATGTAAACGCAGTTTAGTTTTGAACCGGCAGAATTCTTTAACGATTGTATTGCTTGTTCTAACGTTTTCGTGAACTGAGCAACGTCGTAAAAACCATCTAAGCCAAAACCATCGTATTCAAAATTAAATTTTCCTTTAATAATAAAGGTTTTGTTTATTCCCCTTTCACATAGACCTGCTGTTATTTTAGAAGAGCCTATGTCTATAACGGCAACTTGTTTCTTTTGCATACTATCACCCTTTTTAGTTATTCGCCAACACTACTATCCCAAAACGGAACCAAAACTCCGTCGTCTTGAAGTATTACGCTTATAATTTTAAAAGTTTTATAATAATCTGTACTTTCTATATTAGCATTGTAAAAAGCAAATGCAACTTCAGTTTTTCCTTCGCCATGCTTAAAAATCTCTACAATTTTTATTTGAACACCAGTATAAGTATCAAAAACAACGTTCGCTTGAATTTTTGCACCATTTTCTGCAGAAAAATCTATATATGTAAGAATTTCCATGTTTTTAATACAGTTCGTTAATGCAGCATTCTTTGCCAATGAAAAGGCTAACGACAAAACTTCGTTGTTGTTAGTTACAATCTTTTTACCTAACTGAATTGAAGAAATAGTAAGATTGCCTACATTTAGTGCAATGTGCATTCTATCCCTTGTCCCAAAAGCAACTTCGCTTAAAACCTTGCCATCTTCTGCTAAAACATAAGTTTTATTGTTATAGTCTAAATAATAAACTTCTTTAAGCTCTTTAACTTCAACATTAATATCGTTTGGAAGTTGTTTTTCTATTGAAACTACTTCTAAATAAGGGTTTTCTTCAACAATATTTTTAACAGTTTGCAAATCTAACAACAAAAGATTTTGCCCGCAAACCTTATTTAATTTTTCTTTTAAGGTTGTATCTATGTATTCACTTGTGTTTTCGCCAGCAGAATAAACTGCGTTTACACTTTTTAACGTAAATGCAAAAAAAGATAATAACGCCATTAAAAATGCAAACAAAATAGATATTAAACTAACGAAAATTTTTTTACCTTTCATTTTAAGTTATAAATTCCTTTTTTATATTTGCACCAAGCATAGAAAACTTATTTTCTATGTTGGCATACCCACGTTGGATATGATAAATATTATTTATATTTGTTTGGCCTTCTGCAACAAGCCCTGCCAAAATTAAACTTACCCCACCACGTAGGTCTGTTGCATTAACTTCTTCCCCAACAAGTTTTTTAACACCTTTAACAAACGCCGTGTTATTATTAACTTTTATTTTTGCACCAAGTTTTTTTAGTTCTTCAACGTATAAAAACCTGTTTTCAAAAACCGTTTCTTTTATAACGGAATTTCCGTTTGCTACGGCACAGAGTGTTGTTAATTGAGACTGCAAGTCAGTAGGAAAATTTGGGTAAGGCCCGGTTGATATTTTTATACCCTTAAAACTACAGTCTGCCTTTATGCATATTATACCATTTTTATACCCCACTTTACAAGTGTTATTAAAAAATTTATTGCGTAAAGAATAAATATTTTTGTAAAAACTGTTATAAATTTCCAATTTTCCGCCCGTCATTATTGTTGCAAACACAAAGGTATCTGCTTCAATTCTATCAAATATTGGGGTAAACTCTCCACCGTGGAGTTTTTTAACCCCTTTTATTACTATTTTACTACTTCCACCACCATAAATTTTTGCGCCTAAACTATTTAAGAAATCTATTAAATTAACTATTTCTGGTTCTCTTGCAACGTTAATTAATTCTACACTTCCATTACAAAATATAGATGCAAATATTAAATTTATAGTTGCACCAACGGAAGGAAACCTTAAACATACTTTTTCGTTTTTTACTTTATCTACAGCGCAAATTAAATCTTCTTCCGTTTCTTCTACGCTAACCCCTAATTTTTGCAAACCCTCTATATGTATATCAACTGGTCTTTTACCTATTTTACACCCACCCGGAAAACTTATTTTTGCTTTATTAAAACGTGATAAAAGCCCTCCAAGCATAAAGATTGAAGAGCGCAATGCTTCTGTTAGGTTTTTAGAAATTTCAGCTTTATTTATCGTGCAAGCATTTATTAATAAATTATTTTCTTGCCATAAAACTTTTACACCTAAACTTTCTAAAATTTTAATCATATTAAAAACGTCTGCAATTTTGGGGCATTTTCGTATTATAACTTCTTCATCTGTTAAAATAGCGCCAGCCATAATAGGTAATACGGCATTTTTTGCGCTTTCTATTTCCACTTTACCTTCTAATTTTTTGCCACCGTTTATTATAAATTTTTCCATACAAAATCCCCCGTATTAGATAATTTATTGTATGGTTAAATTTGTTAAAAAGTTAATTTACGCCTTTTAGATATATTATAAAGTAAACCCATTTCTGCCATAAAAATAATTATTGAAGTATTACCACTTGAAACGAGTGGTAATGGTAGCCCCGTTGGTGGAATACTGCCAGTAACAACAAGTGCGTTAATTACCGTTTGAATACCAAAAATCATTGTAATCCCAACGGCTAAAACGAAACTAAAAATATCTTCTGCGTTAGATGCAATTTTTAAGCCCCTATAAATAATAAAACCAAGTAAAAGAAAAAAGAAAAATAACCCAACAAACCCTATTTCTTCACCTATTACAGAAAGTATAAAATCACTTTCCGAAAAAGGTAAAAATGCAAACTTTTGCCTTGAATTAAATAGCCCTACGCCAAACCATCCACCAGAACCAAGTGCATATAAAGATTGTATTAGTTGGTAACCTTCGCCCTTAGGGCTAGACCAAGGGTTAAGAAAGGCCGCTAGCCTATCTAATCTATAAGGAGCAGAAATAATTAAAAATACTCCTACTAAAAATGTAGGAACAATTAAAATTATAAGATGCTTTATTCTCATGCCACCTACAAAAAGTAAAGTTATCATAAGTAAAACTACGCACACCGTTATAGACATATTAGGCTCTAAAATAATTAGTAGACAAAGTGTTAACCCATAGGCTAAAATCGGCATTATTCCTATAAAGGTTTTAAGTTTGTTTGGGTGTTTACTAACGTAGCAAGCAGAAAAAAGTATTAGCGAAAACTTTGCTATTTCAGAAGGCTGTAAAGTAAACCCACCAAACCCTATCCAGCGCCTAGCACCATAGTTTTCTACACCTATTCCCGGAACAAAAACCAACAATAGCAAAATAATACATATAATTGCTATTGGTACGTTTAATTTTTTTAGTACGTTTAGGTTTAAATTACTTGTAAAAATTAAAGCAACAATTCCTAACGCTATACCTATTGCTTGTTTTTTAACAAAATAAAAAGGGTCTTTATACGTTGAGTTTGCAGAATAATTGCTTGCAGAATAAATAAAAACAATGCCTATTAACGAAAGAAATACCACTGCGATAGGCAAAAGAATATCACCTTTTTTCGCAGACGAAAAATCTAATATTTTTTCTTTCAACTTTGTAATTCTCCCACAAGTTTAATAAATTCTTCGCCACGTTCTTCGTACCCACTAAACTTATCGAAACTAGCGCAAGCGGGGCTTAAAAGTACGTTTTCGCCTTCTTTAGCAACCATATTAGCAACGTTAACGGCAACGCTAAAACTTTCGGTTACGGTAACGTTATTAACACCGTGCTTCGTAGCACAATTTAGCATGTTTAGCCTAGAAGCGCCCGTTAAAACAACGTGCTTTATTTCGCTTAGTTTAATTTTTTCAAACAAATTATCGTAATTTTCACCTTTTTCGCTACCACCAAGTATTAAAACTGTAGGTGCTTGCATTGCAGATAACGCCACTATTGAAGATGCAGTATTAGTAGACTTAGAATCGTTAAAATACTTTTTGCCGTTTTTTTCTGCAACTAGTTCAATTCTGTGCTTTACCCCCTTAAAAGTTTTTAGTGCAGAAACTATTACTTCGTTATTAATACCTAAAATTTTGCAAACGGCTATTGCAAATAAAGAATTATATACGTTATGTTCGCCTATTAAGGCAAGGTTTTCTACGTCCATAATATATTCGTTAAAATAATATAGTTTACCTTCTTTTAAGTAAGCGCCTTTAACACTTTCTTTTAACGAAACCCAAATAATTTTAGAATTTATTTCTTCTTTAAATTCTCTAACTAAATCGTCGTCGTAATTTAGCACGGCAAAGTCATCGCATTGTTGGTTTTTAAATATTTTCTTTTTTAGAAAAACGTAATTTTCCATAGTATAATGTCTTTCTAAATGGTCTGGCGAAATATTTAATATGCAAGTTATATGTGGCAAAAGGTGGTTTAACGTTTCAAGTTGAAAACTAGAAACTTCTGCAACCAAAAGGGTGTTTTTAGTTGAACTTTCTATTTTACTTGCCAATGGAATACCAATATTTCCAACGACTTCATATTCTAAACGTGCTTCTTTTAATATATTATCTATTAAAGAAACGGTTGTAGTTTTGCCGTTTGTTCCTGTAATAGCAACGAGTGGTGGGTTAAACCTTAACAAAGAAAATTCTAACTCTCCCATAATTCTTTTGCCTAACTTTTTGCTTAGCACGGCTATTTCGTGGTTTATTGGAACGCCTGGGCTTAAAATTACAACGTCTATATTGCTTAAAACTTCTTCGCTAATAGTAGTTATAACTATTGCGCCTTTTTCAGTTAAAGTTTTTAAGGTGTTTACTATATTTTCCGTTTGTAATTCTTCAAAAACGTAACACTCTTTACATTTTCCAAGTAAATAATTGGCTACGGCAACACCACTTTTAGATGCACCAACAACTAAAAATTTTTGTTCTTTTATGTACATAATACCCCCTTAAATATAAGACAATATTGCAAGCGTTCCCATTACCCCTGTAATTAAAGAATATATAAATGAAATTTTACTTTCGCTATATCCTTTTAATTGAAAATGATGATGAATTGGCGCCATTAAAATTATTCTTTTTTTAGTTTTTTTATAATATAAAACCTGTACAATTACCGATATGCTTGATATTACGAACATTATTCCTAATATAGGAATAAACAAAGAATTAGAAGAAAAAATACTTATGCTACCTAAAAAACCACCCAATGAAAGAGAGCCTGTATCTCCCATAAATACACTTGCTTTGCTAACGTTAAAAATTAAAAATCCTAAAATGCCACCTACTAGCGAAGAAGATAGTAGCACCAAATTAACGTATTCTTCATTTAAGTTAACTATGCTTGTGAATAGTGAAGTTTGTAAAGATATAATTATTGAAATAAAAATTAAATAAATGCAAGAAACACCAGAAGCAAGTCCATCTAGTCCATCAGTTAGGTTTACGCTATTTGTAATTGCTATAAATATTAGTGCTACAAGTGGAATTGTAAAAACACCTAAATCTACAACGTTTTTAGAAAAAGGCAAGTAGAATATTGTAATTTTATTTACGTAAGCAAAAAAGCCTGCTATTAAAGAAATAGAAAGTTGAAAAAGTATTTTTTGGTAAGGCTTTAGTCCTTCGTTTTTTTTGTGTTTAATTTTAATAAAATCATCTATAAAGCCAACCAACATAAATGCTAAACCAATGCAACACGCAACTAACGCTAGCCTACCCCTACCACCCATTAGGTAAAAGGTAATAATAGCACTAATTATAAAAAACAGTCCACCCATAGTTGGCGTACCGTTTTTATTTTTATGTGTTTCTACATAATGCAGTATTGTTTGTCCTGCTTTTATTCTTTTAAGAATAGGAATAGTTAGTTTACCCAAAATTACCGTGAAAAGTAGCGAAACTAACGTTGCAATAAAAAATATTTTCATACTAATTTACTTAAATTTTTAATAAATTTTCAATAGTAGTTTTATCGTTATAAACGTGTTTTATACCCAAAACTTCTTGATAATTTTCACAACCCTTGCCGGCAACTAAAACTATATCGTTTTTCTGCGCCACGCTTAAGGCATATTTAATCCCTTCAACCCTATCTTGAACCACAACGTAATTTTTAGTTTCTTTTAATATTCCTTTTTCTATTTCGTAAATGATATCCATAGGTTCTTCAAACCTTGGGTTGTCGGAAGTAATTACCGTAAAATCGGCAAATTTTCCACTTATTTCACCCATTTTAGCCCTTTTGCCACAATCTCTATTGCCACCACAACCAAACACGCAAATCACCCTTGCTTTCGTTAAAGATTTAAGTGTTTTAAGCACGTTTTCAAGCCCGTCTGGTGTATGTGCATAATCTATAAAAACGTAAGGTTTCTT
The DNA here is from genome assembly GCA_017558105.1 of Clostridia bacterium. Lineage (GTDB taxonomy): Bacteria > Bacillota > Clostridia > Christensenellales > Borkfalkiaceae > UBA1259. The sequence goes on along the minus strand of JAFYWI010000013.1, from coordinate 1,355 downwards.
TGCGCTAATTAGTTCTAATCTGCCACTAACACCTTCTATTTCGCTCGTATATTTTACAACGTTTTCCAATTTTACCCCTAAAATAGAACAGACCGTCATACTGCACAACAAGTTATAAACGTTAAACTCACCCATTAAAGTTGTGTTTACGTTATAAACTTGGTCAAATAAATTTACTACAAAAGACGTATTTAACAAACGGCACTTTAAGTTAATTGCAAATACGTCGCTTGGATTATTTATTCCGTAAGATATAACCCCTTTATTTTCTTTAATTATTTCTAAACCTACTTCGTCGTCACTATTAGCAATTATGCATTTGCAATTTTTAAAAAAACTTTTTTTAACATTTTTATATTCTTCCATAGAAGAAAAATAATCTAAATGGTCTTGGCTAAAATTAGTAAAAATGCCCACTTCAAACTTAATATTTTCTACCTTTTTTAATGCTATAGCGTGGGCAGAAACTTCCATTATTACAATTTCAACACCGTTATCGTACATATCTTTTAGTATTTTATGTAATTCTAAAGGGTCTGGCGTAGTTAAATTATTTTCTATTTTTTTGCCAGTATAATAAGAACCAATAGTACCAATCACCCCACATTTAATGCCGTTTTTTTGCAAAACGTTTTTAATTACGTGCGAAGTTGTGGTTTTGCCGTTTGTTCCAACAACCCCAACTATTTTCATTTTTTCGTAAACGTTGCCATAATATTCAGCACTAACTAAGGCTAACGCTAACCTACAATCTTCTACTATAATTTGCGTTAAACTTGTATCTAATTTGCTTTCTGTAATTACTGCAACAGCACCAAAATTTTCTACTTGCTTAATTAACGAGTGCGAATCTATGCGTTTACCTTTAATACACACAAACAAGCTATTTTTTGTTACAGACTTGCTATCTATAAAAATTTCTGTAATATCTATGTCTACGTTACCTATAATTTTTTTTACTTTAAGGCTGCTAATTAGTTTTTTTAACTTCATTTTTTCTCCTATATATATGGTTGAATTTTTTTAGCGTTAATAATGCCTTCAAACACAGTTTTTGCATAAGGTGCGGCAACCGTACTACCGTAATATTGCCCAGTAGGTTCATCTATAACAACAAGTGCAAGATATTTTGGGTTATTGGCAGGAAAATATCCTACGAAAGAAGAAACGTATTTACCAACGGCAATAATGCCGTTATTAAATTTTTGTGCCGTACCTGTTTTACCTGCAACTCTATAACCTTCAATATAAGCATTTTTACCACTACCAGAAGTTACAACTTCTTCTAACATAGAATTTAGTATAGAAGACGCTTCTTGGCTAATTACCCTACCTTTTGCGTTAGGCAAGTAACT